>JAWOFF010000028.1:0-34251 GCA_046482325.1 Desulfosalsimonadaceae bacterium
TCCACATCAATTCCCTCGCCCCGGCGGCGCTTTTCCTCTTTTTCGCCGGCACGCATCATCCCGGCGAGATAAGGCGAAAGCCGCTGGTATCAGATAAGGCTTGTTTCCACCCATTGCGCGTACCCGGGTCCGAAAACAAGGGCGGACATATTGCCGATGCCCTTGGGCGAGAGCGCATATTTTTCCATCAGTCGTTCTGCGTCCCGGGCCGGTGCATTCTTAAGATCTTTCAAGCGGTTTTGAAACTCAGCCCGGCTCCGGGAGAGATCCTCTCTTGCGCTGCGAAGCGCCTCAAGGTCTTCTTCAATATCTTTCCTGATTTCCCGGACCTCGTCCACTTTTCCAATAGCGCCCATCACGCCCCCGGACAGCCCGGAATCCTCCCGCAGTTTTTTAATCCGCGCTTTGTATTCCTGAAAGGTTTCTTTATCCGGAAGCTCGTCCAGCCGCGCCTTGAAATTTTCTCTTGCAGCGGCAATATCCGCCCTGAGCGCTTCTGCTTCTTCAATGGTCGCCAGTTTCTCGTTTTCCAGGATCTCTTTTGCGTTTTTTGCCGCCAAAGAAGGAAACTCGCCCAGCTTGGAGCGGAGCCTTTCGCGGATTTCAGCGCCTTTTTCAGAAAGTTTTTCAGTCTCCGGAAGCGCGCCCGAAGTTGTCCGTTCTTTATCAAACGCAAGGCCTGATGCGGACATAGCCTCCACAACAGTTTTACCTTTGATTAGATGACCTGGATTGAATGTCATCCGAATCCTGTCGGCCACAAGTGCATTTCGCATGGGCTGTTTCGGGTTGGTGACCTGAAGGCCGTTTAATTCAAGGCCTAAAGGAAAAAGTGTCAGGTCTGCCGAGGCAAGCTCGACTTCTGCGCCCACCGCCTTTGTGCCAGTGCGTTCCACCATGTATTCTGCCGCATAGTCAACCACAAGATACCAGACAGCCGCGCATACGGCGGCAATCACAACAAAGGCGGCGAGTCCGGGCCATCGGATCAGGCGATTCATACGGGTTTCCTCCATCCGGATACAGTTCGGTATGCCGAGTAGATGCGGCTTCCTTTGATCATCTGGGCAAGGCGTGTTTTCTCCAGCCAGCTCATGAAGTGCTGCCGGTAGCGCCGAATCAGGGCGTTGGACGTAAAATACAGGGGAAGGAAAAGCACCAGGGCCGCAATAAAGCCGCCCATGACCACCGTGTTGTTAAAACGGGTCAGGTGCCAGAATCCGGATTCATAAAGAAGGCGCCAGAAGCCCTCTAAAGCGTCCGCAGATAAAACCGCCATGCCCAGCCAGTGGAATAGCGGGTCAAGGAGAAAAGCGACTGCGGCAAATACAAGCCAGCCCAGGATAAAGCCGGTAAGATTGACACGCAGTACCAGCACCAGAAAAAGCAGCAGCACGTGCTGCAGGGTAAAAAACGGCATAAAGGCAAAAAACAGGGCCAGGCAGAACGCGGCACTGATCTGGCCGGGGGCGGCTTCCGCGTTTAACACTTTCAAAAGCTTTGCCAGCAAAGTGATCATATCCGGCTTCCTTTCCGGTACTGCGGGGAAATAGTCAACACCAGACGATTTTTTCTATGGCTGCTCAAACAAAAACCCTGATTTTAAAATGTAACAGCTCTGTCACTGGTTTCAAATAGCCACCACGCGATCGCCTTACTTCAACCCGATATCTCAGTTCCACCTAAACTGAGCGTTTCAAATTTTTAAACCTATTTATTTCTGAATTATTTTCTTGAAAATCGCTCAATTTAGGTTATATCAAGCCTCTCAGCAGGATTTTGACAGCCCACGGTAGCACGTATATATTCAGGAAAGGATTTCACAACCGGAACCCGCAAAAAAAGAGGGGAATATGGCCGCGGGCAGAGGAAGAAGACGCCGGCGAAATTATCGTGGGTGACAATCCGGGGCTGTTCAACTAAGGAAGCATCCATGCAAACAATTCAAGAAGTAGCCATCCTCGGGGCCGGAGCCATGGGCGCGTTTTTTGCCGGCAAACTTTTTGACAACGGTTTTTCCACACGGTTGATCGCCAGGGGCAACCGCCTGGAAAGGCTTCAAAACGAGGGAGTGATCATCAACGAAAAGCCCTATAAAATACCGGTGATCGATCCTGCCTCCGCTGCCTTCCCGGTTGACCTGGTCATAGTGGCCGTGAAAAACCACCATCTGCCGGAGGCTGTCGAGGAACTGGGTAATCTCGTGGGCGATTCGACAACCATTATCTCTGTAATGAACGGGCTCGAAAGCGAAGAATACCTCGGATCCAGATTCGGAATGGAGAAGGTGCTTTATGCCGTCTCCGTGGGAATCGATGCCCTTCGCGAGGGAAACCGCATCACCTACACCAAACCGGGCAAGCACTATTTTGGCGAGGCCGACAATACCCGCCCCGGCCAAAAGGTTATGCGTGTACAGGAGGCATTTGCAAAAGCCGCCATCCCGTATGAAACTCCCCGGGACATGATGCGGATAATGTGGTGGAAGTTCATGATCAACGTGGGCATGAACCAGGCATCGACTGTAATGGGCGCGCCCTACGGCGTTTTCCAGACATCCCGGGATGCCGGGCAGTTAATGGAGGCCCTGATGCATGAGGTAATCGCTGTAGCAAACGCCGGGGCCATTGAACTCACCCAAAACGATCTGGATGAGTGGATTGGTGTCCTGCAGGGCCTTTCGCCGCAGGGCAAAACATCCATGCTGCAGGATATGGAAGCCGGACGGAAAACTGAAGTGGAAGTCTTTGGGAAAAAGGTGGTGGAGCTGGGGAAACATTATAGCCTGCCCACACCGGTAAACCGGACGGTTCTGCAGATCATCCGGGTTTTGGAGCAAAACTGCCGGGAAGCTTAAGCAGATTGGCACCGGGCCGGCCCGCCTGCTTGCCCACAGGCCGCAAAAAACCGGGCTGCATGAGCCCGGTTTTCCTGTACGCTTTTTGTTGGGGCTTTATCTATCCGGTATTATCTCTCCGGACTGGGATGGCACTGCGTGCACTGGGTAGGACCTTTTGTTTCCTTATGGCAGCCCATGCAATTTTCGTGTATCGCCCCATAATAGTATTTGATCCGTTCTTTCTGCCACTGCTCCTCAGACATTGACTCCTCCCGATTCGGTCTGCCTGTTTTATCGTGACATTCAAAGCAGCTCTTTACCGGATCGTCATAGCTCAGATCGTTTAAAGGCTCATGGTTTTTGTCGTGATGGCACTTACCGCATCCAAGGCCGTATTCTTCAACATGAGCTTTGTGATCAAACTCGACAATGCCCATTCTGTGCTGGGAAAACGCCTTCTCATTTTTCATCTTCATCACCCCAAGGCCGCCGGCCGCGGCGGTTTCCGCGGCTTTTTCTTTTACAGCCTCAGCGTCTTGCCCGATTTCCTGCTTTGTTTTTTCAGCAGTTTGCTCTGCTTTCTGTTTTGCTGCCGAAGCTGCCTCCCCGGCCTTTTCCTTCATACCCTGAACGCTTTCTTCGGTTTTCTCTTTTACGCTTTCAGCGCTTTCCTCGGCACTTTCTTTGGAGGTCTCAGCGGCTTCCCGGGCCTTCTCTTTTGCAGCCTCAGTGGTTTGCCTGGCTTGCTTGCCCGCCTCTTCCAGATCGCCGGCAGATTCTTCTCCTGTGTCCTTTGCCTGTTCTTTGGCGGACTCAGCGGCTTCCCGGCCTTTCTCCTGAGCGGGTTGTTTGGCTTCCTCTTCCTGGCCGCACCCCATCAAAACAAAAACGCAGCAGAGCACTCCGAACAAAAACAGAAATCTTTTCATCTTCTCCCCCTTTTTGAATTCCCCTTATTGAGTAATGGATGTTGTTCAAAATTAACATGCTTCTTTATAAAAATATGATAAGAGCAAAAACATCAGCTTGTCAAACAAACACAGCCGGATAGAAATGAGCATTCACCCGGAACTCGTGGATAAGCTGAAAAGCGGCATTTCATTGGGGGCCCAACTCCGATCTCTCCTGTTTTTTTCTCCTAAACTGAGCGTTTCAAAATTTTAAAACTATTTATTTCTGAATTATTTTAAGGGATTTAAGCCATTTTTAGCTTGAAAAACTTCAAACCCTCCCGGATTTTGCATCCATTCAAGAATGCTGTTGAAAATTTCCAGTGACTTCATTATCTTCCAACTCGAATCGTTTTGCTGTTTTTTGGCCAATTTTGGGACATTATTCCGATGCGTCCGCGGCCTTGAATATCATTTTAAAACAGGAGATTTTCATGATTGTAGGAAAAGTTGACGCCGGCGCCTGCGGTTTTCAGACCAGAATCGAAGCCACGGCTTCCGACATGGAAACAGTGCGTATCAATATTGAAAGCGAATGCCCCGACATTCAAAAAGCAGCAGCAGACTTGAAAGAAATTGCCATCATGGATGAGGCTTTCGGAAAAATCGGTGCAACCCGGGTTTATGAAACAATCGCCCGGTACTGTAAGCATGCTTCCTGCCCGGTCCCCATGGCAATCCTCAAGTCAGCGGAAGCTGCCGCAGGGATTGCCCTCCCCAAAACCGTCTCTGTTACAATGGAAAAAATCGAGGAGTAGAGCTTAATATACATCACCATGGACATTTTCGCCACCATTATCCCTATATTTGCCGTCATCGCCATTGGATGGGCGGCCCGCCAGAGGGGATATATCCCGAATGAATTTCTGGAACCCGCCAATCAACTGGTTTATTACGTGGCCATTCCCGCCATGATCTTTCATGCAATCAGCCAGGGCTCGCTGAACACGGATTTTAACAGCCGGGTGGCGCTCCTTACCCTTACCACACTGACTGCCTTTTTCTTCCTGGTATGGAGCCTGGGCCGACTGCTCAAAATAAAGGACAGACAGTTCGCCACTTTTATGCAGAGCTCATTTCACGGCAACCTGGGCTATATCGGACTTGCAGTCGCCTATTACTTTCTGGGTGACCGGGGGCTTGCCAGTGCCAGTATTCTCGCAGGGTTTCTGATGATACTGCAGAATTTTCTCTCGGTATTCATCCTGCAATACTATGGCGGCGGGAAACCCTCCGGGGTACGGGCATTTGCGGTGTTGCGGAAAATACTTGGCAATCCCGTGATATTTTCCGCGCTGGCCGGCATACTGTTTTCCGCTCTTGAAATTCAGCTGCATCCGATTATTAGCCGCACCCTAAATATCATCAGCGGAATGGCCCTGCCGCTTGCGCTCCTGCTTATCGGGGCCTCGCTATCTTTGCGCCTGATCCGCTCCAGGTTTTTTACGGTCCTTATCTGTGGGCTGCTCAAACTGGCCTTGCTTCCGGGGCTGGGACTTTTTCTCTATCGCCTCTGGGGACTGTCCGCCGGCGTCTTTCTGCCGGGGCTCATCCTGCTGGCCGCGCCGACAGCCACGATCACCTATGTGATGGCCGGGGAAATGAAAGGTGACACGGAATTGGCAGTAGCTGCGATTTCCACAAGCACCCTTCTCTCGGCCCTGACCTTTCTCTTCTGGCTGCACCTGGCGGTGTAGGAAAACAGAGACAAAATCGCTGGCGGTCGATTATGCTTTCTGCCAAATCCGGCGGCAATGCAGGGCACTGCCTCCTTTCCATTTGACAAACAGCAATAGCGGACTAAGTTAATATTAAAGTACTTTCTCATCGTTGATGCTTAGCGCATCCTATTATGTTACCATATCCCGTTTAAAGGAGGAAATCTTTATGCAGTTACCCAAATATTGTTTCATCTGCTTCTGTGCAATAATCTGCATGATTGCATCGGGAAGCGCCAACGCTGCAGATATGAACCCCAAAGTGGACAATTTCATCTTTCTCTACGACGCCTCCGGATCAATGGACAACAACTATGCCGCCCAGGAGGAAAAAAAGGCGGTGCTGGCCAAAACGGATATGCAGACAATGCGGCGCAATATTCCCGATCTGGGCTACAAAGCCGGTTTATATACAGTAGCCGAAAACTTTAACGCCGATTTTCCCATGGCAGAATTCTCGAATGCGTCTTACAGAAAGGCCATTGCCGGCCTTAAAGACGATTTACGGGAAATCGGGCTGGACACCCCGCTGGCCTCGGGAATAAAACATCTGGACAGCATTTTGCGTAATCTATCCGGAAAAACGGCTGTCATTCTTTTCTCAGACGGCGGGGAAAACAAGGGAGGAGACCCGGCCCGGGCAGTGAAACAACTGTCAAACCAATATGATGTCTGTTTTCACGTGGTCAGCTATGCCCAGAGTGAGTGGGAAAAGAAAATTATCGCTGAAATCGTAAACAGCCGGGACTGTTCGACCCATATCAGCGCTGAAGCATTTCAGGGTGAAGCCGCCCGCTCCGACTTTATCCAAAACATCTTCTACACCAAAGCCTCTCCTGCACCCAAGGACAGCGACGGCGACGGTGTGGCGGATGCCGATGATGAATGTCCCAACACCCCTGCCGGCGCAGAAGTAGATGAGAATGGCTGCCCAATAGATTCTGACAATGACGGAGTCGCCGATTACAGGGATGAATGCCCGAACACCCCGGAAGGGGCAAATGTGAATAATTGTGGTTGCTGGGTAGTTGCGGACCTGCGCTTCGAACTTAACAAGACTGATATTCAGCCTGCCTATCATGACAATTTAAAGCACGTTGTTACGGTTTTACAGAAGAACCCGGAAATAAAGGTGGAAATCCAGGGACACACAGACAATCAGGGATCTGATGCCTATAACCAAAAGTTATCCGAACGCCGTGCCAGGGCAGTGCGGGATTTCCTGGCCGAAGCCGGCATTGATAAGGACCGCCTTTGCTATGAAGGCTATGGAGAGTCCGAGCCGGTGGCTTCCAATGAAAACGCCGAAGGCAGGATGAAAAACCGACGGGTGGAAATAAAGCCCATTCTGCATTAATGCATTAAACGCCGTGCGGGGGTTGACTGAAACCTCCCCCGTCACGGCGTTTATCATTGTTAAAAAAGACCAATCCGCTGCAGTGACACAGCCACTACTGCTGTTTCAGCTGGCTGAAAGATATTTATTCCTAAACTGAGCGTTTCAGATTTTTAAATCTATTTATTTCTGAATTATTTTTCGGCCAAACCCTCCGGGATTTTCAATTTTACCGCATCTACCGCCTCAGATGATGTCTCGCATAGCTGCCTATAGCTTGTCATCTTCCTTGTATCTGCGGCAAACTTGAAAATCGCTCAATTCAGGTTTCTGCAAAAATACCGCCGCCGCGGAATAAATCGCTTTTTACGAGAGCATCAAAAAATGAGGGCATCAGCATGAAACCCTTCAATCCAGTGCAGGAAAAAGGATCTCTGCCATGACAAACAAGGAAGGCAACACAGAGGATACTCTTGTAATTCTGTGGACCACAAAGGACCCGGAAGTAGCTGAAAACATGATTTTCATGTATGCAAAAAAGGCAAAATCAATGGGCTGGTGGGAAAACATCCGTGTGGTTCTGTGGGGGCCATCCGCAAATTTGATGGCAAATCACGCAGAACTGCAGGGCAGGCTGGAGGATGTAATTGCTTCCGGGGTCAAAGTTCTGGCCTGTAAAACATGCGCCGACACATACGGCGTCTCCGGCATACTGGAAGGCCTGGGGATCGAGGTCCTCTACATGGGAGAACACCTGACCAATTATTTGAAATCAGGCGTTTACATGCTCACCCTTTAAAACAAGCCGGGGCTGTCCGAAAAATTTCAGCCCCGGCTTGCAACGGCCCCCGAAAAGGCTGCGCCAGGGAACCGGGAAAGGGAACAGCGCATTATGCCGGTGTTATATCCTCTGCGAGATATACGTCCTGTATAGCATTAAGCAGCTCCACCCCCTCTTTCATGGACTTCTGGAATGCTTTTCTGCCGGAAATAAGCCCCATGCCCCCTGCCCGTTTATTGATTACGGCTGTCTTTACCGCCTGCTGCAGGTCATCTTTGCCGCTTGGGCCGCCGGAATTGATCAGGCCGATCCGTCCCATGTAGCAGTTTGCCACCTGGTATCTTGTGAGGTCTATGGGGTGCTCTGATGTCAGCTCATTGTATACAAGCTTATCCGTTTTGCCGAAATTGATTTCAGTAAAACCGCCGTTATTTTTCGGCATTTTCTGCTTTATTACATCCGCCTCTATTGTTACTCCGAGATGGTTTGCCTGGCCCGTAAGATCCGCTGCGGCGTGATAGTCAACCCCGTCCTTTTTGAATCCATCATTTCTTAAATAGCACCATAGAACCGTGAACATACCAAGCTCGTGCGCATGTGCAAATGCCCGGGAGACCTCCTCTATCTGCCTGTCGGATTCCTGAGAGCCGAAATAAACAGTCGCACCCACGGCAACTGCGCCCATTTGAAACGCCTGCTCAACAGAAGCGAACATCCGCTGATCAAACTTGTTTGGATAGGTAAGCAGTTCATTATGATTTAATTTCACAATAAAAGGAATTTTATGCGCGTACTTCCGTGACACGGCCCCGAGCACGCCCAACGTCGATGCGACCGCGTTGCAGCCGCCTTCCATGGCAAGTTTGACTATGTTTTCCGGGTCAAAATAGATTGGATTAGGTGCAAAAGATGCGCCTGCGGAATGCTCAATTCCCTGATCCACCGGGAGAATGGAAACATAGCCGGTGCCCCCGAGCCTGCCGTGGTTTAATACTGACTGCAGGTTCCGAAGAACATTGGTCGGTCTGTCCGTGTAAGCAACTACTTCTCCCACATAATCCGGGCCGGGCAGATGCAGGTGCTCTTTTTTTATCGTGCTGCATGTATGCTCGAGCAACGGCTTCGCCTGATCTCCGAGCAGTTCCTGGATATTTTTCGACATAATATTCTCCTCGCATATATTGATTTTTCCCAGCACGGCCCCGGCCGGCAAACATATTGCCGGCTTCCCATGCGCTTCCGCCTTCCTCCCGGCTGCTCCGGTGCCGGCTTTGCCGCAGCCGGCAGCAATATCCGGCCGGGATTATCCAATCGGATCAAGCCAGTAACTGCCCGAAAACCTCGTAATCCCCCTGGCTATAGAGAACAAAGCGTATTTTTTTGACATGTTCGAGCTGCGGAATCTCCTCCCGGATAGTCTGCAGGGCGATTTGAGCAGCGTCTTTTATTGGGTAGCCAAACGCCCCTGTGGAAATCGCAGGAAAAGCAATTGAGGCAATTTGATGTTTCTCCGCAAGGTTCAGCGCATTGCGGTAGCAGTCCGCCAGGAGGCGATCCTCCGGCTTATCCCGCCCATATATGGGCCCCAGGCAGTGAATTACATAGTCATTTGGCAGATTGTGCCCGCCGGTTATAACTGCCTCTCCCGGACGGATGGGCGCGAGCTGACGGCATTCTTCCTCAAGACCGGGTCCCGCAGCCATATGAATGGCGCCGGCCACGCCTCCTCCCATCCTTAGCTCCGCATTAGCGGCATTGACAACGGCTGCAATATCTTCCTGGCCTGCAATATCACCCTTAACCACTTCAAGCGCAACGCCATTGATAACTTCCTGCATAAAAAAACCTCCTTTGAACACGGCTGTTTAACGCGTAGGCTAACATCTTCCGCCTATTGGTAAAATATAAGCCGGCATATCGTGGGGTCAATAAGCGATGTGGTTTTGGACTTGACACCGCCCTGTATTCCCGGTAAAAGGCCGTTTCATAAAACGGCGACAACAGGCAATGAAGTCTGCCGAAACCCCTTCATCCACGCATTGCTAATAAACCTAAATTGAGCGATTTTCAAGCTTGCCGCAGATACAAGGAATAGGTTTAAAAATCGGACTTATCCTCATAAAAGCCCTTCCGGCGCCGCCGGGGCTATACTGACAGCGACGGCTCCACCAGCAGGCTTTGCCGGCGTATAAACGAGACAAGCGGATAATATTATTACAGAGAAATGTCCATGACACTGGAAACCCAAAGCATAAGCATACTGCAGGAAGCTCTGCAGCGTTTAGAGGAAGGATTCAAAGACCTGCCGGCGCACGAGCCGGCGCCAGATACGGCCGGACTGCGAACGGTCATGCTGGAAGTTGCAGAAAAAATGCAGGACAACTATCCCTTTCATCACCCCCTTTATGCCGGGCAAATGCTCAAACCGCCGCATTCCATCGCCCGTCTGGCCTATATGCTCGCAATGTGGATCAACCCGAACAACCATGCCCTTGACGGAGGCCGGGCCAGCTCCGCGATGGAGAAAGAAGCCGTGGCTGAGATTGCAGGGATGTTCGGATGGGATACCCATTTGGGCCATCTGTGCGGCGGCGGCACGATTGCCAACATGGAGGCGCTGTGGATCTCCGGGCGGCTGCATCCCGGCAGAACAATCGTGGCCTCGGAGCAGGCGCATTATACCCACCACCGGCTCTCCGGGGTGCTCCAGCTCCCCTTTCAGTCTGTTGCCTGCGACAGCAGGGGCAAAATGGATTTAAATAAGCTTGAAGAGGTCCTGAAAAAAGAGGATGTAGGCACTGTGGTCGCAACAATAGGGACAACCTCAGCCGGAGCCCTTGATCCGCTGCCCGGTATACTCGCCCTGAGGGAAAAATACAATTTCCGGCTTCACGCCGATGCCGCCTACGGGGGCTATTTTGTCCTTGCGGCCAACCTGGATGAAGAAGCCGGGAGGGCCTTCGACCGGATCGGTGAGGTTGACTCAATTGTGGTGGACCCGCATAAACACGGACTTCAGCCCTACGGCTGCGGCTGTGTGCTTTTCAAAGATCCCTCTGTCGGAAAATTTTACAAACACGACTCGCCCTATACCTATTTCAGCTCTGCGGAGCTGCATCTTGGAGAAATCAGCCTGGAATGCTCCCGCGCCGGAGCCTCGGCAGCAGCCCTGTGGGCAACCATGCGGATGTTTCCGCTGAAACGAGGAGGCGATTTCGCTCAGGGCCTGGAGAAAGGACGCAATGCGGCCATTGACCTTTTTGAAAAGCTCCGGGCCGACCCCCGCTTTCTTACCGCATTTCCGCCGGAACTCGACATTATCATCTGGGCACCGCATGCCGAAAAAGCCAGTGAGATTTCCCGCCGCAGCCAGCAAATATTTGAAGCCGCCGCCAGAAAAAACCTACACCTGGCAGTTGCCCGTTTTCCGAAAAACATGCTGGAACAAAGCCTGGACATAGAATGGGATCAGCAGCAGGTTGCCTGCCTCCGCTGCTGTCTGATGAAAGCCGAACACTTCGAGTGGACAGAGCACATCCGGCAGGTACTGAATGCCGTTATGCGTGAAGAATTATACCCAAGTTAAACGATTTTCAAGTTTGCCCAAGATACGAAGAAGCAGAAGAAGCTTGATGCCCGCTTGCGGCATCAGCGTGACCTGCCGTGCCCTGGATAAAAATGTTTAGCTCCCGAACGATTTGTAAGGCGATATCATCCTTGTCCACGATAGCTTTTTCTTCCGATACCAGGGTCTTTGCCTGTTCCGCATTGTCCGCATTGCCCTTGGTTTTGGTCGACATTTCTTCCAGCGATGACGCCGCCTCCTCGATTGCCGCAGCCTGCGTTGAAGTATTATCCGCCAGCGACTGATCAGAAGCCGCAACGGAGGCAGCCGCAGAATCCATTTCCGTAATCACCGCAAGGCGGTTGTCCGACATCATCTGAAGTCTGCTCATCAGCTTTTTGCCGACAAAAATAAAGTTGCCCATGAGGAAAAAGCCCTCAATTTAAAAAAAGACGGCATCATCGTTTTTCTGGATGCGGATTTGGCCACCCTGGAGGCGAGGGTCGGGGATTTCAGCGAACGGGGCCTTGCCAGGCGGCCCGGCCAGAGTTTCGCCGAATTATATGAGGAACGCCTGGCACTCTACGCCAGACACGCGGAGATCACCATAAACTGTGCGGCAGCGACGCAGGAGGCGGTCTGTTATAAAATCATAAAAGAAATTGATGCCTGAGTGCTGCTCTATAAAAAAGGCGATGCGCGCCCGCAAACCCTGAAAACGCGCATCGCCTGAGATCCCGGGAAGTCTCAGCCCTTTCCTGAAATCAATTGCTGACTGCAAAGGGCTGATGCGTGCTGTGCTTTAGCGCCAGTTTTTCAAACATCCGCGCCAGCCCGGAGCCCAGAGCATTGATGGAGGAAAGGTTAAGGTTCTCCTCCGCGGCTTTATCGAAAAAGATGTTGAGGTTGGATTCAAAATCCTCTTCAGGCGGCCAGTAGCAGATCATGATCGGAACCTTGGGCAAAACATAAAACACCCGTGCGATATCCGCATCCAGGTGTTCGACGGGCCGGCCGTTGAAAACGTCGAGCAGATCCACGAAAAGATCATAATCGTTGTCAGCGATCTGCTTGAGGGGTTTTTCACAGCGCTGACGAAACAGGCCGCTCCATGCGCTGCCTTCTTTCAGTTCCCGAAACGGAAGCCAGATGCCGGTAACATCCCTGCCTGCGCCCTCGGTGATGTAGGTCAGAACAGGAACGGATACCCACGGGTTGGTATGAATCCCGGCTGAGAGTGTGCCATCAGGGTATGCCCGGAAATCCTTGCCAAGCACCTTAACGCTCAGGCGGCCGTTTTCAAAGACCCCTCCCAGCTTTTCAGCCACAGAGGACAGATCCATCGCTCTGACCTTCTCCTTGAGGCTCCGGACGTAGGCCTCGATCTCCTCTTCCGAGGTACGCGGCTTATCCGTGCTCTCAGCGGCATCCTCGTTTCCGTCAACTGCTTCGTACTTTTCTATAACGGACGGATCCAGTTTCGGACAGTCGCTGAGCTTCTTTTTTCCCTTAAACACCTGCGCGGCAAACGCCATGCAGGTGGGCTCATTGCATCTGCGGCAGTTGGATTTATCAAGCAGTGCCAGAATATCCATCGGGCTGTTGAGCTTAGCCATATTCGCTTCCTCCTTTCTTCAATCCAGAGAATATAAACATTTCTGCCGGCAATGCACACCATTTCCTGCACCTAAATTGAGCGATTTTCAAGTTTGCCGCAGATACAAGGAAGATGACTGTCGAGCTATAGGCAGGTATGCGAGACATGATCTGACGCGGGAGATGCGGTAAAATTGAAAATCCCGGAGGGTTTGAAATTTTTAAAACTAAAAATGGCTTAAATACCTTAAAATAATTCAGAAATAAATAGGTTTAAAAATTTGAAACGCTCAGTTTAGGTTGCACTCAGTACTTGAGTCCGGGGCCTGCCTATTGCTATATAGCCCCTTGCGATAATGCACACGATAGGATAATAAGGGGTTTCTGCGATCCGGACAAACCGTCTGGCTCCTTTTGGAAAAAGCCGAACGGCCCTGTCCTCTTCGGCACGGAACAATGCAATCCGGACTGAAAAAATGACAACAGAAATGGCAGAATCGATCACCGGCCGCCCTTTCTTCTGCTCATGGAGCGGCGGAAAAGACTCCTGTCTCGCCCTGTATCATGCTATCCGCTCCGGCGGCAGGCCCGAAGCCCTTTTCACGGTCCTGACCGAAGACGGCGTCCGCTCCCGCTCTCACGGACTCCCAAGATCATTTATCGAGGAACAGGGAAGAAGCCTGGGGATGCAGGCGGTTTTCTGCTCCGCTACATGGCAGCAATACGAGGACGAATTTATATCTGTTCTGCATGAGTTCAAAGCTTCCGGAATCGAAGCGGGGGTCTTTGGAGATATTGACGTGGCCTCACACCGGGAGTGGGTAAGGCGCGTGTGTCACCAGGCAGGGATCCTGCCGGTTCACCCCCTCTGGGGACGGGATCGGCAAGAGCTGCTGCAGGAATTCATTGATCTCGGCTTCCTGGCCCGAATTGTTGTCATCAATGAAGAGCACCTGGATAAGCGTTTTTTGGGGAAAAGCATCCGGGCACAAACGATTGCCGAAATGGAGAAAGCAGGGATTGATCCATCAGGAGAGTTGGGCGAGTATCACACCGTTGTCACGGACGGCCCCCTGTTTGCCCCGGAAGTGGGTCTCAAAACCGGGGGGCGGGAGAGCCATGAAGGCTGCTGTTTTCTGAGGGTGGATCCATAGGCTTAATGGCGGACGAGACAAAAAAACCACATGAAAAGGCCTGGAAAAAATTCCTGAGTTTGCGGCGGACGCTTTTTGCTGAAAACCGCGACTTCGCGGAATGGCGCAAGGGCCGCAGGCAATACGCGGTCTGGACGATCGATGTCCGAAACCCCTCTGTACAGTCCCGCTTTGATGCGGCAAGAACCCATCTGTCGGAGTTTCTCCTGGAGCCGTACCGGCGGCAGCCTCATGTAAGCTTGTTTGTGTGCGGTTTTTTAGCCGGGTTTACTCATTTCGATGATGACTATTCCGCTGCCGGATTGGAATGCCACCTTCGGGATTTAAAGAAAGCCGCACCAGCTCCGTTTACAATCGAAGTCGGGGGCATCAACAGTTTTGCAGCGGCCCCGTTTCTGGAGGTCTTCGACGTCGCAGGCGGCATAAAAAAAGTCCGAAAGGTGTTATCCCGCACCCATTCCGAAATCAGGGCGGAAGATTATCTCCCGCATTTAACGCTTGGATTGTACGCCGATCGCTTTGATACAAAGATGGTGGCTGAGAAGATGGCCTCATTCCGGCCCGCTTCGCCGGTTTCCTGTTTTGTGGATGCGGTCAGTCTGACAACATATTCGGCCCCGGAAATTGCCGGGCCGCTGACAATACAACACACGATTGGCCTGGGAGATTAAAGCTCCCGTCATCCCTGCGTAACTATCTGCTCAAGAAGACAAATTTCACCCGCTACGACTTAAGGCATCTATTTCTTCCGCGGAAAGCACCTTGTCGATATCCAGGAGTATTTTCACCGCGCTCTCGGTTTTGGCCATGCCCAGAATAAAATGGGTATCCACGTTCGTCCCCAGCGAAGGCGCCGCCTCTATCTGATCTCCGGAAATGTTTAGCACTTCGGAGACCTCGTCCACCACGATACCCATGATCAGCGCGCTCTCACCCCGCTGGACCTGTACCACGATAATGCAGGTCTTGCGGGTCAGTTCCTGCTCCGGCATGCCGAATTTGCTGCGCAGATCGATTATCGGGATCACCTTACCCCGGAGATTTATCACACCTTTAACATAATCCGGTGTTCGGGGAATCTTCGTTATTTCCTGCATTCCTATGATTTCCTGGACTTTTAAAATCTCCAGGCCGTAGCCTTCATTGCCCAGGTTAAAGGTCAGATATTTTCCGGCAAGTTCAGACAGGTCCGCCTGTTTTTCTTCTGTCTGTTGACTCATCGCTCCCCCCCCCTTTTGGGTTTGGGGGCGGCCCGGCGACCGCCCCCTTTTCCTTCATTTATTATTCATTTTCGGAGGCTCTGCACTGGACTAGAAATCCTTGAAATCCTCGTCATCAAGCGGTATGGCCTGCTCCGGGGATTTTTCCGACCCTCTGCCGGGCAGCGTCCTTGAACCATGTTGTTGCTGGCTCTTTGCCGGCCGTTGCGGTTGATGCTGTGCTGTCTGTTTTGTCCTTCCGCCCGTCTGCCGCTCTTTCTGGTTCTGCGCCTTCCTCTGCTGCTGGATATGCCCCCCGGTCTGCCCGGATTGTCCGGCCTGTCCGGATTGTCCGGCCTGACTGCCTTGTTTCGAATTGCTCCCGACAATCACAGCCTCCAGTTCAGCCACCATGTTTTCCATTTCCGTGGCCTGGGAGGAGAGTTCCTCGGCAGCGCTGGCCGATTCCTCTGAATCCGCGGCGTTCTGCTGCACCACCTTGTCCATTTCGGAAACCGCCGTATTTACCTGGTCAATGCCCTGGGCCTGTTCCCTGGAGGCTGCGGTAATCTCGGAAATCAGGGTGTTTACCTTGCCTGAGCTTTCCTTGATGGATTTTAGCTGAGTGGCCACCTCTTCCGCCACATTTACCCCATTATTGGCGTTTTCCTGTGATTTCTCAATAAGCTGGGAGGTGTTCTGGGCTGCCTCCGCACTTCGCTGGGCGAGGTTCCGCACCTCTTCGGCCACCACGGCAAATCCTTTGCCGGCTTCTCCGGCGCGCGCTGCCTCCACCGCTGCATTAAGCGCCAGGAGATTGGTCTGGAAGGCAATGTCATCAATAGTCTTTATGATCTTCGAGGTCTCATTGGATGACTCCTTGATCTCGTTGATAGCCGCATTCATACGCTCCATGGAAGAAACCCCGTTTTCTACCACCTTGGCGGTTTCTTTGACCGCGCTGTCCGCCTGCTCTGCATTCTCCGAATTCTGCCGGGTCTGGGAGGCCATCTCCTCCAGAGAAGAAGAGGTCTCCTCGATACTGGATGCCTGCTCGCTGGAGCCCTCCGCCAGGGACTGACTGGTGGAAGCCACCTGGCTGGAGGCGGAAGCCACCTGCTCGGAGCTTTTGTTCAATCCCTGCACGATATTCATCACCCGGCGGCTGAGACTGTTGCCGAAAAATATTACCACAACCAAAGTGACAGCCAAAAACACAATTGTCATCACTGTTATAAAGTTGCGGATGGCATTGGCCGTGCCCAGGAAATCATCCACCGTCTGGGTGGTCACCACGCTCCAGCCGGTAAGCGCCACAGGGGCAAATGCACCGACTTTTTTGTCGCCTTTGTAGACGTAGCGCTCCACGCCGGTTTTGCCGGCCAGCGCGGCTTTGGTAATTTGCTCCATTCCATCGAGGGTTTTGATATTGAGTTCCAAAACCAGGTCTTCGTTCGGATGAACGATCAGTCTGCCATTCTGATCCGCTATATACGCATACCCGGTTTTGCCCACCTTCACCGAGGTGATCTTTTCCGCGAGAAAATCTATTTTTACCACCGTGACCAGGGCACCGGCAAACTGGCCGCTTTGGTCGTTGACCGGAGCAGCCACCGTCATCACGGGTTTGCCGGTCACCTTGGATTTTACAGGTGTACCGACCAGGGCTTCTCCACCCTTGACTTTCTGAAAATACGGACGGTCTGCAATGGACACATCCTTGTATGCCCCGTCATTGCCGTCCGAGTAAATGCTGCCGTTGGGAGCAACCAGAAAAATGGCCTCGTAATCCTCCCCGATCGCTCCCATGATATCGGTAAGCCGCCTATCCAGGGACCGGATTGTATCTTTGGCCTGCCCGGCACCGTTTGCAACAACTGTTTCCGCCCCTTCCCGGATTCTCTCATCTGAGCTGATTTCGGAGGCAAGCTTTACCTCCTCCTGCAGCACTAGCTGCGTCATGTCGGAAAGATCTTTTGACAGATTGAGCACCTGCTCTTTGCCCAGTTCTGCCAGCGCCCCCGAAGACTTGGTTACAGAAAAATAGCCGACCGCGAGCAAGGGAATCAAAACAGCCAGGGCGCCCCCGGCGATCAGCTTAAACCGCAATGACTTTGCTTTCATCCTGCCTCCTTTTGTTTTTCTACTGTTATGCTAAAATTTTATTAAGGCACTAATCGGCCATACAAAAAAAGTCTTTAACCTGAACTGAAAATTTCAGCATAACCCTTGCATCTTCATACGGGAAGCACTTGCCACAGGAATCGCCTTATAAATTTGCACAAGACAGGAGCCCGGTTATATTATAGTTATGCCGTAGAAACAAACTTAGCCCCTCCTAATCCAGGAATCTGCTGATAGAGCCGGGAACTTGATATGACTGTTAAAATCACTGTACTGGGAGCCGGACCAGGCGGTTTATTTGCAGCCGTTCGGGCGGCACAGTTAAATGCCGAGGTAACGATTGTGGAAGCAGACGGCCTCGGAGGAACCTGCCTGAACCGGGGCTGCATCCCCTCCAAAATTATGCGGGAAGCCGGAGCACTGATGATGGAATGCGAGCGTTTCAGCAAATTCGGGGTAAATCTGCCCGGCCCTCCTGAAATCGATATGGCGCAACTAAGCGCCCGGAGGCAGGAGGTTGTCGCCGCCCAGGCCAAAGGGGTAGCCCGTATTCTGGAGAAAAACGGAGTCCGGATGATAAGCGGTCGTGGCTTCATTGAAGGGCCGCAAAAGCTCACCGTGACCGCCGGGGACGGCAGCACGCAAACCATTGAATGGGACCGTCTGATTATTGCCGCCGGCGCCGGACCCCGGGAGCTGCCCCACATACCTTTTGACGGCGAGCAGGTCATCTCCAGCACAGAGGCCCTGTCCCTGGAAAGCGTGCCGGAATCGGTCGTGATCGCCGGCGGCGGTGTTATAGGCTGCGAGTTTGCCACGATCTTTTCCACGCTGGGCAGCAGGGTAAGCCTTGTGGAAGCCATGGAGAGGCTGCTGCCACTGCCGCTCGTTGATGAGAGCTGCTCCAAAACCCTGCTGCGGGAATTTAAAAAACAGAAAATCAAATGCTACCTGGGAAGAGCTGTGGAATCCATCCGGAAATCGGGCGGCTCACTGGATGTAACCATCGGCGGCTCGCCGCTTAAGCCGCAGACCGATCCCCCGGCGGCGGTTGTGGAGCCGGCGGAGAAACTGCTGGTCTGTGTCGGACGATCGCCCGGGCTCTCCGGCATGGGCCTGGAAAATATTGGCATAGAGACCGATTCGCAGGGATGGATCAAGGCCAACTCCCGGATGGAGACCCCGGCAGAAAATGTTTACGCCGTGGGCGACGTTTTGGGCCCTTCGAAATTAATGCTTGCCTATGTTGCTTCCAAGGAAGGCATGACCGCGGCAGAGAATGCCCTGGGACAATGCAGGCAAATGCGTTATGAGGCTGTTCCAAATGTGGTCTTTACCCTGCCGGAGGTGGCCAGTGTCGGCCTGACCAGGGAGCGGGCGGCAGAGGAGGGCTATTCAGCGGGCTCTGAGACAGTGCTGTTTCGGAGCCTTGGCAAACCACAGGTGACCGGGAACATTAACGGCCAGGCCCAGGTGGTCTTTGACACCAAAACAGAGCAGATGCTGGGGGTCCATATTGTCGGCCCCAAAGCTACCGATATTATCCCGGAGGCAACACTGGCCGTTAACAGACACACCACGGTAAGAGATGTCGCCCAAACCATGCACGGCCATCCCACCCACGCGGAAATCATGGAAGAACTCGCAGCCAAGGCAATTGGCCGCGAGATCTACGGGTAAAGGAAGTGTTGATATGGCACAGGAGCCGAAACAAACCCCGCTTTTTGGCAGGCACCGGCAACTCGGCGCCAATCTTTCCGTTTTCGGCGGCTACAGCATGCCTCTGTGGTATCCCAGCGGCGCCAAAACCGAACACCTGGCGGTGATCCGCAGAGCCGGATTGTTTGATACCAGCCACATGGCCGCTATCCGCATAACCGGGCCCCAATCGCTGGATTTGCTCCAGCAGTGCTGTACCCGGGACCTGGAGCGCTGCTTCGGCAAAAAAAAGCGTCCCCTTGCGCCGGGAACTGCCGCATACGGCGCCTATCTAAACGAAGCCGGCTGCGTGCTTGACGACACCCTGATTTATCAGCTGGGCCCCCTGGATTACCTGTCGGTTGTCAATGCCGGCCAGGGCGGCGCCCTGTCCGGCCATTTGAGCAAAGCAGGCGGCAGCAGCAAGGTTTCCGTAACCGACCTGACAGACAAGCTGGGGAAACTGGATCTGCAGGGGCCCGCCTCGGTTGCCGTTCTCATGGAAACCCTGGAAAACGGCCGGGAGGTGCTAAGCAGCCTGTCTTACTTTTCATTTAAGGCGGACCCGGAAATTTTTTCCGGCTCAGGGACCTCCGTGCGCCTCAGGGACAATACCCCCCTCATGCTCTCGCGCAGCGGTTATACCGGAGAAATCGGTTTTGAGTTGTTCCTCCGCCCGGAGGACCTGGTAACGACCTGGGACCTTCTGCTTGCAGCAGGCGAAAGCAGGGGATTGATCCCATGCGGTCTGGCCGCGCGGGATTCCCTGCGTACCGGGGCCGTACTGCCCCTGTCGCACCAGGACATCGGCGACTGGCCATTTATCAATCATCCCTGGCATGTGGCCCTTCCTTTCACACCCGACGGCACAGATTTCACAAAAAACTTCATCGGAAGCCGCGCCCTTCTTGAGCTTGAACAGCCTTACTACACATCTCCTTTTGCGGGCTATGATCTTCGGAAAATCACTGTTTCGGAAACCGCAGCGCCGGAGGTCCTGGATGCGGCGGAGCAGCCCGTAGGCACGGTTTTGACCTGTGTTACGGATATGGCCATCGGCCGTTGGGAGGACGGGACCATCTACAGCATAAGCAGCCCGGGCAGGCCTCAAGATTTTCAGCCGCGTGGGCTGTGCTGCGGATTCGTGAGACTGGAGCGGCCGCCGGAGGCCGGTGAAATCGTATACCTCAATGACGGCCGCCGAAAAATCAAGGCTGAACTAACCCGCAACATTCGCCCGGACCGCAGCGCAGGGCGGAACATAAACACGATGATAGAGGAGTTGTCATGAGACAAGTGGATGAATTGGTGTTGCCGGAGGATGTCGGATTTACCGAAAACCACGAATGGGGGAGAAAGGAAGACTCCGGGGTGGTGGCCGGTATTTCCGATTATGCCCAGGAGGAACTGGGCGACATTGTTTTTGTGGAGCTTCCCGAGGTCGGGCAGAGTTTCGGCAAAGGCGCAGAATTTGGCACTGTGGAATCGGTAAAGGCTGTAGCGGAACTCTACATGCCGGTTGGCGGTGAAATCACCGGCATCAACCAGGAGCTGGAAAACCGGCCGGACCTGGTAAATGAAGACCCCTATGGCCGCGGCTGGCTGGTCACGATCAAGCCCGATGATCCAGGGGAGATCAACAACCTTATGGATAAAACCGCCTATTACAATATGCTGAAAGGACTTTAAGCATGCGTTACCTGCCTCACACCGAAGCCGATGTTGCAGCCATGCTCAAGGCAATCGGGGCGGAGAGCCTTGATGATCTTTTTGCCAACATCCCGGACGAAGCCCGCCGCACTGGTGATATGGATCTGCCTCCGGCCATGAGCGAGTGGGACCTGCGTTCCTACATGGAATCCCTTGCCGCGGAATCCCCTGATTTAAAACTTTTTCTGGGGGCCGGCAAGTATGACCATTTCATACCGGCAGCAGCCGCCGACCTGCTGGGACGCTCCGAACTGCTTACTTCCTACACCCCCTACCAGCCGGAAGTAAGTCAGGGCACCCTCCAGGCCATTTATGAATACCAGACCCTGACGGCACGCCTGCTAGGTCTTGAAGTATCCAATGCCTCAATGTATGACGGAGCCTCGGCCCTGGCGGAGTCTTTGCTGATGGCGACCCGTATCCGCAAAGCCGAAAGCGGAAAAATCGTATTGTCCTCACTGATCCATCCCGGCTACCGGCAGGTAGTGGAGACCTATTTCCGGCCGACTCCGTTTGAAATCACGACTTTGCCCGCTCAGCCCGACGGACGGACCGACACAGCTACTCTGACCGATATGAGCGATGTGGTGGCCGTGGCTATACAGTCCCCCAATTTTTTCGGCTGTGTTGAGGATCTTGCCGGCATAGGCACGATTGCAGGACAAACGGAGACGCTGTTTGTCGCCTGTTTTACAGAACCCCTGGCATATGGGCTTTATCAAC
This sequence comes from Desulfosalsimonadaceae bacterium, assembly GCA_046482325.1. Taxonomy (GTDB): domain Bacteria; phylum Desulfobacterota; class Desulfobacteria; order Desulfobacterales; family Desulfosalsimonadaceae; genus M55B175. The sequence goes on from JAWOFF010000028.1 coordinate 21,394, forward strand.
CGCCCGGCGCCCATGGCGCAGCCATTGCATGCGGAGAAGGCGGCAGCCTGGGCCTTCCTCCCTCCTATGGCGGCCCCGGCCTGGGAATGATGGCCACGAAGAAAGATTATGTACGGCGCATGCCGGGACGCCTGGTGGGAAAAACCACTGACGTCGAGGGAAAAGAAGGCTATGTTTTAACCCTGGCCACCCGCGAACAGCATATCCGCCGGGCCAGGGCCACCTCCAATATCTGCACCAACAGCAACCTTTGCTCCGTGGCCGCGGCTATCTACATGGCCTGTCTGGGAAAAACCGGATTCCGGGCGCTCGCCCGTTTGAACTACGACAAAACCGAATACCTGAAGCAGCAGCTGCATCAGGCCGGCGTCAGCCTGCCATTTAGCGCCCCGACTTTCAACGAATTCGTGGCGGAACTGCCGTCCGGTTTTGAAAAAAAATACGCGGAGCTGGCGGATTCCCGTGGGATCGTGGCAGGCCTGCCGCTGGCCGGTTGGTACCCGGAGCTGACCGATCACTACCTCTTGTGCGTTACTGAAAAAATAAGCCGGGAGGACATGGACCTACTGGTAAGAGAGGTGTCTGAATGAAACAGTCAAACGCCACCACCGGTTTAAAGTGGGAAGAGCCTCTTTTGTGGGAGCGGGGGCAGAGCGGACGCAGCGCTTTTTCGCTGCCGGAGCGAGACGTAAACAGCTTTTCCGTGGAATCGGGGCTGGAAAGAGAGGGACCTGATTTCCCGGATTTAAGCGAGCCTGAAGTGGTCCGCCACTATACCCGGCTGTCGCAGTGGAATTACGGGGTCGACTCCGGCCTCTATCCCTTAGGCTCATGCACCATGAAGTACAATCCCAAAGTAAATGAAGCCCTGGCTGCCCTGCCGGGCTTTGCCGGCCTCCATCCCTTTGTGCCGGAGAACTGCTGCCAGGGCGTGCTGCGCGTCATGGCGGAGCTGGAGCGCTACCTGGCGGAAATCACGGGTTTGGATGCTGTTACCCTCCAGCCGGCTGCAGGCGCCCAGGGAGAACTTACGGGCATGCTCCTGATCTATGCCTATCATCAGGCCAAGGGCGGGCCGCGCTCCAGGCTGCTGGTGCCTGACACGGCTCACGGCACCAATCCGGCAAGCGCCACGATCTGCGGTTATCAGCCGGTAGCCGTGCCCTCCAACGAGCAGGGGATCCTCTCCGCCGAGACAGTGGCCGAACTTATGGATGAGGAAACAGCCGGGATCATGGTGACCAATCCCAACACCCTTGGCCTTTTTGAAGAAAACATTGCCGAAATCGCCCGCATTGTCCACGCAAAAGGAGGCCAGGTGTACTGTGACGGAGCCAACATGAACGCCCTGTTTGGCATGGTTGACATGAGCAAAATGGGCGTGGATGTCCTGCATCTGAACCTGCACAAAACATTTTCCACGCCCCATGGCGGCGGCGGTCCTGGCGCCGGGCCGGTGTGCGTAAAACAGCACCTGGAAAAATTCCTCCCTGTGCCGCGGATTGTGGAGGAACACGGCCGCATTTCCTTATCCGTTGAGAGCCCGGAAACCATCGGGCGCATGCACGGGTTTTACGGAAACTTCGGAGTGATGGTAAAGGCCTGCAGCTATATTTTGAGCCTCGGGGCTCCGAACCTTAAAAAAGTCAGCGAACTTGCCGTGTTAAACGCCAACTACCTCAAAGAGCGGTTAAAACCTACACTTTACCTGCCCTATGACCGGCTCTGCATGCACGAGTGCGTATTTACGGACAAAAACCAGACGAGCTGCCAGGTAAACACCCTGGATATAGCCAAACGACTGATCGACTACGGCTTTCATCCGCCAACCATTTATTTTCCCCTTGTTGTTCAGGGCGCCCTTATGACTGAGCCCACGGAAACCGAGACAAAAGAAACCCTGGACGAGTATATCGCGGCCGTGGAAGCAATTGCCGAAGAGGCCCGGACAGATCCGGATCTGCTGCGTCAGGCCCCTACCGTAAGCAAGGTGCGGCGCCTGGATGAAACCACTGCTGCCAGGCATCCCTGTCTGACCGGATGAGGGCATTGAGCGGGAGAAGTCCAAAAGAGCTTAGCCCAGACTGTCCAGAGCCTGCCTGGACCTGCGTGGAGCTGCCGGCAATGGATTACCTGCAGGTGCTGCGCCTGCAGCAAAACCTGGTCTCAGCCCGCGCCAACCGAACGCTGCAACAGGATATCCTCCTTTTGCTGGAGCATTTTCCGGTTTTTACACTGGGCAACCGCGGCGGAGCCGAACACCTGCACGTATCACGAGAGTTTCTGCAGGAGCAGGGCATTGACCTGATTGAAACCGGGCGGGGAGGAAGCATCACCTATCACGGGCCCGGACAGCTTATGGCTTACCCCATTGTCGATTTGGCCTGCAGCGGTTGGCAGGTAGCAGAGTTTGTCAGGGCTTTGGAAAATGTTATGATATCCATTGCCGGTGAGTGGGGACTTGATGCCCGGGGGGACGAGAAGGATCGGGGCGCCTGGATCAGAGACCGGAAAATCGGCAGCATAGGTCTGCGGGTTCGCCGGAAAATCAGCTTCCACGGGCTGGCCCTGAATGCGGCAATGGATCTCACCCCCTTTAGCTGGATCACGCCCTGCGGCCTGTCAGGGATTCAAATGACCTCTATCGCAAAGGAGACCGGCGGGCCGGTCTCGATAAGCGAGGTTAGCAGGGCAGCAAAAAAACATTTCTCCGCCGTGTTTGGCGTCCGCCTGCAGACGCCCCCCGATTTCAGCATAAATCATTATACTAAAGAGCAATGCTATGCCTAAGCTTCCCACTGAAATGCCGCATACGTCCTATGAGTCCGGCTGCGTCCGGGGCCCCGGGAAACCGGCCTGGCTCCGGAGGCGCCTGCCGGTCGGCGGCGCCTGTGAGCAAACCCGGCAGATCCTGCGGCAAAACAGGCTCTGCACGGTCTGTGAGGCCGCCCGGTGTCCCAATCGGTGGGAATGCTTTTCCCGCAGAACCGCCACATTCATGATCCTGGGAAATCGCTGTACCCGCAACTGCAGGTTTTGCGCTGTCCCTCAAGGTCCCTCCGGCCCTCCCGACAGCCGGGAGCCCTCCCGGGTGGCCGCCGCAGCCCGTAAAATGGAGCTTCAGCATGTAGTGGTCACCTCGGTTACAAGAGATGACCTTCCGGATAAAGGTGCCGGGTTTTTCGCAGAAACCATCCGGGAAATCCGCAGGCAGATCCCCCGCGCTTCCGTTGAGGTGCTGGTCCCTGATTTTTGCGGCAGCAAAACGCTTTTGAGGCAGGTGCTGGAAGCCGGCCCGGATGTATTCAACCACAATATCGAGACCGTCTCCGGGCTCTATGAGCGGGTGCGGCCTGAGGCGGATTACCATCGCAGCTTAAACGTTCTGGCAGAAGCCGCCGCGGCCCGATCGGACATACCTGTAAAATCAGGGATTATGCTCGGGCTGGGGGAAAGCCGGGAGGAAGTTGGCCAGGCCCTGTCGGATTTGCTGGCCGGCGGCTGCAGCATGCTTACCATGGGACAGTACCTGCAGCCAACACGGCGGCATTTGCCGGTTGCCCGCTACATACCTCCGGAGATGTTTGAAAGATGGCGGCAATACGCCCTTGACGCAGGATTTACTGCGGTAGCCGCAGGCCCGCTGGTGAGAAGCTCCTACCGCGCAAGGGAAATGTTCCGGGCCTGGAAGGAAAAAAGCCAAACCAGCGCGGGTCTGCAGTAAGCTGTAAAATATCATTGCAGTAACCGCCCTGCGGGGTTATAATATCATCTTTTCAAATTTTTTTGCGTAAGGACCATGTAATGAAAAAAAAAGGCAAACTCCTTCTTTATACGCTGCTTTGTATGTTTGCAGCAGGGCTGGCCTGCCATGCGGCGCAAAATCTTTGGGTCACTTCCCGCAGTGCCGATTTAAAAGCGGATCGCAGCATATCCTCGGCAACCGTGGCCGAACTGGCGCGAGGCACAGAACTGACTGTTGAGGCATCTGAATCCCGGTGGTACCGTGTGCGGACCGCCAAAGGCCATAGCGGCTGGGTATACCGGGGCAAGGTTTCGGAGCAGCCGCCCGGCGCTGCAGATGAGCCTTCCGGGGAAGAAGGGGGCCTGGACGACATGCTCGGTGGTCTTTCCGGCAGCAGCGTGGACGCCAATGCCGCAGACAGCGCCAGAAGCATTCGGGGCCTTTCTCCCGAGGCCGAAGCCTACGCCCGAAAAACCGGCACCCCTGAGCAAAGCCGTAAAGCCCTGGATCAGGTCCTGTCCCTGGCGGTTTCCAAAGAGGAGGTTGCCAGGTTCCTGAAGAAGGGAGAGGTAGGGGAATACGCGCGGTAGATAGAAAGAGAAGAACATGAAGAACATCATGAAAGCCTCATCCTGCAGAAAAACCGGCAAAACCAGGCGGCAGTTTTTAAAGCTGGCCGCACCACTTGCGCTTTGCCTTACCACCCCTGCTCACGCTTTTGACCTTTTCAAGGCGCTGGATCCGGAAGGCAAAAATGAAGACATCCAGAAGGCCAAACAGGCGGTAGAGGGCCTTAGCAGCATTACCCAGAGTGCAAAGGGAATTGACTATAAAACCGAGTTTGCCATAGGCGAAAGCCTTGCACTGGAGGGATTTGAGCGCTACGGGCTGCCGGTTTCCGACAAGGGCCTGCAAAACTATGTCAACACGCTTGGCCGGGCGGTTGCCGAAAATTCCATCCGGCCGGACATCCCCTACTACTTTGTTGTGGTCAAATCCCCCCTGTATAACGCGTTCTCCTGCCCCGGCGGCATCGTCTTCTTAAGCTCGCAGCTTGTCTCCTCCATGCAGGATGAAGCAGAACTGGCCTGCGTACTTGCCCACGAAACAGGCCATGTTGCCCACAAGCACGCCCTGCAGTCCATACGCAGGGCAAAGTTCTTTGAAGGCCTGGGAAAAATCGGCACCATAAACATGGAAGGCGAGAAAGGCAAAAAATACCGCTCCATGATCGGGGACCTTCAGACCGTGCTTTTTGACAGGGGCCTGGACAAATCCATGGAATTCGAGGCCGACGGCGCTGCAATGGAGTTTGCCTATCGCACGGGCTATGACCCGCGCGGTATGATCCGGGTGCTAGAGGCCCTTCGGGCCAACCGGGATTCCGCCACTATCAAGGGCTCCTGGTTTTCCACACACCCGCCTGTCGGCGCCAGGCTGGAGCGCTGCCTGCAGCACCTGGAAAAATACCCGGACGCCTCCTCGATGGCCAAGGTAGAAGAGCGTTTCCTGGATTATCGGCAGCGCCTGTAAGACCGGAGACGTCAGTTGTTGGAAGCAGCATGGCCGCAGAAATGAAAGAAAGCGATTGATTCAGCATGCAGACATACCACGAATGCATTCCCTGCTTTTTAAAGCAGGCTTTAAATGCCGCAAGACTGGCTACAGAAGATACAGCAGTGCACGAGAAGGTTCTTCGCCGGGTTCTGCGAGACACAGCAGAGATGCCGCTCAGCCAATCCCCGCCGGTTATGGGCCGGCAGATCCACCGCATCATCCGGGATGCCACAGGGCTGACCGATCCCTACGCAGCAGTCAAAAAACAATACAATGAATTCGCGCTCTCACTTTACCCCGAACTCAAAGAGCTGGTGGGGGAGGCCGAAAATCCACTGGAGACAGCCATCAGGCTCTCCATTGCAGGAAATATCATTGATTTCGGAGCAGCAGAATCAATAAACGAAGATCAGGTTTCCGCTGTTCTGGAACAGTCCCTTACCCAGGAACTTGCAGGCGACGTCCGCGCATTTCAGCAGTCCATCGCGGAGGCCCGCGATATCCTTTTCCTGGGGGACAACACCGGAGAAATCGTTTTTGACAGGCTGCTTATTGAAACCCTGCCCCGCGACAACATAACCTATGTGGTGCGCGGAGGCCCGGTCATAAACGACGCCACCATTGCCGATGCCGAAGCCACGGGCATGACCGGAATGGTTAATGTCATGGACAACGGCTGCGATGCGCCCGGCACCCTGCTGGATCAGTGCAGCGAAACCTTCAGGAAAGCCTTTGACACAGCCGACGTGGTGGTTGCCAAAGGCCAGGGCAACTTTGAGTCCCTCTCGGATGCCTCGCGCCCGATCTTTTTCATCTTCAAGGTCAAGTGTCCGGTGGTCGCCGCCCATACCGGCACACCCGTTGGGAGCATGATCATCCATGAGATTGGCTAAGCTGGTTTTTGTCCCCTTTCTCGCCATCCTCTGGACAGCCGGCCCGCTTTGGGCCGGGAACATAAGGGAGCCCGTCTTTGCCGGCAAATTCTATCCGGCAGAAGCTCAAAAACTTCGCCGGAGCATACAAAACTACTACAAGAAAGCCCGGCATGCGAAGCCGGCGATTCCTGCCGGCAAAACTCTAAGAGCTCTGATCCTGCCGCATGCCGGCTACCAATACTCCGGGCCCACAGCCGCGCATGCCGGCCTGGTGCTAAAAGATTCCGATTTTACCAAGGTAATTCTACTGGGCCCGGATCACCGTACAGGAATAAAAAACGCGGCCATAAGCAGGGCCGCAGCCTATAAAACCCCCCTTGGCAGCATACCGCTCCACCCGGATGCAGAAAAACTGCGCAGCGGCCATGATATTTTCCGCAGCGTACCGGCTGCTGACACAAAAGAGCACTCCATTGAAGTTATACTGCCCTTTCTGCAGGTCTTTCTCGGGGAGTTTCAAATCGTGCCCATAGTCATGGGGCCGGCAGATGTGGAAAAATATACTTCCGCCATAAGCGCCGTCTATGACAGCAGCACCCTGCTGGTTGCCAGCTCGGATCTTTCGCATTATCTTTCATATGAAAAAGCCAAAGAGCGGGACAGCCAGACCATTGACATGATTATGAATTACAATGCATCTTCAATTGCTGCTGACAAAAACCGGGCCTGCGGAAAAATCCCCATACAGATTCTTTTGCGCATGGCAAAAGCCCGCAACTGGGAGCCGGTGCTGCTTGATTATGCAAACTCGGCGGACACAGCCGGGCCCCGCAGGCAGGTTGTCGGGTATGCAGCCATTGCTTTTTACGGAGAGGAGGTTATGACACAATCAAGCCGAATAAGCGAAGAAAAAGGAAAAATTCTGGTGGAATTGGCAAGGCGAAGCATTGCCGAACGCCTCGGAGCAGAAACCCACGGCACAAAAGATATGCAGGAAAAACTCTCTGATGATTTTTTTGACTCCCTGCGGGGCACCTTTGTGACCCTGACAAAAAACGGCCAGCTGCGGGGCTGTATCGGCAGCCTCGTACCGGACAATCCTATACGGGAAGGGGTAAAGGAAAACGCCGTAAATGCTGCATTTCACGACCCTCGTTTTCCCGGGCTCTCCAAAAAAGAGCTGGATCAAATCCGCATAGAGGTAAGCCTGCTAACTGAGCCCAGGCCCCTGGAATACAAGAATGCGGACGATCTTCTGCAAAAAATACGGCCCCATACCGACGGGGTAATTCTGAAAAAGGGAATGCACAGCGCAACGTTTCTGCCCCAGGTCTGGGAGCAGCTCCCGGAAAAGGAGATGTTTCTCTCGCAGCTCTGCATGAAAGCCGGCCTTTCCGCTGATGCCTGGAAAAAAGGAGATCTGGAAATTCTGACCTACCAGGTGCAGTATTTTGAAGAACAACAATGAACGCCTGATCGCCCTGACCGTTATAACCACCGGGGTGTCCTCGGTGGTGACCCAGCTTCTCGTCATCCGGGAATTCCTCTCCCTGTTTCAGGGCAACGAATTCGTCATCTCCCTTATTCTTTTCAACTGGTTGCTGCTGGGCGGCATCGGCACACTGCTGGCAAGGGCGGCCGGCAAGGCCGCCGGAAGAGCCCGGCTTGCAGCAATCTCGATTCTGCTTGCAGCCCTGTCGCCGGTTGAGCTTTACGCCATCCGCACACTGCGCGATGTTTTCTTCCTCCACGGCGCATCCCTCGGCTTTTTTCCGACATTTGCCTACACATTTGCCACCATTGTCCCCTACTGTCTGCTTCTGGGATTTGCCCTGCCCTACAGCCTGAGCACAGCGGCCCGACTGATTCCGGATTACCCCGGCACCCGGATCTATATCACCGACAACATCGGAGATGCGGCAGGCGGTGCACTGTTTTCTTTCGTGCTGGTGCTCTACTGCACCCCCTTTCAGGCCATCCTCGCCGCAAACCTGCCGCTGGCGATTGCGGCATTTGCCCTGATGCCTGCAGGAAGGCGGCGGAGCATGGCCTTTCTGGCAGGGCTTGCCGCCTGCCTGGCCGTTTTGCTGCTTGGCCTTATTATGGAACGGCCCTCGCTTTCTCCGGAGCATGGTGAGCTCGCCTACTATGAAGAATCCCGCTACGGCCGGATTGCAGTTCACCAGGCAGGGGATCAGTATACCCTGTTTTTGGACGGTACCCCTATTTTCAGCAGTGAGAACACAGCTCTTGCAGAAGAGACGGTTCACTACCCGCTCTCCCAGATCCGGGAGCCGGAGAAAATTCTGCTGATCTCCGCTGAAGGCGGGGTCATGAAGGAAATCCAAAAATACGGGCCAAAGACAGTGGATTACGTGGAAATCGACCCCAGGCTCACAGAGGTCCAGTTCCGCTTTGGCCTGCTGGAAAAAATCGCCCCCCTGAATGTCATTAACCGGGACGGCCGGGCTTTTTTAAAGCATACAAACAAGCGCTATGACGCCATTATCCTGGGGCTTCCGGAACCGGACACCTTCCAGCTCAACCGCTTCTACACCAAGCGCTTCTTTGAGCTGGCCAAAAGCCGCCTGCAGCCCGGGGGGGTCCTGTCCTTTTCCACGGAGGGAATAGAGAATTACCTGGCCAAGCCCCAGCAGGAGAAGATCTCCTCCCTCTACCGTACAGCCGGCCAGCATTTCCGGCATGTGCTGATGCTGCCGGGACAGCGGATTTTCTTTTTATGCAGGGACGAGCCTATAAAAACCAATATACCCGATATTCTGCAGGACAAAGGAATCCGCACAGCCTACATCGAGGGCTATTATTACGGCAACCTCACCGAAACCCGTATTAACCGCATAAACAGCGAAGTCCTGCCGGATGCGCCTGTAAACCGTGATTATGCCCCGCGCATGATCCGTATTATGTTCTCAGAATGGTTTACCCAATACGCCAGTTCGCCGACTTTATTTATTGTCCTGCTCTCCGGGCTCTGCCTCATCTATTTCATGATGATAAGCCGCGAGGAGTTTGTGCTGTTCTCCACGGGATGCCTCACCATGGGAAGCGAAATCCTTGTCATATTTGCGTTCCAGGTCTTTTTCGGCTATATTTATTACCAGATCGGCCTGATTGTAACGGTCTTTCTGGCAGGACTGCTCCCCGGGGCGGTTTTTGGCGAGCGCCTGCGAAAGCGCGGCCTGCAGGTCCTTTTGATTACAGATGCGGCCCTGATTTTTTTGCTGTTGTCCTTTATAGCCGCCGTATTCACAATAGGCGATCATCTGCCGCACGGTAGTTTTCTGGTTTTTGGATTCATGGTATCAGCAGCCTGCGGCTGCCAGTTTCCGCTCGCCCTCCATCTTCGCGGAAGCAGCGAGAAAGCGGCCGTACAGTCATTTTCCGCCGATCTGATCGGTGCTGCAGCGGGAACCCTTGTCACCAGCGTCGTCCTGATCCCCTTCCTGGGCATTTTATGGACCGCATTTGCGCTTGCGGGCCTCAAAGCCGCAAGCTTTGTACTTTTAAGGAGCAGCCATGACATCCATATCGCGGCGTAAATTTCTCTCGGCAAGCGTTTGTGCCTTCGGAGCCTGCATGCTGCCCGGCAGCGCTCTGCCGGCATTTGCAGGCAAAAAACGTCCTTCGGATATCTCGGGAACGATTTTTCCGGATGATGCGCCGGAAAAATTGTGGAAATGGTCCCGCGAGGCTGATTTCTATGAAAAACTCCCCGACGGCCGGGTAATATGCGGGATCTGCCCCAACGGCTGCACGCTGGATAACGGAGACCGCAGCGTGTGCCGCTCCCGGGTCAATATGAACGGTAAGCTCTACACTCTGGCTTACGGCAACCCCTGCGCCATTCATCTGGACCCGATAGAGAAAAAGCCCCTTTTTCATTTCCGCCCGCGCTCAAAAGTTTTCTCCATTGCCGCCACGGGCTGTAATTTCCGCTGTTTAAACTGCCAGAACTGGCAGATCTCGCAGGTAAAACCGGAAGCCGTCCGACACCGGGACCTCTTTCCGGAAGCCGTGATCGAAAAAGCCAGACAGCATCAGGCAAACTCTATCGCCTACACCTACTCCGAGCCCACCACCTTCTATGAATACATGATAGACACAGCGGAGCTGGCCGGGCAGCAAGACCTCTTCAACCTTTGGATCTCCAACGGCTATATCAGGCAGGAACCGCTTGAGAAGCTCTGCCGGGTCATCGACGGCGCCAACGTAAACCTCAAATCCTTCAGCGACGAGCTGTACCGCAAGTTAAACGGCGGCAGCCTCCAGCCGGTTCTGGAAACCTTTAAAACACTGCACCGGCGGGGAGTCCATTTTGAAATGACCACCCTCGTGGTACCAGGCTACGTGGATGACCCGGAAATGATCAAATCCATGTGCGGCTGGATCGTGGAGAATCTGGGCCAGGACCACCCCCTGCATTTTCTGCGCTTTTTCCCACGCTACAAGCTGGACCGGCTGCCGCCCACACCCGTGTCCTGTCTCACCGAGTTTCGAAAGCTTGCCATGCGGGAAGGCATCCGCTATGTATACGTAGGCAACGTTCCCGGCCACGAGGGCTGCCACACCTACTGCCACAACTGCGGCAAGCTCCTGGTAAAGCGAACAGGCTTTCAGATACCGGAATACAACCTGGACGGCAGCCACTGCAAATTCTGCGGCACAAAAATTCCGGGAGTCTGGGATGAAAAAACGGCATAAGACGGAGAAAAACAGGCATACAATGCGAAAAACCATTCTGCATGGGCTGACAATCGCCTGCATATTAGGTGCCCTCGCCCAATTATCAGGCTGCGGCCATCAGGGACGGACTTTGCAGAACATGGAAGTTACCGCCTACTGCGGCTGCGGCGAGTGCTGCAACTGGGAGCGCGGGAGCTGGAAATGCCTGAAACTTGACGTCTGGAACCGCTACATAAGCGAAGGCAGGTACGCCGGAAAGCCTTACTCCGGACTGACCGCCAGCGGCACAAAGCCTCATGAACCCCAGCCCGGTCTTTTTTCCGTGGACAGCCTCACCCATCCCTGGATGATCCCTTTCCGCCTGGTCTTTCCATGGCTCTGGCTTCCCGAAGACGGCACTATTGCCGCAGATACCCGCTACTACCCCTTCGGCACCCGCATGTATGTGCCTGACTACGGCTACGGGGTGGTGGAAGATCGGGGCGGCGCCATTAAAGGGCCGAAACGCCTGGACCTGTTCTATAAATCTCATTCCGAGGCACTTGAGTGGGGCCGGCGGCATGTGGATGTGAAAATTTACTAGGAAGTCAGGAAACCTTCATAATTTTTTCTGATAATAGCTGGCCTCCCCGCTCTGCACCACCTCGATCTCGCCCGAGTCCACAAGGGGCTGCAGGTACTTTAAAATCTCGTGCTGATGCGTATCCAGGCCCCCGGCTATATCCGATAGTGTGCAGGGCCTGCGGGACAACAAATCAATCAGATCCTTCTCAAGGCCTTCCCGGCCTGTTCCTGCAACATCTCCCTGATAGGGAACAACAATTCCCGCACGCTCGCCCATTTTGTCCCGCACCCGAATCAAAGTATCATCAGAGGGGCGGCGGACATTGGATTCCGCAGTAGGACGCACCGCAGTGTTTAGGTGGATCTTATCAGGCCTGATGCGCTCCAGCCATGCGCAAAAAGTCTCAACAGCCGCATCAGACGTATTGAGTCCCTCCACCAGAAAAATCTCCAGCCAAATGCTGCCCTCATATTCCCTGCGAAACTCCGCCAGGCCCCCGGCCATTTCCTGAAAACGGATTTCCGGGCAGGGCCGGTTGATCTTCTGGAACATCTCCTCGGTGCAGGCATCAAAGGAAGGCAGCACCACGTCGGCCGCCGCCACCTCCTCGCGCACCTCCGGTAACATAAGCAGAGAGCCGTTGGTTAAAACGGTAACCGGGGTTTGCACGGCTTCTTTTAACTGGCGGATAATTTTTCCGATTTCGCTGTTCAGCGTGGGTTCGCCGGAGCCGCCCAGCGTGATATAGTCTGCTGCAATCCCTGTATCCAGCTTCTGCAGAACCGCGCTTACCGCCTTCTCCGCCGGAACCCATGGATTTCGCTCACTCGTGGGCTTCGGGGTTCGCCCGATCTGACAGTATATGCAGTCGTAGGAGCATATCTTGTAGGGTACCAGATCCACACCCAGCGACCGTCCCAGACGTCTGGAGGGCACCGGCCCGTAAACAACGCTTTTTGCCATAATTCTTTCACCTCCCGGCCAATCGGCCGCCTGCTTTGGGGACACGCATAAATAACCCGTATATTGTTAATCTAACATCCCGGCTGCCAAAAAACAAAGGAAGAATCTTTAACTGCGGGCAAGACATAAGCCTGAATCGGCTGTTCCAGCGATAAGGATTGACAACGGCAGGTTGTTTTTACTAAAAGTGGGTTCTGAGGATTCTGCCTGTCCCCGAATGCTTCGGAACTCAGGAGGAGGGCGGAAATTTTATCCCCGAAAGGTGCGCAATACAGGCTGACAATATATGAACCTAAACTGAGCGTTTCAAATTTTTAAACCCTTCGCCTGAAGCCGAATTTCGGCAGAGGCCGCTGCAGGGGCATCTGACCGCCTTCGAAGGCGGGCTTGACGCTTCCGCCACTGCGCGACTTCTGGCCCTTGTGGCCACGGCCGCCGGTCTTGCCCAG
>JAWOFF010000036.1:0-2737 GCA_046482325.1 Desulfosalsimonadaceae bacterium
CAACAACGGGAAGAACCACGTCATTACGTCCGCAATTGAACACCCCGCGGTTTTAAATGCCTGCAAATGGCTCGAAAAAAGAGGTTTCAAGGTCACTTACCTGCCGGTTGATCAAAGCGGCCGAATCAATCCGGCGGATCTCAAATCCGCAGTTTCGAAGCAGACCTGCCTGGTCAGCGTGATGCATGCAAATAACGAAACCGGCGCCATACAGCCGATCGCGGAAATGGTGCCCATAGCCCATGATGCTGGCGCATATTTTCACACCGACGGCGTCCAGGCACTCGGCAAGATTCCGGTTGATGTAGACCGGCTGGGCGTGGATCTTTTTACTGTGTCCGCCCATAAAGTGTACGGGCCGAAAGGCGCGGGCGCCTTGTATGTTCGAAAAGGGGTTTCAATCGAAAGTCTGGTTCATGGGGGCGGGCATGAATACGGGCTTCGTTCGGGCACGGAAAACCTGTCCGGCATTGCCGGCTTCGGCGCCGCATGCGACATGCTGCCGGCTGTGCTTGATAAAATGCCGGAACTCGAAACGCTGAGGGATTATCTGGAAAGCGGCATACGGAAACTGGTGCCTGAATACCGGTTAAACGGGCCGAGAAATAACCGGCTGGCCAATACGTTAAATGTCACGCTGCCCGGCTACCGGGGGGAATCCGTGGTGGTGGCGCTCGGCAGAGAAGGGGTCTACTGCTCTTCCGGATCCGCCTGTCATGCCGGCTCCCCGGACCCTTCCCATGCCTTGCTGGAAATGGGCCTGCCGGCGTCTGATGCGCATTGCGCGCTGCGGTTTTCATTGGGAGAGAATACGTCTCGACAGGATATAGCGGACACCATTGCCATCCTGGGCGAGATTTTTAGGGAATCAAAAAGCATGGTGCATTTTGTGCCGTGCCGGTAAATCGAAAAGGGAGTCATTCTATGAAATCGACTTACCAGGTACTTTCGCCGGGCGACATCCGCTCCGCCCGCGAACATGATGAATTCGCATCAGATCTCCTGTTCGGGCTTTCCCAGCCGGTAAAGGAAATTTCCAGCAAATACCTCTACGATGACGCCGGCAGCCATCTGTTCTGCCAAATTATGGAACTGCCGGAATATTATCCAACGCGCTGCGAAACGGAAATTCTGTTAAGGCATGGTCCGGCAATAGTTGAATCGGTTGGCGATGCCCGTCTGAACCTTGTTGAGATGGGGGCCGGGGATGGCACAAAAACCCGGATTCTTATCAATCAATTGCGCGGCCAGCATGTTGATTTCCGATATGTCCCGATTGATATTTCAGAAAGTGCCGTCAGTGAACTTTGTACGGAGCTCGTGCAGGAGTGCCCGGAAGTTGCCGTAAAGGGCCTGGTATCGGATTATTTTGTCGGGGTTGACTGGCTGTCTCATCAAAACGCGGCCCGCAACCTGATCCTTTTCCTTGGCTCAAATATCGGCAATTTTGATCCAACCCGCCAGGTCCATTTTCTGACCGATCTCTGGAATGCATTGAATCACGGGGATTATGTCTTGATCGGGATGGATCTGAAAAAAGACCCCGAAATTATCAACCAGGCCTACAATGACCGGCAGGGGGTGACAGCCGCTTTTAACAAGAACCTTTTACACCGGATCAACCGGGATCTTGGCGGTGATTTTGACCCGGATCAATTTGTTTATTACAGTGCCTGGGATCCGTTTGCCGGGGCTGTAAAAAGCTGTCTGCTGAGCAAGGCGCCCCAATCGGTCTATATTGATGGGTTATGCCGTTCATTTGATTTTGCCCTTTGGGAACCCATTCACACGGAATCCTCCTATAAATTCTCTGTTGCGGATGTTCATAAAAAAGCGCGCCATATCGGATTTGAAGTTGTAGAGAACTTCTTTGACGCCAGGCACTATTTTGTCGACTCGCTCTGGCGGGTCGTAAAAGAATAACCCCGCCTTATAAACAATCCCCTGACATTTTGACTTCTGAATTCCGAGTTCCGCAACAGCGATTGGTTAACCGCCAATTATCTCATTTAAACCATCTATAATAAGAGCCAACTCTTCATCAGATGCTTTGGTAATCTTTTTGCCAATTCGCTTTGTAGAAAGAAGCCGAATCTGACTGATCTTTACCCAGGCTTTTTTTGGAAGTTTGGCAGACTCGAGTTCCATGGTTAAAGGGTAGCCAGCTTTTTGCGCCTGACTGGTAATTGCCACAGCAATTACCGTCCCGGATCTCTCGTTAAACACATTGTGGCTTAAAATAAGAACAGGGCGTAGACCGCCCTGCTCACTTCCGATAACCGGATTTAAGTCAGCCCAGCGTATATCCCCCCTTAATATTCTGGCCATTCTTCCAACTCCGATACGAAGCCTTCTTCAGCTAAGGACTGTTCAAATTCTGGATCCAGCTTCGCGCACTCGCAGGCTAAGCGGCTCTTATCGATGCGATTTAGTTTTTCAGTAACGGCTTGCTGAATAGCATTGCTTCGGTTTGGAAAAAATTTCGATTTAACAAGAAGATCAAGCCGCTTAAGAGTCTTGTCATCGATTGTAATTGCGATTTTTGAAGTTGGCATATGAATCACCTCCAGGTATGATAATATATCATACTAAAGACTTTTTCAAGTCAATTTTTTGGCGGAATGATGCCCTTCACTGGCGGGTAGGAAGCGGAGCGGAGTAACAGTCCAAGTGAAAGGGCTGGTTAGCTTTGACGATAAACATCTTTTCGATGCCCCACCTTCACGACCCAAATGGT
>JAWOFF010000081.1:0-13064 GCA_046482325.1 Desulfosalsimonadaceae bacterium
CGACCCTGACGGCAGCGCCTCAGCCCCGGAGGTGTACCGCTATTTCTCCATGATACTCGATGAGATTCCGAATACCGATCTGCATATCGCCCATTTCCATGAAACCAAGCGCGTGGGCTCCGCCTCGATTCTGGCGGCGCTTCAGGCGGGGATTACCAACTTTGAAGGGACTCTGGGCGGAACCGGCGGTCAGCCCGCGAACTTCCTGGACGACTGTCCGGTTCCGGGCACGGGGGAATACTATTACGAGGACCCGCGCTACGTGGGGCTGACCTGCCTGGAGGACATGCTGGTCCAGGTTGATGAAATGGGCATTGAACACGGCTATGATGTGGACCGGGTTCTCAAGCTGGGCAGGCTGATGGAGCGTACCGCCAATCAGCGGCTCCGCAGCGAAGCCGTGATAAATGGCCGGACCTTAAAGGAAGGGCATATGAAATTCGCCCGGCCCGGCCTGAAGCCGCTCAAGGAAAAGCGCGGGGAGAAACCAGGGCAGATTCTGCCGGAGGACTGGGCGGAAAAAGCGGTGCTTCCGGAGCAGTATCAGCCCAAATAAAAAGGAACAGGGCAGGGGTGCGGGCTGCAAGGCCTCAGAATTGCCGGCAAGGCAAAGCCGACACGCACCTCAGGGCCCTATCCCATGCAAACAAAAAAAGGATTGCTTTATGTCTGAAATACTTTGGCAACCAAGCGAAGAACAGATCAAGCAAACCAATATGTACCGGTTCATCCAGTATGTGAACGGGCGGTACAGACTCTCCATTTCCAATTACCATGAGCTCTACCAGTGGTCGGTGGATAATATTGCGGACTTCTGGGCGGCAATGTGGGATTTCGCCGATATCATCCATTCCCTGCCCTATGAGCAGGTAGTGGATGATTTCTCCAGGATGCCCGGGGCGAAATGGTTCAGCGGCGCGCGTTTGAATTTTGCCGAAAACCTGCTGCGCTACCGCGATGATGAACTCGCCATCGTGTTCAAGGGGGAAAATCAGGAGCCGGTGCGCTACACGTATGCAGAGCTCTATGACGAGGTCGCCCGCGTGGCTGCCGCGATGCGGGCGCTTGGCGTACAACCCGGGCAGCGGGTGGTGGGGTATATGCCCAACATGCCGGAGACCGTTATCGCCATGCTGGCAGCCACAAGCATTGGGGCCACCTGGTCCTCCTGCTCGCCGGACTTCGGGTTCAAGGGCGTTATGGACCGTTTCGGCCAGATCGAGCCCACAATGCTGTTTTCCGCGGACGGCTATTTTTTCAAGGGAAAACGCATCGATTCGCTGGAGCGGGTGGCGGATATCGCCAAAGAGATCCCCTCCATTGAAAAAATTGTGATCGTGCCCTATACGCAAAAGGCCCCGGACATCTCCAATATCCGGGATGCCCAGCTCCTGGAGGATTTCAAATCCCCGGAGTCCGGGCTGTCCATTGAGTTTGCCCAGCTTCCGGCGGATCATCCCCTCTACATCATGTATTCCTCCGGCACCACCGGGCTGCCCAAGTGCATGGTGGAGGGAAGCGCCGGAATCCTGATCAACCAGCTAAAGGAGCACATCCTGCACACGGATGTAAAGCGCCGGGATGTGGTTTTTTATTTTACCACCTGCGGATGGATGATGTGGAACTGGCTTGTGGCCGGCCTCGGAACAGGGGCCACCATTGTGCTTTATGACGGCAACCCCTTCTACCCGGATGAGACCGCCCTCTGGCAGATGGCCCAGGATGAGAAGCTTACCGTGTTCGGGACCAGCGCAGGCTATATATCCGCGGTTCGAAACACCGGCCTGCGTCCCGGGGAAAAGTTCGACCTGGCCCCGCTGCGGGCCCTTTTGTCCACGGGCTCGCCGCTTTCCGAGGAAGGTTTTGCCTGGGTCTACGACGCGGTGAAAAAGGATTTGCAGCTTGCCTCCATATCCGGGGGCACGGATCTAAACGGCTGCTTTTTCCTGGGAAATCCCATGGGCCCTGTCTATAGCGGCGAGCTGCAGACCCGGGGGCTCGGCATGAAGGTGGAGGCCTTCAATGAAAAGGGCGAGCCGGTGATCAATGAGCAGGGCGAGCTGGTCTGCACGGCCCCGTTTCCCTCCATGCCGATCTATTTCTGGAATGATCCGGACATGGAAAAATACCACAAGGCCTATTTTGACGTTTATCCAGGCGTATGGCGGCACGGGGACTATATTGAAATCAATGATCACGGCGGCGTTAAGATTTACGGGCGCTCGGATGCCACGCTAAACCCCGGCGGGGTGCGCATCGGTACGGCGGAGATCTACCGTCAGCTCGAGCCCCTGGAAGAGATCGAGGA
This sequence comes from Desulfosalsimonadaceae bacterium, assembly GCA_046482325.1. Classification (GTDB taxonomy): domain Bacteria; phylum Desulfobacterota; class Desulfobacteria; order Desulfobacterales; family Desulfosalsimonadaceae; genus M55B175. The sequence continues at coordinate 2,309 of JAWOFF010000081.1, forward strand.
CAGCATTGTGGTTGGCCAGGACTGGAAAAACGATGTGCGGGTGCTGCTTTTTGTGAAAATGGCCCAGGGCTACAGCCTGACCGAGGAGCTGCAGACAAAGATCAAGCGCCTGATCCGGGCAGAAGCCTCCCCGCGGCATGTCCCCGCCAAGATCATTGAGGTCCCGGATATTCCGTATACACTGAATATGAAAAAGGTGGAGCTTGCGGTAAAGAACATGATCGAGGGGCGGCCGGTGAAGAACCGGGATGCGTTGCAGAATCCGCAGGCGCTTGATTATTATGCAGATGTCGAGGAAGTGAACCAGGATTGAGAAAACAGGGAGAAGACAATGGCTGAAAAAAATTGCGAAAAGCCGGAGGAAATGGACCAGGAGGCGGCATCCCGGTTCGTTATGGACATGTTCCACCGCATCATCGTCCATCACGTACTGTGGTTTCGGGAGGTGGAGCACCAGCTGGGGATGAAAAAGGCGCTCAGGATACTGGAGGAGACTTATCCCAACAGCATGGGCCGCCAGTTGAAGCGACTCTCCAAGGACCTGGGCTTTGAAATGAAAGACGGCGTGCCGGGACCGCTTCTGGATATGCCGCGGGAGAAGCTGTTCACCCTTATGGATTCGGTGGCCAAGAACTGGCTGGCCAATGACGGCCTGTGGTTTCTCGCGGTGGAGGGAAGCCACGGAATGAATGACGCCAAGCGCTGCAATGATTCCTGCTGGACCCGGTATTCGCCTTTTGAGGCCTGGTCCATCAAGCGTTTTCTGGGTCTGTCCGAACATCCGGGTATTGAGGGGCTGCGCCAGGCGCTCAATTTTCGCATGTATGCCCGCCTAAACGTTCAGTCCACAATTGATGAGGGCCCGAACTGCATTCAGTTTCAAATGAACGACTGCCGCGTGCAGTCCGCGCGCAAGCGAAAAGGCCTGGAGGACTATCCCTGCAAAACCGCGGGTCTGGTGGAATACAGCTATTTTGCCGAAGCCATTGATTCGCGGATACAGACCGAGTGCATCGGCTGTCCCCCGGATCCGCATCCGGAGGAATGGTTCTGTGCCTGGCGTTTTCGTATTGCGGAGTAACCGGCAAGCGAGGGGCAAAACAATGCAGCATGAGGAAATCCTTCACCGGTGTTTTCGCTGCGGGTTCTGCAAGCTGCCCGCTGATTATTCGGACATCAATTGTCCGGCGTATCTGAAATACCGCTTTGAATCCTTCTCTCCCGGCGGCCGGATGTGGCTGATAAGGGCCTGGCTGAGCGGGGAGATCCAAAACAGCGAGCGGCTGCAGGAGATCTTTTTCTCCTGCGCCACCTGCGGCAATTGTGTGGAGCACTGCATCTTTTCCAAGTTCCGGGAGCAGATTCTGGAGGCCTTTATCGCGGCCAAACAGATCATGGTGGAACAGGGCAGCATTCCCCCGCCGGTGCGCGATTACCTGACACGGGTGTTTGAGCACGGCAATCCCTATAAAATCCCCCAGAAAAAGCGTGCCGACTGGGCGGAAGGACTGGACGTCGAGCCCTATAAAGACCAGCGCTATCTTTTCTATGTAGGCGATGTGGGCTCCTTTGATCCCCGGGCGATGGCGGTCGCCCGCTCGGTGGCCCGGCTTCTGCAGAAGCTGGGCGTATCCTTCGGGATTCTCGGGGCCCGGGAAGGCTCTGACGGAAACGAAGCAAGGACCCTGGGAGAGGAGGAGCTTTTCCGTCATCTGGCGGAGCAGAACATCCGGACTTTTGCAGAACTGGGCGTGGAAAGGATCATAACGCTTTCGCCGCACGGCTATAACGCCATCAAAAACCATTACCCCCGGTACGGCGGAGATTTCCAGGTTCTCCATTATACGCATCTGCTGGCGGAATTGCTGCCAAAAGCGGACCTGCGGGAGAAATCCGGTTCGCAGACCCCCCGGACGGTCACCTTTCATGATTCCTGTTATATGGGCCGGCACAATCAGGATTATGAGACCCCGCGAAAGATCCTGCAATTCCTGCCCGCAACCGAACTGGTGGAGATGGAGCGGCAGATGGCCGACAGCCTCTGCTGCGGCGGCGGCGGGGGCAACTTCTTTACCAGCCTGGTCTGCAGCGGGAGGGAGGCTTCGGCACCCGTGCGGGCAAGGGAAGCTGCTGATACCGGCGCAGAACTTCTGATTACATCCTGCCCGGTATGCACGATCATGCTCGAAGACGCGGCTGCTTCCCGGAATCTGCAGGATCAGCTCCAGGTGCGGGAACTGTCGGAACTGGTTCTGGAGCAGCTTTTTCCATCAGCGGCGCAGGCCTGAAATGGTTCCCGGCAGAAGGGGCAGACAGGGGCCGCCGGGATCTGTGGAGCTTCTGTCATAAAGGGAGAGTCTATGACTGTATTGGATGCATTGATTGATATTGTTGGAAAAGACCGGGTCTCGGACAATCCGGCAGAGCTGTATCTCTATTCCCGGGACTCCGGCGCCCAGCCGCCCGGCCGGGCGGATTATGTCGTGCTTCCGAAAACGGCGGAGGAGATCCGGGATATCGTTCTGCTGGCAAACCGCCGCAATATTCCCATAACGCCTCTGGGCGGCGGTCTTAGCCTTTCCGGCCTGGTGGTGCCGGGCCGCGGGGGCATCGTATTGGATATGAAACGGATGGACAGGATTCTGGGGGTGGATGAGAAAAGCCGCTACGCCCTTATTGAGGCCGGTGTATCCCAGGGAGCCCTCAAGGGCTACCTGCAGAAGCACCATCCCCGCCTGCAGCACTCCACTCCGGAGGCTCCGCCCACGGCGACTGTTGTGGCAAACACCCTGATCCAGGGCCACGGGCACATCTCGCCCCGCTACGGGATCAACTCGGACATGATCGCAGGGATGGAAGTGGTGCTGCCCACGGGTGAGATTACCCGGATCGGGTCCTGTTCGCTAAACGAGCGATGGTTCTCCCGGGGACCGCTTCCGGATTTGGCGGGCCTTTTTGTGGGCTGGTACGCAACGACCGGGATTGTGACCAGGATCTCGCTCAAGCTGTTTCCAAAGCCGGATTTTCGGGAGGTCATGGCCTTTCAGACAGATGATATCGATCTTCTGCCCGATGCCATTGAAGAGATCATGCACCTGGACATGGCGGAAGATTTTTTCCTGATCATGCAGGAGAAGCCGGATTGGATGAACCACGCCTTTCTCGTGGTCATCTGCTCAGGCCATTACAAAGAAGAGCTCGAAATGAAAAAAGCGGCGTACAAGGAGCTGCTGTCCGGGTTTGCCGGTAAAGACAGCATCCGTTTTGTCTCTGATCTGCATCCCGCTCTTGAGAAGCGTTTCCTGGATGTGCCGCCGCTTGCCGCTCTTGCTGCGGATTTTCGCGAGGGCGGGGGATTTCAGTACACAGGCGCCATCCTTCCGATTGACCAGGTGCCGGAGGCTTGGCGCAGGGGAATCGAGATTGCCCATAAGTACGGCATGATTTGTTCCTACGTCCACCAGGTGCTGCTGGGCAACAGCATCATGTTCGGCTTTAACTATTCCTTCAATCGGGGGGATCCGGAGGATATCAAAAAGGCGCAGATGGCGCTGGAGGAATCCAACAGGGTGACCCTTGAACTGGGCGGCATGATCTGGAAGGGTGAGAAACCCGCCCAGCAGATGGTGCTGGAGCAGATGGAGCCCAACACAGCCCGCTTGATCAGGCGGGTCCAGGAGTTTCTGGATCCCAACGGCATCATGAATCCGGGCAAATGGGAAGTTGACGGATAGTTCGGAGGGTTTGGCCGGGCCATGACTACTGCAGGCATCATAGACGCTCATGCCCACTGCGGCATCCAGGACCGCTGGCCGCCGCAGAGTTTTGCCGATTACCTGGCGGCGGCAAGCGGTACCCCGATAGAAAGCGTGGTGTTGTTTCCGCCCGTGGCGGAAATCTATGACCGCGATGATCCGGAATTTTTTGATTCTCCGGGTTGGCGGCGGCAGCGGCAGGCGGCAAACGAGTACCTCCTCGGCCTGGAGAGCCGGGAAATCGAGGTGATCCCCTATCTTTTCATCTGGAACGATTTCGCGGTGGATAAGCTATCCCCGCGGCACCGGGGGATCAAGTGGCACAGGCATGCAGACGAGCCCCAATATGCCTATGACAGCCCCGAATGCCGGCGGGCGCTGGAGGAAATCCGGCGCAGGGACCTGCCCGTGGTGTATGAGGAGGAGCTTTCCAATACCGTTCGTTTTATCAATGAACTGGCCGTCGGGATCCGGGTGATTATTCCGCACCTGGGTTTTTTAAACGGCGGCTACAGGGCGATAGAAAAGGCCGGACTCTGGAAAAATCCCGATGTATACGCAGACACCAGTCTGGCCGCAACCGAAACGATCCTGGAATATGTCCGAAGCTACGGCCACGAAAAACTCTTTTTCGGCTCCGACTTTCCCTTTGGCGACCCCGGCAGAGAACTGGAAAAAATCCGCCGCCTGCCGCTGTCCGAAGAAACCAGGGCCGCCATAACCGGCGGCAACATCCGCGCCCTTTTTGCAGAGTGCCAAAAATCCAGGAATCAGGCGGGTGACTGAGCAGCGGCGAGTTCGATCCCCAATTCAAAAGCGGCATCGTTGCTCTCCAGGGAATCCGCCGGCACCCGATCCCGGATCCCTTTTTTGACGGAATCGGCGGATACCACCCGCGTCAGACGGACCACCGCTCCCAGCATGCATATGTTTAACACCACCGGGTTTCCGATCTTTTCGCTAACCGCCGCTGAAAAGGCGAGTTCGTGGCGGCGGGCATCGGCCGTACGCTCCACCTGTACCTGCCCGGAGTCGGTTATGAGCAGGCCGCCGGGCCGAAGTGTGGGAGCATAGCGGGTGTAGGCGGTCTGGGTCAGGCAGACCAGCACATTGGGCTGGATGATTTTCGGAAAATGGATGGGCCCGTCCGAGATGATGACGTCGCTTCTGGTAGCGCCGCCGCGGGCTTCAGCTCCGTAGGACTGGGTCTGCACGGCGTTTGCCCCTTCATAGAGGACCGCTGTTTCAGCGAGGATAATGCCTGCCGTGATGACTCCCTGGCCGCCGGATCCGGAGAATACGAGCCTGGTTCGGGCCATGGTTAAGTTTCCCCGCCTGCTTTCTGGATCATTTTTTTGTATTCCTCTGCATATTCCGGCCGCTCCGCCTGGACAAAGATGCCGCGGCGGATTTTTTCCGGGGCCTCGCCGGCTGCCTCGGAGTCCAGGGATACTGTCTGTTTCTTATAGGCCTCCAGCATCTCGATGGCTGTGCCGGCCTTGTTTCTGCGGCCGAAGTTGGTGGGGCACTGGCTCATCACCTCCACTACGGAAAAGCCCTTGTGCGCGATTGCCTTCTGCAGAAAGCCGGAGAGCTCATGCACATGGTACGTGGTGGAGCGGGCCACAAAGGTCGCGCCGGCGCTTCTGGAGAGTTCGACCAGGTCGAAGTCATGGTCCAGGTTTCCGTATGGGGCTGTCGTGCCGAAACTGCCGTATCCGGTGAGCGGGGAGAACTGGCCGCCGGTCATGCCATAGATGCGGTTGTTCATGATGATGGCGGTTATATCAATGTTGCGCCTGGCTGCGTGCAGGAAGTGGTTGCCGCCGATGGCCAGGGCGTCCCCGTCTCCCATGGGAACAAGTACTGTAAGCTGGGGCCGGCTCATTTTGACGCCTGTTGCAAAGGCAAGCGCCCGCCCGTGCAGGGTATGCATGGTATGAAAGTCCACATAGCCGGATATCCTGGCCGAGCAGCCGATCCCGGAGACCATGACGATATCGCTTTTTTCCAGGGCCAGCGCCTCAACAGCCCGCAGAAGAGCATTTAACACGATTCCGTGGCCGCAGCCCGGGCACCACATGTGAGGGAAAAACCGCTCCCGCAGATAATCGCGTACAGCCATGGTCAAACCCCCTTGCCCTGGATCACGTGGATGAGATTGCGGATGTGGGTGGGGGTGATCAGCTCCCCGTCAATGCGGTTGGCCAGAAAAACTTTCCCCGGGTCGCGTACCGCCAGCTTTACCTGTTCCAGGACCTGTCCCATGTTCATCTCCACTACCACGACGGATTGGGCCTGGCTGCATTTTTCGCGGACAAGGCCCCGTGGGAAGGGCCACAGAGTCTGCAGTTCCAGAAGCCCAAGCTTTTCTCCCCGCCTGCGCCGGTTCTCCACCAGGTGAAGGGCTGATCTGGCGGCGGAGCCGTAAGAAATCAGCAGGGTAGGGGCATCATCTGTGTAGTATTCCCTCCAGCGCGTCATCTGGTCCGCATTGTGGTCGATCTTGTCCACCAGGTGACGGAGGAGGCCATAGACAACTTTGGGGTCTTGCGTGGGAAAGCCCCACATGTCATGGAAGAGGCCGGTGACATTGTAGCGGTGCACCCCGCCGAAGTCGCTCATGGGAAGCCGGCCGTCCTCGCGGGGCAGGTAGGGATGGTAGTCCACACCCTCCTCGACGGTGGTCTTGAGCCTGCCTACCCGGGGAATTTCCCCCTCCTGCGGAATATCGAGGCGCTCGCGCATATGGCCGGTGACCTCGTCGAGCAGCATGATTACCGGCGTCCGGTAGGTCTCCGCAAAATTGAAGGCCTCCACGGTAAGGCGGAAAATGTCCGGATGCGTCGACGCGGTGAGCGCCACAATGGCATGTTCGCCGTGGGTTCCGTAGCGTGTCTGGTTTACGTCTCCCTGGCTTACATGCGTCGGAAGCCCGGTGGAAGGCCCTCCGCGCTGGACGTTCACGATAACGCAGGGAATTTCCGTCATCACGGCGTATCCCAGGGCCTCCTGCATCAGGGAAAAGCCGGGGCCGCTGGTTGCCGTCATCACTTTGCGGCCGGTAATGGAGGCGCCGATAATGGCGCAGAGGGAAGCGATTTCATCCTCCATCTGCAAAAACCTGCCTCCTGTCTGCGGCAGGCGCCGGGCCATGAATTCGGCAATTTCGGATGAAGGCGTGATGGGATAGCCGGCAAAGAACTCCAGCCCGGCATACAGGGCTGCCTCCGCGCAGGCGATGTTTCCCTGGACGAATTGGATTCGGGAACTCATAAGACCGGCTCACTCCTCGCAGATGACTTCGATGGCCAGATCCGGGCAGCGGTACTGGCAGAGCCTGCAGCAGATACAGTCCCCGGGACGCACGGCCTGGGCCTTCTGTTCGGCATCCAGGGCAAGCACGTTTTTGGGACAGAAATGCACGCATATGCCGCAGCCCTTGCACCACTGCCGCTCCACCCGGTGTTCCTTGAGTTTTTTTTTCGGCCTGCCCATGGCTGTCCTGTATTCCTGGTTGTACGCGTTGCATTCTGCAATCCGGCCCTGCCAGCCATACAGAATGCCATAATACCCAGCGTAGCACGAAAGATCCGCGAGGGCAAAGAGCCTGGGAGGCGGCTGCAGGGGGCCGCGGGGGGCCCCCGTTTTTCTCAGGCTGCAATTCCTTTGGCCATCAGCTCGCCCACCATTTTGCTGAAGCGTGTGGGGTTCTCGATTTTTCCGCCCTCGGAGACAACGGCCAGGTCAAGCAAAAGCTGGCTGTAGTCCTTCAGGGTCTGCTCATCCGTATTGCTTTCATGGAGGTTCTGGATTTTCTCGAGCAGCGGGTGATTCAGGTTCAGCTCCAGGATCCGCTTGTTTTCCGGCAGCGGCTGACCGGAGGCCTTCAGGAGTTTTTCCATATAGGCGCTCAGGTCGTAGGTGTCGCCGGAGAGGCAGGCTACGGAGTCCTTCAGGTGCGAGGAGGGCTTAACGTCCTTTACCTGGTCTTCCAGGTGGGACTTAATCGTCTCGAAAAGCGATTCATACTGGCTTTTCTTCTCCTCGTTGACCTCGTCGATGCCCAGGTCACCTTTCTCGGCACTCTTGAGCTGTTTTCCGTCATACTCCGGCATGGCCTGGATCACGAATTCATCCACCGGGTCCGTCATCAGCAGCACTTCATAGTCCTTTTCCTTCAGGGCTTCCAGGTGGGGGCTGTTTAACATGGCCGTAAGATTGTCGCCGGTCAAGTAGTATATATATTCCTGATCCGGCTTCATGTTGGCCACGTAATCCTTGAGGGAGACCCATCTGCCCTCGGATTTGGAGGTCTTGAACCGGGCCAGCTCGATGATCTTGTCCCGGTTTTCAAAATCTGTGTGGATGCCCTCCTTGATTACAGCGCCGAATTCCTCGTAGAATTTCTCGAACTCTTCCGCCTCCATGTTTCCCAGCTTTTCCAGGATTTTTTTGATCAGGTTCTTGCGGATATTGCGCACCAGTGCGTCCTGCTGCAGAATTTCGCGGCTGATGTTTAAGTTCAGGTCCGGCGCATCCACCACTCCCTTGATAAAACGCAGGTACTCGGGCAGGATTTCCTTGCAGTCGTCCATGATGAAAACCCTGCGGCAGTATAGCTGCACCCCGTGGCTGCGTTCGGGCTGGAAAAGATCAAAGGGCGCCTGCGAGGGGATGTAGAGGAGGGCACTGTACTCGGTAACCCCCTCCATTTTCAGATGCAGCCAGGTAAGCGGCGGGTTCCAGTCATGGCTGATATGGGAGTAGAAATCCTTGTACTCCTCTTCCGTGACATCCTTTTTGTCTTTGGCCCAGATGGCCTTCATGGAGTTTAGGGTTTCCTCCCGGATCTCCGTTTTTTTCTCCGCCTGCTCCTGCTCTTGCTGGTCTTGTTCCTCACCGGATTTTTCCGCTTCCACTTCGCGCTCAACATCCATGACAATGGGATAGCGCACAAAATCCGAGTGCCGTTTCACAGTCTGGCGGATGGTCCATTCATTGGTAAAATCCGGGTCATCGGCGTCCAGTTCTTTGAGTGAGAGGATCACGTCCGTGCCGCGTCCCGGTTTTGTCGTGGTTTCAATCGTGTAGGAGCCGTCTCCGGAGGACTCCCATTTGACCGCTTCCTCGGCATCCGGCGTGCGGGTAACCACGGTTACCGTGTCTGCCACGATAAAGGAGCTGTAAAAGCCCACGCCGAACTGGCCGATCAGCTCCGGGGCCAGGGTCTGCTCGTTCCTGGATTTCTCCAGGGCTTCCATGAAGGCGGCGGTGCCGCTTCGGGCGATGGTGCCAAGGTTCTCCACCACTTCATCATAGCTCATGCCAATACCGTTATCAGAGACGGTAAGGGTCTTGTTTTCCTTGTCGGGGATGATCTTGATCTTAAATTCGGTATCATCGCCCAGGATGTCGGGCTCCGTCTGGGTCCGGAAGCTCAGCCGGTCAAGAGCGTCGGAGGCATTGGAAATCAATTCCCGCAAAAAAATCTCCTTGTTGGAGTAAAGGGAATTGATGATAATGTTCATAAACTGTTTGACTTCGGTTTTGAATTCATAGGTCTCTTTGTTCGGTGCCATACGCAACTCCTTCCAGATTGTTATAAAAACGTTGTTGCAGCAGCAGGCGGGAAAACTTTCAGTTTGCCATTAAATTGGCAACGATTCTGAATTTGTCAACCCTTGCAGGGGCAGCGGGACAGGACAGGGCTTTTTTTTTATCCGGATCAATGCTACAAAAGCCTTTTTGCGGGAAGCGGAAGAATTTTCATGCTGCAGTTATTTGCCAATCTTTCAGCCGAGCAGGCCAACATTTGCAGCCTGGTGCTGGCCTCGGCCGGCATTTCCTACAGAATCAGGAAGGATCCGCACGGCTGGGCCGTATGGGTGCAGCAGGAACGCTATGAAGAGGCCTATCAGGCCATGGCTGCTTATTTCCGGGAAAACAGAGATGATCTGGACCCGGAAATGCCGGAGAGATACCGTCCGCCCTCGGAAGGACGTTTTGTTGAGGCCCTGTTTGCCGCTGTTTTTTTGATGGCTTTCCACATAGCATTTCAATATACAGGAGCCCATGAGTCGATAGTTCATGGGTTCGGGGCTTCGGCGGAAGCTATATGGCGGGGCGAGGTTTACCGGGCTGTCACTGCTCTTATGATTCACGGCGATGGTGTCCATCTGGCGGGAAACATGCTGGGGATAACCGTGTTTGGAGCCGCAGTAACCGCTGAGATGGGATGGGGGTTCGGCTGGCTGTTGATACTGGCTTCAGGCGTCTGCGGCAATCTGTTAAATGCCGGCCTGTATGCAGGCGGCCATCTTTCCATAGGTGCGTCAACCGCAGTGTTTGGCGCTGTAGGTATCCTGGTTGGCATTCAGATGGTCCGGCGGTTTATCCGGAGAAAGGGTCGGCGCCTGGCAGTGCTGGCGCCCCTTGCAGGGGGCCTTGCCCTTTTGGGGTTTATGAGTTCCGGGGAGAATGTGGATATTATGGCGCATTTGTTTGGATTCGCCGCAGGCATCGGCATAGGCACCGGCTGGGGGTTATGTGTTCGGGCAGAACCAGGTTGGGGGATGCAGGCACTCTCGCTGGCGTTTGTTTTTTGTCTGATTTTTCTGGCATGGTCTTCAGGCGGGATATAGAAGCCGCAAAGAGAGGAGGAGCAATGAAGGCGGTTGCGGACCTGTTTTTTGAAGCAAAAATGTTAAAGGATATTCCCCGGGCGGGATTTGCTTTTCTCGGGGCGGGAAGCGAATCCATTGCCGCCCATTCCTTTGCCGCCGCATTCATCGGCTATGCCATGTCCGGAATGGATGAAGCAGCTGATTCGCGTCGGCTTATTGCCATGTGCCTTGTCCATGATCTGCCGGAGGCCCGCATCGGAGATCTTAACTATGTGAACAAGCAATATGTAAGGGCCGACGAGGACCAGGCAGTTGCAGATCTTTCCCGCAATCTTTGCTTTGGAGAGGATCTGGCCGGCCTGATCCGGGAGTTCA
>JAWOFF010000086.1:0-15548 GCA_046482325.1 Desulfosalsimonadaceae bacterium
CCGCCGGCAAGGGTGCCGATGGCCTCCATTTTTTGCGCCTGCTGCAGGCGTTTCTCGATTTTCTTGCGCTCGCCGATATCGCGCATAATGCCCTGAAAAGTTTCGGGGCGCCCCCGCTGTTCACCCGGAAGAATCGTCAAAGAAATTTCCACTTCCACCATGCCGCCGGGGCGCTGCCTGCGCTCGGCCCACCAGCCGTGCCAAACGATCCAGAGTGTAAACACGGAAACTGCATAGACTACACCCAGCCGTCGCCGCTCCACAGCCGCCACATCATGCTCTGGCATCCGCCTGCCAGGGCCGAGACAAACCCCAGACGCCAGCCCCATGCCAGGGCGATCCCACGGGGGAATCGCCAGAAAAACACTGTTTTTTATAACATAAACTGATGACAAAGTAAAAAGACCAAGAGCATCCAACATCGGCCGTTTGCTCAGTGCCGGCCGTTTTCCCCGCATTTCCTTTTTGTCCGGGAGCCCCTGTCACAGGAGGCTCCCGGAATTCTACGGCACTTCCCGTAACCGCAGCAGGCTACTAGAAATCCTTGAATTCATTATCATCCAGGGGAATCACCTGCTCGGCCTGCTGATTCTGCCGGCCTCCCTGCGGGGCCTTGAGCTGCCCCGCGGACTGGCTCCGGCCGCCGCTGTTCTGCCGGGATCTCTGCTGCTGCGGCTGTTTTTGTGCGTACTGCTGCTTTTGCGCATGCTGCTGCTGCTGTTGCTGCTGCTGCCTTTGCGGCTGCTGGCTGCGGGTTCCTGATGATTTTTTCTGCGCGGCGGATGTGCCCTTGCTTTTCCTGCCGCCGGAGGCTCCGGAACCCGAACCACCGGCTTTTCCGACAAGATCGCTCAACTCGGCAACCATCTTCTCCATTTCCTCGGCCTGGGAGGAGAGCTCCTCGGCGGCGCTCGCGGATTCCTCCGAATCGGCCGCGTTCTGCTGCACCACCTTGTCCATCTCGGATACCGCCGTGTTAACCTGGTCGATGCCCTGGGCCTGCTCCTTGGAGGCCGCCGAAATCTCGCCGATAAGCGTGGTTACCTTGTGCGAGCTCTCCTGGATGGAGCCAAGCTGCGAGGCCACCTCCTCGGCCACGCTCACCCCGTTGTTCGCGTTCTCCTGGCTCTTCTCGATGAGCTGGGAGGTGTTCTGGGCCGCCCCGGCGCTCCGCTGGGCCAGGTTGCGCACCTCTTCGGCCACAACGGCAAAGCCCTTGCCGGCCTCGCCTGCGCGTGCAGCCTCAACCGCGGCGTTTAATGCCAGCAGGTTGGTCTGAAACGCGATGTCGTCTATGGTCTTGATAATCTTGGAGGTCTCGCTCGAGGACTCCTTGATCTCGTTGATGGCCGTATTCATCCGCTGCATGGATTCCACGCCGGATTCCACCATCCTGGAAGTCTCCTTGACCGCGCTGTCCGCCTGCTCCGCGTTATCCGCGTTCTGCCGCGTCTGCGAGCCCATCTCCTCAAGCGAGGACGAGGTCTCCTCTATGCTCGAGGCCTGCTCGGAGGAGCCCTCGGCAAGGGACTGGCTGGCAGAGGATACCTGGTTGGCCGCGGAGGCCACCTGCTCGCCGCCCTCGCTTAAGCCGGAAACGATCCTGCGGATGGGAGCGGAAATGGAGCGGGTGATAAAAACCCCGAGTCCCATGGCCAGCAGCACGCCGATTACGATTGCCGCCAGCGATGTCATTTTCAGCCGGGCGGACTGCGATACAGCGGTTTCGACCGTATTTTCGGCAATCTCTTTGTTGATTGCAATCACCTTATCCAGATGCCCGAATGCTTTCTCCATATAGTCATTCGACTGGCCCATGGTAAGCTCCTCGATTCTTGCGCGCAGCTTTTGCGCCTTTCCCGCCTCTGCGATAAGCTGGTCGAAATGGTTAAATACCTCATGGGAAGCATCCTGCATCTTTTCCTGGAAAATCCCGGCAGCCTTTTCCCGGTTCCCGTTTTGCACAGCGGTTCGGATCTCGCCCACCGCATGGTGAAACCGGTTATGCGGCTCCTGGATGCCCTGGATAATACGGTTTAGCTCCCGGTTTTTCGTGGTGAACAAATCCATCCATTTGCCGCAGGTGCAGGCGGCTGGGTCATCCCCGCCGCTGAAAGTCTCCCCGGTTTGAATCATGTTGGCTGTTTTGACCTCCAGCGCATAGTGGTCTCCCCTGAAACCCTGCAGCTTGTCAAGAAGGGCGGAGGGATTTAGTATATCCAGATCGTCCAGCTCCTGGTGCAGCCCGAAAATCTTGTCATTTACTTTCGCCCATTTGGGAATAACATCAATAAAAGCATTCCACTCGCGCGACTCCTCGGCTGTCTGCGGCAGCGGCTTGTAGACATTAAAGGCAGCCTTGTAATCTTTTCTGTAATCATCTATGCCTTCATACTGCCGCTTGCGCACCTCCATGCTGCTGCCCGGATTGAGCAGGGTGCGCAGATTCACTATAATCGCCTCCATGTTAGCCTTCATTTCCAGCACGCTTTTTACGCTGGGCAGGCGCACAACACCCACCTCATCCATTGCCTTGTCATTTTGTACGGCTCCGTAATAGCCGATCACACCGATAAACAGTGTTACCAAAGCCACTGCGGAGAACCCGAGCATTAACCGGGCTCCCAGTTTCATCTTTTTCAGCATTTTGCCCCCCCCCTTTTTTTTGTAAGGCCTTGTACGGCCCGAAGTTACTGGTTTTGTGTTGCTTTTCTATGCCATCTCTTTCATGCTGGCTTCACCGGTGATTGCTGCAAGCTCGCTGCTTGTCAGCACCCGGTCCAGATCCAGCAGGATCTGGACCGCATCCTCGGTCTTGGCCATGCCGAGGATAAAGTCGGTTTCAATCCGGGCGCCGAAACCGGGAGGCGGCTCGATCTGCTCCGAGCTGATCTCCAGGACCTCCGATACCTCATCGACCACGACCCCCATGATCACGTCGCCTTCGTCTGCGCCTCCCACCTGCACCACGATGATGCAGGTCTTGCGCGAGACTTCCGCTTCTTCCATGCCGAATTTGAGGCGCAAATCGATCACCGGGATCACCTTGCCGCGCAGATTGATCACGCCCTTGACGAAATCCGGCGTGCGCGGGATACCGGTGATCTCCTGCATGCCGATAATCTCCTGAACACGCAGGATCCTGAGCCCATAGTCCTCCCCGCCCAGCCGAAAGCTCAAATACTTGCCGGCAAGCTCTCCCGGGCTCTGGCGGCCATTCTGCCCGCCTGTCTCTGTCTGTGCCTCCATAATCCCTCCTTAACGCTTAAGGGGTTTTGCTCTCCCCCTGATCGCCGCCGGGGGCGGCTGCCATTTTGGTTTTGATAAACTCGATGCACGCCGTGTCATCTTGCTGCATGCGCAGGACGATGCGGGGGTAGAAGGCGTAAAGGCGCTTTCCTTCCGCAATGGCTGCATCTCCTGCAATAAAAAGAAGGGGCAGGCCGCAAAGGTCCGCCCGGACCTGCTCCAGAAGGGTGAGCATCTCTTTGTCCGGGATGCAAACCGCAACCAGGCGAATGTCATATATTCTTTCCTTCACCCGGAAAACAAAGTGCCGAAGCTGGTGGTAGACCTCTGTTTTCGGCGGAGCCAGCGCTTCAATCACGCGGATTTCCAACTGCCTGGCGGCTCTGCAGCCGGGATTCGCATTCACAAAAACAAACACGGGTGTATCCAGTTCCAAAATTTGCAGGGTTCCAAAAAACTGTGTTGATGGTCGCTAAGAAGCACAGCAAATCATGTGCCATACAACAAAATCGATTATAATTAATTGAAATGATAAAATATTTTCAAATTGTTCGGTTGAATATAGCTGCAAATACAGCCGGAAAAGCGTCAGAAAAACCCTAAAGAAGGTTTTAGAGGAGGACAAAAAATTGGCGGGAAAAATGCAAGATATTGAAATCAAAGGGGAAAAGATAGAGAAGCGCGGTACGGGCGATGAACTCCTGGAAGTACCGGTTTTCCAAGGATTCCAGCACTTCCCGCCGCAGGGCCTTCCAATCCGAAAGTTCTCCCTCAAAGGCGGCGTCCATGCACAATTCGTCAAAACCCGGCCCGGCAGCCTCCCCCGGGGACTCCTCCTAGAGGCCCATCCGGATCCGGGCCGGCAGATGGCGGGGATGCAGGGCGGGGGCATCCGGATACGCAGAAATGGCGGTATCCAGAGTGCTGATCAATTCCCGCACATTGCCGGGCCAGTCGTAGCTGTCAAGCGCTTCCAGAAACTCCGGGTAGATCTTCTTGGGCTTGATCTGCATGCGCTGGCAGATTTTTTCCATCTGGAAATACGCAAGCTCCCGGATGTCTTCGGGCCGCTCCCGCAGGGGCGGCAGGTGGATCCGCTGCCCGCAGATCCGGTAGTAGAGATCCTGCCGGAAGCGCCCTTCCTCCACTTCTTTTTCAGGGTCCCGGTTGGTGGCGGCAACCAGGCGGAAATCACTTCCCACCTCTTTCTTTGCCTCCAGCGGATAGAAGCTTTTGCTGCTCAAAAACCGCAAAAAACGCTTCTGCGCCTCCAGGCCCAATTCGCCCACTTCATCGAGGAAGAGCGTTCCCTTGTGGGCGAGCTGCACGCGGCCTTCCTGCCGGGATTCCGCCCCGGTAAAGGCGCCCTTCTCATGGCCGAACAGGATACTCTCCATCAGGGAAATGGTGGATTTCATGCGTGGTAGAAGCAAGGACATGGGCGATGAAGTGGTTCGCCTGGACGTCGTCGTCAATAATTTGAATCCTGGCCATAATATAAGGCAGAAGGCTTTTTTAGTTAACCAGGGTTTGATGGTTTCCCAAAAATCCGTGTACGGATGGGAAAATATAAAATCCTATATTTTATAGCAAATCAGACGAAGGCCAAGCCTTTTTAGGGCCGGGTGCCGGAGCCCCGGGGATGAGGCGAGTATTTTTGCAGTTACAGCACAGGCGGGGGCTTGATAAAAGCCGCATAGCCTGCAAAGCGGCCGTGGTGGCTTAAGCTGAGGTCCACCGGAAGCAGCCGGTCTTTTGAGTAAGCAAAGGGCGGGCCATGGCCGCGGGGGATTCGACTGCGGATGATGCGGATATCTTCCGGGGCAAGCCCGAGGCAGGAGCCGATGCGCCGTACCGCCATTTCGCGGACAGCAGTGGACTGGTGTTCATGGAGAGTGGCGGACGGTGCGTCCGGGGCGAACGCCTGCAGCGCGCCCTGTCCGCTGAGCAGGGCATCCGGGTCGGCGCCCCGGCCTGCGGCAGCGATGCAGTGCAGGTAGTGCCGAAAAAAGAAAATCCGCACGCGCACCACCGTCTCCGGGGTGGTCACCTGCCCCCTGCAGCAGCGGCGGGGATTGTTCGTGTCCAGTTCTACCCCGTAGCGCCGGGGCGCTGCGGAAATCGCCGGAACCATTTTGCTTGCTGCTTTATAGGCGGCCTCTTTCGCCGCCCAAAACGCCCACAGGAGTCGATCCGGGTCCTGTGCCGCGGCAAGCCGGGCCTGCTCGTCCCCGGTCAGCACCTTTTGCACGAAGCGCGCGTTGCGGGCCTTCCCCTGCGCCGCAGGGGAGCTGGAGTCCACGATGTCATTTCCTGCGCAAAGCAAACCACTCCTCCTCCATTTCAGCAAGCCTGCCAACGATCCGGGCGGCACACTCGCGCTGGGCGCGCAGCCCCTTTTGCTGCGTACGGGGCCGGCATTCGGAAACGCTTATGCTGAATTTCTCTCCTAGCGCAGGCACGCTGCTGTAGCTTTCCTGGCGGTCTCCGCGCAGGTAGAGACAAAGCACCCGGCAGCCCGGGGTTTTGCAGTACAGGCGGCCCACGTGATACGTAAAGTCCTCTGTATTAACCCGGCCTGTACGCGAGCGCGTCCCTTCCGGAAAAATCATGAGGTTTTCCCCTTTTTGCAGCAAATGGGCGCACTTTTCCATGGTCTGCTTAATCTCTCTGCGGTCGCCGCCCCTTTTTACAGGCACGCACTTGAGCAGATAACAGAAAAAGCCCACAATCGGATTTTTGTTGAAATTGCTGTGCTCCGGCACGTTCCAGGGCACCAGCCGATAGCGCAGCAGATAACGATGCAGCGGAAACATGGCATGGGCCAGTATAAAGGAGTCGATCAGGGTCAGGTGGTTGGCGCAGATCAGCCAGGGGCCCTCATGACGGGCCATGATTTGCGCTACCTGCCGCCGCACCTGCCGTATATCACGAATCCTGTATCCGGCCAGGCGAAGGGCGCCCATAACCAGCGGGCCTGTAAAAAAAACCGCTGCACGCCCCGTGGCGTACTGCACAAAAAGGGAGAACCGGCTCTTTCGATTCATTTTTACTTGTCAGCAGAGGCCTCTGCGGAGACCCGTTCTGCGATATAATTGACGGCGTCTCCGATGGTCCGGATGCCGTCGGCATCATCGTCGTCGATTTCAATGTCAAAGGTATCCTCGAACTGGATGATGATATCCACGAGCCTTGCGGAATTGACCTTGAGATCATCGAGGATCGAGGTATCCATGCCCGCGTTTTCCAGCAGATTCGGGTCCTTTGCATAGTCTTTGATTATGGCTTTTACTTTTTCCATGATTTGCGCTTTATCCATTTTTGTTCTCCTTTTGTATCATTTTGCATTTCTGACGGCTGTTTAGGCACCCGTCCATTTCTTAAAAATCAGGCAGGAATTTACGTCGCCAAAGCCGAAGGAAGCCTTGGCCATGGTGGCCAGCTCCGGCATCTCCCGTAACTCCCGCACGATGCTGCCCTCGTAGGGTGCGATCTCGGGATGTACATCCCCGCAGTTGATGGAGGGATGCAAAAATCCCTTATAGAGTTCCAGAACCGAGGCCACGCTTTCTATAGCGCCGGCTGCACCCAGGCAGTGCCCGATCATGGACTTGGTGGAATTGACCCAGGGAAAACCTGCCGGCTCTTTTTCCAGTGCCAGAGACCAGTTCTTCATCTCGTGGGGATCGGCAAAAGTGGCTGTAAGATGTCCGTTTATCGCATCCACGGCATCCGCCCCGATGCCGGCATCAGCCAGCGCCCCCCTGATGCAGCGCTGTGCTCCCTCGGGATTGGGCGCTGTCATGGAGCCTCCGTTCCGGTGACCGCCGCAGTTCACCATTACGCCGGATACCTCCGCATAAATGCGGCAGCCGCGCTCAAGCGCGCTTTCGAGGTCTTCGAGAAGCAGGGCGCCGGCCCCGGCACCCGGCACAAAACCGCAGGCAGAAGCGCTCAAGGGCCGCGAGCCCTGCTCCGGCCGGTCATTGAACTTGCGCGCCAGCACCCGCATTGAGTCAAAGCCGCTCCAGGTATAAGGAGAGGCTCCTTCCGCTCCGCCCGCCACCATGCGCCGGGCCAGGCCTCGCCTGATCCGCAGAGTGGCATCGATAACCGCTTCGGTTCCCGTGCTGCAGGCCGAAGAATTGGAGGTGGACTGGTTGCCCAGAGCCAGCAGAGCCGAAATCCGGGCGCTTGTGCCGGAGCCCATGACCCGTTCCACTACCCGGGTTCCAAGCCGCTTGACTTTTCCGGCGTTTACCTTGGGAACAACCTCGTTGCCAACAATATCCAGGTCCGATATTCCGGAGCCGAATACCGCTCCGGAATCCCAGTCAGGCTGGTCCTCGTCTGTCGGAACGGTAAAGCCCGCATCCTGCCATGCATCCATTGCCGCAACTGCAGCGTAGCGGACAATATCGCTCATATAGGTCTGCTGATGTGCATTGAAATAGCTGCTGCAGATCTCTTCGAAATTTTCCGGCACCCCGCCGATGCGGCATGCAAAGTTAAGCTCCTCAAGCCTTGGAATCAACCGGATACCTGGGCGCCCCTGCCGGATGGCCTGCTCAAAATCCTCCAGGCCAACTCCGTTTGGACTTACAACTCCCATGCCGGTTACGACCACTCGTTTATCCATTCAGACGTACTCCTGTTCCGGCCAGCACTCCGGAACAGACGGTTTCTCCGTCTTCCCTGCTGATGCTGGTCCGTGTTTTGATATTGTTTTTGCGAAAATACATTTTCTCCCCTTCAATCCGCACCCATTCTCCGGGGGCCACGCTGCCGGTAAACTCCACTGATTCCGCAAAGGCGAAAAGTGTGGTCATCTGCGCAATCTCCGCCGCGGTCGCACCCTGCTTAAGCAGTATAGCAATGCCAAGGGCCACGACCCCGGCCTGTGCCATCGCCTCTATCAGAATCACTCCCGGGGTCACCGGGTTCCCCGGGAAATGGCCGGCATAAAAATACTCATCTTCCCGGAAGCGGTAGTCTGCCGTAATACGCGACTGATCCACCTCCAGGATGCGATCGACAAAACGAAAGGGCCGCTGCTGCGGTATCATGGCAAGGACCCGCTCTTCTATGGCTCCGTTAGCCGCCATACATACCCCCGTTCACGTGGATCACGGTCCCGTTTACATAGCTGCCCCTGCTTGCGAGAAAGGCAACGACTTCGGCCACCTCCCCGGGTCGCCCCATACGGCCAAGGGGCACGGCGGATAAAATGGCCTGCCGGTGATCTTCCGGAATCGCCCCTGTCATCTCCGTATCAATAAAGCCCGGGGCGACAGAGTTGACCAGGATGTTTCTGCCGGCAAGCTCCTTGGCAAGGGATTTTGTCATGGCATCCAGGGCAGCCTTTTCCATGGTATACGGCACCTGTCCGGCATTTCCGGTATGGCCGACAACGCTTGAAATATTAATTATACGCCCCTGCCTTCGCCGGAGCATAAACATCCGCAGGATGCGGCGGGTAAGATACCAGGCGCCTCTCAGAACCGAGCGCTGTGAATCAAAAGCTTCCAGTTTCATGGTGAGCATGGACTCGTTTATGCAGATGCCGGCATTGTTAACCAGCACATCCACCCTGCCCTGCTCCTCCTTTATCCGGGAAAGCATGGTCTCAACTGAATCCGGATCGGCAATGTCCGCCTGCAGAAGGCACCCCTGCCCCCGGATCACGCTTAACACCTGTTCCGCAGGTTCCCGGCTTTTGCGGAAATGAATGCCCACGTAAAAACCCGCTTCAAAAAGAGCCCGGCAGCAGGCAGCACCTATGCCGCCGGCGCCGCCGGTAACAAGGGCTACCGGTTTCTGCCCGGATTGTTCGTCAGTATTTGCCTCGCTCATAGAATTCTTTCCCGTTTACCGTTCATGGTTGATTGCTTCTGAATTTACGATGGCTTCCCGCACGGGGATAATCCTTATAGGCGATATTGGGAAACACCCCGCTTCTTGCCTTTTTTACTGCCGCCACAGGCTCCCCGTCGACTGAAATGCCGGCATCCGCGATCACCGTGCAGGTGCCTACGTTTTGCCGGGACTGATGAAACCGGCGAACATCTATGGAAAAGGTTACCAGCCGGTTATGGGGGCGGATCTGACCGTCAAACTCCACTGACTCGCAGCCAAGGGCCCTGCCGGCACCCAGCGCACCGCGCCAGACGCAGTAGAAGCCAAGAAGCTGCCATATCGCATCAAGCCCCAAACAGCCCGGCTGCACCGGATCATCCGGGAAATGGCACTGGAAATACCATGCGTCCAGCCGAATATCCTGCTCGGCAAGCACCCTGCCGCTTCTGCCCTCCTGCCGGATTTCCGTTATCCGGTCCACCATAAGAAACGGCGGAGCCGGCAGCCGGGCATCGAAATGCGCCGGCGGATCATCGACCAGACGTCCGTAGGAGAAAGCAATAAGCTCAGCAAGGTCAAACTGCTCTTTTTGCAAAAACTCTTCGTATCGCATTTACGCTTCCCGCGCGCCCACCTGCACCATGGCGTGGGCCCAGGTCAGTCCGGAGCCCACAAGGGCCATGGCGATGTGATCGCCGGGGGCGAGCTGCTCCCACCTTCTGCTTACAACCGCGGGGGCCCCGGAGCAGCCGGTATTTCCAAAATTCACAATGTCGTGCCAATGACCGCTCTCGGCAATGCCGCAGCGATGGCAGACGTGGCGGAGCATACCGAGATTGGCCTGATGGCCGACAAACTTAAGGCCCCTGCCGGCTGACGGGTATTTCTCCTGCAGCTCCCGAACCGAATCGGTTGCCCGCCGGATGGCAAAGCGCTGCACGTAGCTGCCGTCCTGATAGAAATGGCCTCCGGTGGGAATCTGCACCCGCCTCCAGGAGCCGGGATTGGAATCGTATGCGCAGGAGGTGATCCGTTTTTCCGAGGCCACATTTGCCGAGACAACGGCCGCGCTGCATCCGTCTCCAAAAAGCGGCGCCACGCGGCGGTCCCTGTAATCCACCGTGTGGGTGTAATTCTCGGGGTTGACCAGCAGCACGAATTCCGGCAGATGCGAAGGCCCCATTGCGGAGACAATCCCCAACTGCACCCCAAAGGTGCTGCACGCGGCGTTTATATCCAGACAGGGCGCTTCGATGCCCAGCTCCGCCGCGACGATGGAGGCCTCCGCGGGGATGGTATAATCCGGCGTGGATGTGCCGGAGATCACCATGCCGACATCCTCAGCCACAATGCCGGCCCGTTCAAAGGCCATGCGCGCCGCAGCAGCTCCCGCCTCCTGTCTGGAAACGATGCTGGCCTCCGCTGCCGCCCTGGGATCGCGGTTTTTTGTGGTTTTTATATAATCCAGGCAAAGCGATGTCCGGCGCGCCGCGATCCCCACGCGCTCCATGATCCAGTCCTCGTCGCTGCCGATATCCAGTTCACTGATAAAGCGGTTGGAGATGACATTGTCCGGGTGATAATGCCCCAGGCCGTGCAGATACAGCATTTACCCGATCCTTTCCCCGCCGTCCGCGCAGATGAGCGCACCGTTGATCCATGCCGCCTCATCCAGGCAGAGAAGAAATATGACGTTTGCCACATCCTGCGGCGTGGTAAGCCGGCCGAAGGGATTGCGCAGCCGCGATTGAGCGCTGATTCTCCGGTTTCCCGGAATGGCCCGAAGTCCGGGAGTGTCCGTAACGCCCGCCTGAATAACGTTGCTGCGGATGCCTTGCGGGGCGAGCTCGACGGCCATGGACCGGGCCACGGATTCCAGCACGGCCTTGGCCGCTGACACCGCTGCATAGCCGCGCCACGCAATGCTGTTTCCCTCGGAAGTAAGGCTTACAACGCGCGCATCAGGGGCAAACATCTGCCTGCCGAGCAGATCCTGCGCCCACTGCACGATATTATAGCCCATGGCCTGAATGGTGCGTGAAAAATCGTCTTTATCCAGAAACCTCTTGTTATCGTAGTCCCCTTCCGAATCTGTAAGCGCGTGCAGGGCATCCCAGCCCTCGTCAAATGCCTGCCGGACGATCCGGTGGAAATCTTCCGGATCAATACCCGTCTCACGGGCAAGTTTCTCCCGCGCCGAGCCTGCCGCATCCGTTGCGCTGTAGGGAGCAAGCAGCTTTAAATTGCCGAAAGCTACCGCGTGCAGCAGAAGACGCACCCTGCCATTTCCTGACAGGGAGGCCTCAAGGCCGTCCAGCACTGTCTGCCTGCCTTCCCCGGTAAGCCCGTCCAGGTTAAAGGTTACAACATCAACGCCGGTGGCCCGGAGCTCTTCAAAAGCCGGCTCGATTCTGCGCATTGCGCTTCTGCGGTCCCTGTGCACGATGCAGAGGTTCATGCCATGGCCGGCAAGCTTTTGTGCCGCAGCCAGCCCGAAACCGCTGGAGCCTCCGATAATAAGGGCCCAGTAATCTGATTGGAACCGCATCATGAGCAAAATTCCCTTGTTGCTGCGGAAAATGTCGTTATGGACCGGCAGGAGACGCCCATGCTGCGGAAAAAGCTTTTCAGGGGGCGGTTCGGACCGATTTCATAAATCCGCTGCGCCCGTTCGGCAAGTGCCTGCATGTTATCCCGCCATTTGACAGCCCCGCATACCTGGCTGGCCAGGGCTTCAATGACGCCGGTGGCCTTTTCCGCGTGAAAACGGCCCGTATAATTGGACGTAACCCGACGGGCCTTTTCCGTGTTCAGGTGATGGGCGATGGAATTGAGCACGTCGCGGAAGCCGTCTTTAATAACATTCATAAAACGGCTGTGAAATGGGGCGGAGACATTGAGCGGCACAAAACGAAGCTTGCCGGAGTCCTCATCGGCCTGCTCCAGACGCTTCTGTACAATTTCCATGCTGTCCGCCCGGCCGCTTACCACAATCTGGCTTGCGGAATTGATATTGGCAATATCGACAGGCAGGTCCGCCAGTATATCCCTGAGTGAGGCCTCATCCAGATCTTCCGCGATGACTGCCGCCATCGCACCTTCACCCGGAGGTGTGGCCTCCTGCATCATCCGGCCGCGTGTTTCGACTATGGTAAGCGCCTCTGAAAACGGCATTGCCCCTGCAGCCACGAGCGCTGTGTACTCTCCCAGGCTGTGGCCTCCGAAATAATCCGGGCAGAACCCGTATAGCTCTTCCAGGCCCCTGAACATGGCTATCTCAGTTGTAAGAATGCAGGGCTGGGCATATTCGGTAAGGTTCATGTGCTCCTCGCCATTAAAGCACAGTGCTGCCACGTCCCAGTTCAGAACCTGGGAAGCTTCCTCATAGGTATCGCGGCTGACCGCAATATTGTCATAAAAATCCTTTCCCATCCCGGGCCGCTGGGCGCCCTGACCCGGAAAAACCACTGCTGTTGCGCTGCTTTTCATAATTTCCTCCCTGTATGCAAACGTTGGGACAAGATCCATCCTTGTGTTTTGTTGATGCCTTGAATTCCCTAATTGCATACAAAATGCGTGCCACAAATGAAATAATTTTATAAAAATTTGATTTTTCAAAGAAAAATTTAAAAGAAACCCGCCGCGGAAAAGCTGCTTTCATCCGGATTTAAGCACTCTGTGTACAAAGCCTATACACCTGATGCATAAGCCGGGCGAACCAATACCGGCAATAGTGAACAGGGAGGGTATTGCAGGGCAAAAAACTATCATTTGCCAAACGAACGCGAAAACGCTAAGGTCTGTTGATACAATATACCATTATCACAGCCTGGCCCTGCCAGCAATCCCTGAAAGCCCGGACTATGCATGAACTGCCGGTAACAGAGCGCATACTTGATATCGTACTCAAACACGCCGAGCGCAATCAGGTAACAAAGGTGGTCTCCATCACCCTGACTGTGGGAGAACTAAGCGATTTGGAAAACGAATGGATACAGCACTACTTTGACTATCTAAGCAAAAACACACCGGCTGCCGGAGCAAAGCTTCTTATCGAACGCGCGCCTGTAGTGGTGCGGTGCAACAACTGCGGCTGGAGCCAGGCCATAACAAAGGAACAGCTGGGGGAGATAAGCTGCCCGGAATGCGGCGGGTCAAAAGACTTTTCGCTGGTTTCGGGCCGCCAGTACTATATTAAGGAAATGGAGGCGCAGTAATGGACGCGATCAAACTTATCGAAATCAAGGAAGACATCCAGGCCGACAATGAACAGGTGGCAGACCGGCTCAGAAAACGCCTGGAGGAAGAAAAAACCCTGATGATCAACCTCATGTCTTCGCCGGGTTCGGGCAAAACCAGCCTGCTGCTGCAAACCATTGAAGCCCTGAAAAACGAAGTCCGCCTAGGCATTATTGAAGCAGACATCGACTCACAGGTGGATTCGGAGACAATCGCCAAAACCGGCGTGCAGAGCCTGCAACTGAGAACCGGCGGATTCTGCCATCTCGACGCCAGCATGGTCACAAGCGGCCTTGACGGACTGGAGAACCCGGAGCTGGATCTGGTCTTTGTCGAAAACGTGGGCAACCTCGTCTGTCCGGCGGAATTCGACACCGGGGCCACCCATGACGCGATGATCCTGAGCGTCCCGGAAGGCGATGACAAACCCCTGAAATACCCTCTGATGTTTACAAAAACGGATGTACTGGTCGTAAACAAGATCGACTATATGGCCCTATCCGACTTTGATATGGAACGCTTAAAAGAGCAGGTCAGAAAGCTTAACCCGCATATTGAAATCATCGGCCTCTCCTGCAAAACAGGCGAGGGCATCGATCAGTGGGTCAGCTGGCTGAGAAAGACCATTGCCGCATTCCGGAGCAAAGGCTCGTAAAAACTTTGGGGTTTATTATAACTTATTGTTTTTTTGATAAATTACAGAAAAGCTGACGCTTCCGGAGCCCAAAAAACGTCTTGACAAATCAGGCAGCCTGCTTTTTAATCCTTGGTAATAATTATATATTGTTAGAGCTGTACGCATAAACCCAAACACGACGCAGGGATTTTCCATGGATCACGATTCCGGCAACCATGAAGACAATGAGATTGAATTCGGCATCCACTTAGATGATCTGAGCGAATCGCCGGATTCGGCTGAGACAAAACCTGCCGCCTTTTCGGAAGAGGATGCGGAGCCTCTGACAGAGGAACAGGAAATGGAGCTTGCCCGAAAAGAGGGTCAAGGCGAGTCAGAGCCGCTCGGCCTGGAAATTAAAAACATTCAGAAGCAGCTTGAGGAGCTCTCGCAAAGCTTTGACACCAAGCTCAAGTATGACGCCCACAAAAATAAGGTCATTGATGAACTGCACAATTCGCTCCAGCAATACCGCGACGGTCTGCTGAAAAAATATTTGCAAAGAATCTTTACCGATGTCATAAAAATCGTTGATGATGTGCGGAAACTTAGCAGCTACTACCACGAACAGCCGGCCAGCGAGGAAAACAGCGCCAAACTGCTCCAGTACCTGGAAGATATCGCATATGACCTCGAGGATATTTTTGCCTGGGAAGGCGTTGTCTCTTTTACCACAGACAGCGGTGATCTGGACCCTGCCCGCCAGAGGGTTGTCAGCAAGGTGGAAACCGATGATCCGGCAAAAGACAAAATGATTGCCCAGCGCCTGCGACCCGGCTATGAATGGGAAGGAAAAGTGATCCGCCCGGAGATCGTGGCCATTTATATATACAACGAACAAGCCGCATCCGAGAACAAGGAGATCTGATGGGAAAACAGGGCAAGCGGATTTTCGGAATTGATCTGGGAACCACCTATTCATCCGCGGCTTACGTGGATGAATTCGGGAAAGCCGTCATTATCCCGAACGCCGAAAATGAACGGATTACGCCTTCGGTGGTGTTTTTTGACGGGGACGCCGTCGTTGTGGGAGACGTAGCCAAGGAAAGCGCCAAGCTCTATCCCAATGAAGTGGTCAGCTTTGTCAAACGGTCGATGGGGGAGCCAAACTTTGTATTTGAATACAACAACGAAGAATACAGGGCAGAGGAACTCTCAGCCTATATTCTGAAAAAACTTGCCCAGGACGCCGCGCAGTACCTTGGCGAAACAGTGGAGGATGTGGTCATCACATGCCCAGCGTATTTTGGCATCAATGAACGCGAAGCCACCCGCAAAGCAGGTGAAATAGCGGGCTTTAACGTGCGGCAGATCATAAATGAGCCAACAGCAGCAGCTATTGCCTACGGCACGCTGGATACCACCGACAACCGGGTCGTTCTGGTCTATGACCTGGGCGGCGGCACCTTTGATATCACCATGATTGACATCCGGAAGGATTCCGTGGAGGTTGTCTGCACGGGCGGAGACCACAACCTTGGCGGAAAGGACTGGGATGACAGGATTGTCACTTATATGGTGGAAAAAT
>JAWOFF010000130.1:0-50613 GCA_046482325.1 Desulfosalsimonadaceae bacterium
TCGGTTTTACCGGTAACCCTGTCATCAAACCGCACCCCCACGGAAATCAGCAGATCGCACTCGGTTACCGCCATGTTGGCCCTGTAGGTGCCGTGCATGCCGATCATGCCAAGCCACAGTGGGTCATTTCCCGGAAATCCGCCAAGGCCCATAAGGGTGCTGGTAACCGGTGTCTGCGTTTTTCTGGCAAACGTGGTAAGTTCTTCGTGAGCCTTGGAAAGCACCACCCCGCCGCCGGAGAAGAGCACCGGCTTTTTGGCCGTTTTAATAAGCCCGGCCACTTTTTTTAACTGCTTGAGGTTGGGTTCATATGTCGGGTTGTAGGAGCGCAGTTGAATCGCTCCCGGCGGCGAATAATTGGTGGAGGCATTGATCATGTCTTTGGGCAGATCCACCAGAACCGGGCCGGGCCGGCCGGAGCGGGCAATGTGGAACGCCTCCTTGACCGTCCGTGCAAGGTTGTTTATATCTTTTACCAGGTAGTTGTGCTTCGTGCACGGGCGCGTGATGCCAACGATATCGACTTCCTGGAAGGCATCATTGCCGATCAGCCGTGTGGGCACCTGACCGGTGAACACCACCATGGGAATGGAGTCCATGTATGCAGAGGCGATGCCTGTGACTGTATTGGTCGCACCCGGTCCGGAGGTCACCAGGCAGACGCCGGTTTTGCCGCTTGCGCGGGCATAGCCGTCCGCCGCGTGCACCGCCCCCTGTTCATGCCGGACAAGATAGTGGTTGATATCTGTATTCTGCAGCTCATCGTATATATCAATGACAGCTCCTCCGGGATAGCCGAAAATGGTGTCCACCCCTTCTTCCTTGAGCATCTCCATTAATATTTGTTTACCGGTTAGCTTACTCATAGCCGCCTTCCTGTGTTTTTGCAGGTTGTTATCGCTTGCAGGGACGCGCAGCAAAGTGCCGGCACTGCGTTAAAACTTCATGACAGCCCCTTTATCAGCGGAGGAAACCATTTTCGCATACCTGGCCATGTAGCCGCTGGTAATTTTGGGAGCCGGTGCGCGCCACCCGGCAAGGCGCTTCTCAATTTCTCCCGCGTCAACCATCAAGTCAAGGGCTTTTCCCGGGATATCAACGGCGATCCGGTCACCCTCCTGTACAATGGCAATCGGGCCTTTCTGCATGGCTTCGGGAGAAGCATGACCTATGGCGGCTCCGCGGGTTCCGCCTGAAAACCGGCCGTCTGTAATCAGTGCCACATCGCTGTCTAACTGCATCCCGGCAATAGCCGAGGTGGGTGTTAGCATCTCCCGCATGCCGGGGCCGCCCATGGGGCCTTCATAGCGAATGACAACGACGTCGCCTTTTTTGATTTTCCCGTCAAGGATAGCTTCTGTTGCGTCTTCTTCCGAGTCAAACACCCGGGCCGGTCCTTCATGGCGCAGCATATTCCCGGCAACGGCAGACTGCTTTACCACACAGCCGCTAGGCGCCAGATTGCCGAACAGGACAGCCAGTCCTCCCTGCGCATGATAGGGGTTGTCAATCGGCCTGACTACCGAGTGGTCCAGCACCCGGGCGGATGACAGATTCTCGCCGACGCTCCGGCCGGTTACCGTCAGGCAGTCTGCATGGATCTTTCCCGCATCGTTTAGCACCTTCATCACAGCCGGGATGCCTCCGGCATTGTTTAAATCCTCAATGTGATGGGCGCCTCCCGGGCTCAAAGAACACAGGTGCGGGGTTCGCCCGCTCACTTCATTGATGAGGTCCAGTTCAAGAGGCCATCCGATTTCATGGGCCAGCGCGGTTAAATGGAGCAGGGTGTTGGTGGAGCAGCCCAGCGCCATGTCAACGGAAATGGCGTTTTCAAAGGCCTTCTCCGTAAGTATGCTGCTTGGCGTGATGCCCTTTTCATACAGTTCCATTACTTTTCTGCCTGCATTTTTGGCCAGCCGTAGCCGGGCGGACATAACCGCCGGAATCGTGCCGTTTCCGGGGAGGCCGAGGCCGATGACCTCGGTCAGGCAGTTCATGGAATTGGCGGTAAACATACCTGAGCAGGAGCCGCAAGTGGGGCAGGCCGCGTTTTCAATGGCGGTAAGCTGGGATTCATCCATTTTGCCGGAGCGAACCGCGCCTACAGCTTCAAACACGGAGATCAGATCCACTTTTTCCTCCGGTTTTTCAGGATGGCGGCCGGCCAGCATTGGTCCGCCGCTTATTACCACTGCGGGCAGGTCCAGGCGTGCGGCGGCAATCAGCATACCGGGCACAATTTTATCGCAGTTCGGGATCATGACCATGGCGTCCAGGGCATGGCCCCTGGCCATTACTTCGATTGAATCCGCTATCAGTTCCCTGCTGCCCAGGGAATATTTCATCCCCTCGTGGTTCATGGCAATGCCGTCACAGACGCCGATGGTGCCGAATTCGACAGGAGTCCCGCCGGCCATGTAAATGCCGGCTTTGACGGCTTCGGTGATTTTGTCAAGATTGACATGGCCGGGTACAATGGAGTTTACCGAATTGGCCACTCCCACCAGCGGGCGCTCGATGTCCTCGTCCGTATAACCCATGGATTTAAACAGAGACCGGTGGGGTGCGCGCGCAATTCCTTTTTTGGCATTGTCACTTTTCATTAGGCTCTCCTTGATGCTCTCGTAAAAAATCAGTTCGGGATGGCTTCGTGAAAAAAAAAACCGTTATCAGCAAGTGCTGATAACGGTTTTTTTAATTAATACATCTGTTAATTCAAACGATTACCAACACCTGCACATCCGGTCGGCGTAGCCTACGCCTACAGCAAGGCAAATAATAAGTATCAGGACGTTGTTGGCAATCAGTCTGAATCGCTTCATTTCGGGTCACCTTTAATTCTTTAACTTTTAGCAACATGAAGCAGGTTTGTCAAGTTTGTTTTTTTCTTTTTTTTCCGGGCAAATGTCACAAAAAACAGCGAGCGCTGAACCACTCTGAGCTTTTTTTCAAAAAAAGCTCCTGATGGTTTTCATCACTCATGGGATGATCACCGTTTTCCAGCCGAACAAGTTCTTTCGGAGATCCGGCCAGCTCATATATGCGGCGTGCATTTTCATAGGGAACAATCTTGTCTGCATCCCCGTGAAACATCAACAGCCCGGATACAGCGGATAGGCGGCCGGAAATATCAAAATCCAGGTTCTGTCTGCGAAGGGATTCCAGGGCGCGGCTGTTGGCGGCATCATTTATGTAAGGCGCCGAAATGGCGCTTGCCTTTATCGGAGCAGCCACGGTGACAACTGCAAAAGGCAGCAGCCTGCCGGCTGCCGCAAGAACTGCGGCTCCGCCCATACTGCTGCCGAAAAGCCCTATCTTTCCGTGTGTTTCGCCGCTTTTTTGCAGCGTATCTACAGCGGTCTCCACATCGCGGACTCTTCCTGCAAAAGTCGTTGCCAGGCTGAAGTCTCCCTGGCTTTGCCCGCATCCACGGTGATCGAAGCGGAAAAAGGCAATGCCTGCCCGGTTGCATTTTTTTGCCAGATCAATCTGTTTGGGTGATTCTCCGGTGCTAAGCAGCCCGTGCGATCCCACCACAACCGGCGGCTTCTCCCGGTCCGGCAGATGGAGGGTTCCGTGCAGGCGGAAATTTTCGGATTGAAACCACAGGGTTTTTTCTCGCATTTGTGTTGCCTCGGCAGTGTGTGTCACGAACCACTTTCAGCGTATTCCGGAAGCGTCCATGAGATTTTATCCTTGAACAACCCCGGATGGAATGTTTATTCCAATATAGCCATTATTTTTGAGCCATCAAATGCAGAGGAGCCCTACGATTCCATGCAAGTAAAAAAAGGACGCGAAATTGAGCTCGACATAACGGACCTGGCTTTTGGCGGCCGTGGAATTGCCAGGGTCGACGGCTTTACTGTGTTTGTCGATCAGGCCGTACCCCGGGACCGGGTGCTGGCAAAAATAATCAAACGCAAAAAAAATTATGCTCAGGCCCGGGTGCTTTCGCTGATTTCGCCTTCGCCCTATCGGAGGGATCCGCCTTGCCCTTACAGCGGATGGTGCGGCGGATGCAAGTGGCAGTTTCTGGACTATGACAAACAGCTCGAATACAAACAGCGCCATGTATCCGAGTCTCTGGCGCATATCGGCGGGATACGGGATGTGTGCGTGCATCAGAGCCGAAGCACGGGCCGTCAGTTTCACTACCGCAACAAAATGGAGTTTTCCTGCGCTGACCGGAGGTGGCTGCTGCCCGGGGAGCTTGGGGATCCGGATGCGGACATCAGCTTTGCAGTGGGCCTGCACGTGCCCGGCACGTTTCACAAGGTGTTGGACATTGATCGCTGCCTGCTCCAGCCCGAGACCGGCAACAGGATTCTGCAGGACGCCCGGCGGTATATGAAGAGCTCTGGTTTTCCGGCCTACGGACTGAAATCACACAAGGGATTCTGGCGTTTTCTGATGCTCAGGCATTCGGTGGCTTATGATCACTGGCTGGTAAATATTGTCACCTCTGAGCAGTCCCCTGAGGCGGTGCAGCCCCTGGCTGATAAGCTGATGGATAAATTCGCAGGCGTTATATCTGTGGTGAATAATATTACTGCCAAAAAATCCGGTGTGGCAACGGGCGAATACGAAATCCCTCTTGCCGGAGGCAGCTTTTTCCGGGAACGGCTCGGCAATCTTGAGTTCGAGGTTTCCGCCAATTCTTTTTTCCAGACCAACACCCGGGGGGCGGAACTTCTTTATCATATAGTGGAGCGCTATGCTGATCTCTCCGGAACCCAGAAGGTCCTTGATTTATACAGCGGCATCGGCACGATTCCCATATGGCTGTCAGGGTCGGCAAAATCGGTCACAGGCATTGAGATTGTGCCCGGTGCGGTTGCGGATGCGGAAAAAAACAGCGCCATAAACGGGGTTTACAACTGTGTGTTTTTTGAAGCTGATATAAGCTCATGGCTTACTTCTGCCACGGAGAGCCCGGATGTTATGATTATTGACCCCCCGAGGCCGGGCATGCACAAGGATGTGGTCAAGAAAGTCCTGGATATAAGACCGGCGCGGATCGTATACGTCTCCTGCAACCCTGCGACGCTGGCCAGGGACCTGGCGATGCTTGCAGAAATTTACCGTGTTCTGGAAGTGCAGCCTGTGGACATGTTCCCCCATACGTATCATATTGAAGCCGTGGCAAAGCTGGATAGACGATAGATGAAGGAAATGCTTAAAGACAGCGGCTTGAAAAGACGCCGGGGCTTTGATGGCTTTGAACCCCTGAAAATTCATACAAGGAGTTGATATGAAGATTGAACTGGAGCCGATTGGCACGTTTTATACAGATGCGCAGGATATTCCGAGGCACTGGAGCATCTCTGAGGTTACCGGCCGGATTGAGATTGATCAGCGCTATGCAGAGGGGCTGAAATCCATTAAAGCCGGAGACAGAATTGTTGTTTTGTTCCATTTCCACAAAAGCGGATCCTTTACTCCGCAAAAGCTGGTGCAGAACCCGCCGCACCGCAACAAGGCCATGGGGGTTTTCAGCATCTGCTCGCCCTATCGGCCTAATCCTATCGGTCTGTCCGTTCTGGAAGTTGTTGCTGTGGAGGGCTCTGTGCTGACTGTACGGCACGCCGACATGATTGACGGCACTCCGATAATCGATATCAAACCATATATTGCGGACAAACATGACTGTCCGAGCTATAAAGAGGCACAGCCCGGCTCTGCCTGAAAGTCAGCAAAAAAAGAATGTACTTGAGAAATCGCTTGATTCAGGCTAATATCCCTAAGAGTTGCCGGCGCCAATCTCTCTGAAGCCTGAAGGGGCGCGGATTCCGGCCTGGCCGCAAGCCGGCCCCGATCGGCAGAGGCTTATGCCGGGAGGATTTTTGCAGGCAGCTCATGATAAATTCAAGCTCAGCTTTGGGGCGGCAATGAAGTTTGGCGAAAAAGTCAAGGCTTTGATCAGGGAAGCGGAACTGTACAAATCTCAAGGCCTGTTAAATGAGGCCCTTGATACCTACAAAAAGGTAGAGGGGTTAATTGAAGCCACGGAAAACGTAAAAAACAAGGCGAACTTTTTACGAAAGATCGCGGCAAAAATAGATTCTCTCTACGCGCAGATTGAAACCGAGTTTCAGGCTCCGGAACCGCCTAAAGTATCCGAAGACGCCCAGAGCGTCATCAAGGACATGGTAAGTTCCGAGGATCCGGAGGCCAGAGGTTCGGAGGCACTGGCAAGCGGGCTGGCGCTTGCCCGGTTCGGCCAGTTTGATCAGGCTATTGAAGAGTTTACGCAGTTGCTTTCCCGGGACGAACTGCGCCTTGATGCCGCCAGACACATTATTTGGTGCTGGGTGCAGCAAGGGGAGGCGGAAAAAGCACTCGGGCGGGTAAAGCAATGGATGAGCGGTGAAGTACTAAATTCCGGGGAAATGAGCAGCGTGCGGGACCATTTTGAAAGTCTTGTCCGCCAGGCAGGGCTTGACAGCCGTGTACCCACGGATAAAATTCAAAAAGATCTGGAGCCTGAGTCTGAAGTCGAGGATGAAGAAATTCTGGATGTGGATTCCACGCGTTTTGAGCTGCCCCGGGGTCCCCGCTGCGGGGAATCGGTGGAGATAGAGGTCAGTTTTCAGGCAGGCAAGTATCTGAAGATGCTTGTCCCCAAAAAGGATAAGCAGCTCATTGACAGTCTGCAGGTTGGCGATCATTTAAATGGTATGGTATTTTATTCTCCGGTAGCCATTTTTTCCGGCACAGGCTATATTTCCTCCAAAGTTACCATTAATGCCGGTCCAAAAAAGGGCGATTACAGTCTGGAGGTTAAAATATTGCGCATTCAGACATAAACGGGGCGGCAGATGTCTGCCCGAGAGCCCGGATTCCTGGATCCGGGACTTTTCATCCGGGGAATTTGGGAAGGGCGTATGGCGATTCTGAATTTAAAAAGCCGTGAAATACAGTGCAAAATTGTGTACTACGGACCGGGCAGGAGCGGGAAAACAACCAATCTGGAATTTATTCACAAGCACTTTACCCGGCAGGTAGCCGGCAAAATGATTTCTATTGATACCCACGGGGACCGGACCCTTTTTTTTGATTTTCTGCCTATGGGACTTGGAAAGATAAAGGGCTGCGATATCAAGGCACAGCTCTATACAGTGCCCGGGCAGGTGCAGTACCGGGCAACGAGGGAGCTTGTGTTAAAGGGCGTGGACGGTATTGTGTTCGTTGCCGATTCCCTGAAGGTCCGGCGGGAAAAAAACATGGCTTCCCTGAAGGATCTTCATGAGAACCTGAAAAAAATGGGCCTGGATATCCGCAGGGTCCCCCTGGTGTTTCAGTATAACAAACGGGATCTGGATAAGCAGGACTTTCCGCTGATGCCGGTGGAAAAAATGGAGCATGAATTAAACCGTCAGCTGAAGGTGCCTTCGTTTCAAGCCAGTGCATTAACCGGCGAAGGGGTGGGGCCCACGCTTTCCAATGTGATGAAGCTAACTCTGAAGCAACTGCAGAAAGAATTCCAGTGGGCACAGGAAAGTCAATGACGGCATCAAACATTGTATTAAGCGGCAGCCTCAGGTTTATCGGCATGGGGGAGCTGCTTCAGCTGCTGGGCGGCAATGCAAGTACCGGCAGGCTGATCCTGAGCAGCAGTTACGCAGAACAAGCGGCGCACGTCTATATCGTTGACGGCAACCCCGTCAATGCAGAGCTTGGCGATATCAGTGGCCTGGATGCTCTGAACCGGCTTTTCGGATGGATGGATGCGGACTATGAATTCCGCAACGAGCCTGTGGATTGCGAGCATGTGATAAAAAAAGGCAGGATGGAAATCATCCTCGATGCCCTTCGCATGGTAGATGACGGCGAGATAGAAAAGTTCGGAGGGGGGCCGGAGGGCCGGGAACAGGATGCAGGTCCGGACAAATCCTCAGGACTGCCGGTTGTTAAGGGCCCGCTTGTTGATTACATCTATGTTGTGGATGAAGAAGAGTTTTCAGCGGGAAAAGAAATTGTATACCAGGAAAAATACGGAAACTGGTTCTGGGTGATACTGGACGGTCAGGTTGATGTTATCCGGCTGCTGCCTGAAGGCAATGTCCCTGTTACTAGGCTTTCGGAAGGTGCGTTTATCGGTAGCATCGGCTCTTTTCTGCGCAAGGGCAGCCTCCAGCGCAGCGCCACCGTGATGGCGGCAACCCGTGTGCAGCTTGGGGTTATGGATTATGATCTGTTGCTTAAAGAATTCTCCGAGCTTTCCTCTGTGTTTCAGGCCATACTGACCTCTATTGATAATCGGCTGCGGCAGATTACCACCAGTTGCGCCAGGGCATTGATCAACGGACCCTCCCCCCAGCCCCGGATCGGCGAGTGGAAGCGTTTGGAAAATCTGGATGAGGGCGGAGCTGTTTATATGATAACCGAGGGGCAGGCTGCAATCGTGCGGAGGATGAACGGAGGGTTTGTCGAGCTTTGCATACTTGGTTCCAATGACATGATCGGCTATATTCCTTTTCTGAATACGCCTCATGAGCCCCATTCCGCATCCGTCTACGTCTCTGATGATTTTTCCTGTGCCCCCGTTGACCTTATGGACCTGAGAAAGGAATATGACCGGATGTCGACAACCTTTAAAAATGTTATCAAGCACACTACCACGTGTGTGTCTGTAACCACGGGCCGGTTGTTTGATGTGATCAAAGCCGGCCAGGACGGTATTAATAATTCATAGAGCAAGGCGAGAGGTTTTTCCATGGCAGAGAATAAAAGACGGCACGAGCGCTACGATTCCCTCAATCTGCTGTCCTATGTGTGCCTGGATTCCGAGGGCAAGGAATGGACGCAGGGCATGGGAAGGACCCTGAACATTAGCGAGACAGGGCTTCAGCTGGAGACCCATGAACCGATTGAGACCCGTTATGTGGTCATTTTGTCAGTGGGTATTGAGGATGATCTTGTAGACATCCGGGGGAAAGTCAAGTACTGCAACCGGGGCCGGGAAAACAGGTTTGAATCCGGCATCGAATTTCTCGAAGTACCTCCTGAGGCCTACAAAAACTTAAAGAATTACATTACGGAATTTAATAAAACATACGGAAATCAATAGATATCCGTATGATATGAAAAGAAAAAACCGGGTACCGGATTTATGGGTATGGAACAGGCGATTTATCAGACAGACATCAAAGAAGTACCTCTGTTGAAACGGGGCAAGGTAAGAGATATTTACGACCTTGACGAGAACCTTCTGCTGGTGGCAACCGACCGGATCTCCGCCTTTGACGTGGTAATGCCCGAGCCGGTACCGGAGAAAGGGAAGGTGCTGACCCGCATCTCCCTGTTCTGGTTTGATCTTATGGAACCGATCATCGGAAACCATGTGATCACAAGCGACGTGGAGCAGTACCCTCGGGAACTGGCCCTTCACAAAGACATGCTGCGGGGACGGAGCATGCTGGTCAAAAAAACCCGTCCTTTGCCTGTTGAATGCGTAGTCCGGGGCTATCTATCCGGCTCCGGCTGGAAATCCTATCAGGAAAGCGGCAATGTCTGCGGAATTGGACTGCCCCCCGGCCTAAAAGAATCCGAGCCGCTGCCAGAGCCCATATTCACGCCCTCAACAAAGGCGGAGGCCGGTGAGCATGACGTCAATATCCCCTTTGAGCAGGCAGCTGAGTACGTAGGACAGGAGACTGCCGAAAAAATTCAGAATTTAAGTCTTGCCATTTACAAAAAGGGGGCGGGCACAGCCGAGCAGAGAGGCATTATAATCGCAGATACCAAGTTCGAATTCGGATTTTACGGCGACCGGCTGCTGCTTATTGACGAATTGCTCACTCCGGATTCCTCCAGGTTCTGGCCCAGGGCTACCTACAAACCGGGCGGGCCGCAGCAAAGCTTTGACAAACAGTATTTACGCGATTACCTGCTATCGCTGGACTGGGACAAGACTCCGCCTGCGCCGTCTTTGCCCGCGGAGGTGATAGCCAATACCCGCCGGAAGTATCTGGAAGCCTTACGTTCTCTTGTCGGCCGGGATTATGAACTTTAGATGCGCCGCTGTTGGGCTGGATCAAATTGATGTAGCGGATGCCGCCTGCCGGATTTCCATTGAACGGCCGATAGACGGTCTTGCGGAATCCATAGATCAGATTGGTTTGTTAAACCCGCCTTTTCTTGTCCCCTTCCAATCCAATTACCGCATTGTGAGCGGTTTTCACCGCATTCGGGCATGCCTGAAACTGGGGCGGAAAACAACCGATGCGCGGCTTTTGCCTGCAAACGCCCGCGAAATCGAGATTTTATCCCTTGCAATAGCCGACAACGCCCAGCACAGGGAACTGCACCTTATTGAACAAGCCAGGGCAATAGCCTGTCTTAACCCTTTTTTCCCCGATGCCGGCGGTCTTGCCGCCTTTGCTAAGAAACTCGGCCTGTCGGTCAACAAAGCCTTGGTATCCCGTCTTCTGCGTATAAACCGGCTCCCCGGCTTTATGCAAAACCGCATTCTATCCGGGGCCATTTCCATGACCATAGCCCTGGAGCTGGAATCCCTCCATCAGGAAGGAGCCGAAGCTCTGTCCCGTCTGTTTGAAGAAATCCGTCCGAGTCTTAACGAACAGAAAGAAATCCTCGCTCTGGTAAAAGACATCGCAGGGGCCGAGGAGCGATCTGTTGCGGATGTTGTAAACAAAGGCGCTGTTGCAGAGATCCGCCGCGACCAAAGCTGCAACCGGAAACAGAAAACGGCCCGTATACGCTCTCTGCTAAGAAAACGGCGCTACCCCGCCATAAGCCGGTTTGAAGCCCTGTTTGCAGAAAAGCTTCGAAGTCTTAATCTGCCGGAAAAAATGGATTTTAAGCCTCCGCCCGGCTTTGAGGGAGAGGAGTTTGGCATCCACTTTACCTTTCAGAGTCAGGAAGAATTCGACTCTCATTTACGGATTCTTGAGCGCATCGCGCAAAACTCTAATTTTACAGCTATTATGAACAAAAGCCATGATGATTCAGACCCTCTATATTGACAGGGCAATTGCAGATCATCCCCTTTGCCGGCAGATACAAAGCCGTCTTGGAGTTGAGGCGGAGATCGCCGAATCTGCCGAGGAGGTGTATCATGCGGTCGCAGCGTCGCCGGATCCCGTAGCCGAAGGCAAGAAAACCCTTTTTCTCACGCGCAACAAAGGAGCTTTTATTCGGCCCTGCCCGGGTACCAGTTATTATACCTGCTGCAATTACATGATTCTCCATATCGGAACCTTCTGTAGTATGGACTGTGCCTACTGCATCCTGCAATCCTATTTCCACCCGCCTTTGCTGCAGTATTACGTCAACCAGGAGGAAATGAACGCGGCGCTGGATGAAGTTTTTTCGCAGAAAAAAATCCGCAGGATCGGTACCGGTGAGTTCACAGACAGCTTGATCTGGGAGGAGCTGGATCCGATCGGGGAAAAGCTGGTTCAAAAATTTGCCGGACAGGACCAGGCGATTGTCGAACTAAAAACAAAAACTGTTGCAGTCGATCACCTGCTGCCGCTTGCCCATAACCGCAAAACCATTATGGCCTGGTCACTGAATACGGAGCGCGTAATCGCCGAGCAGGAAAGAGGCACAACAAGCCTTGTGGCAAGGCTGCGTGCCGCGGCCCGATGTCAGGCAAACGGTTATCCCCTGGCCTTTCATTTCGATCCTCTGCTTATTTATTCAGGCTGCGAAGATGAATACGAGGCAGTGCTTGACCGACTTTTCCGCTGTGTAGATCCCGCCGGCATCGTCTGGATCAGCCTTGGCAGCCTGCGCTTTATGCCGGGTTTAAAGCCGGTGATCGAGCATCGTTTTCCGAAGTCAAAAATGGTCTACGGCGAATTTATCAAGGGGATGGACGGAAAGCTGCGGTATTTTAAACCGCTCCGCCTGGCTCTCTACAGGCGTTTGACAGACCGTATCCGGCAAGCCGCTCCCGGGACCACCGCCTATTTCTGCATGGAAGACGGGGAGGCTTGGCAGCATGCCTTCGGCTTCCTGCCTTCCGAAAAGGGCGGACTGCCCGCCATGCTCGATTCTGCGGCCATCAAGCACTGCGGTTTACGAAAGAATTCGGCCGGAACCTGATTTTGAAGCCTAATTTTATTGACTTTTTTTCGTTTTTTAATAAAATCTTTGCCTAATACATTTTTTTAGGAGGCTTCGAAAATGCTACAAGGAGCCTGCAGAAACTGACGGTTAACGGAGCCGGAGGCTCTTATAAAAAGACACGCCGGAAATCGCCTGCGAGCAGGAAAAGATGGAGCAAATTGCCCCCAAAGAGGAAGCGCCGCTGTATAACAGCCGGATTATTGACGCTTATGTGAAGTTTATCAAGCGCAAGCATCCGGATGTAGATATCTGTTCGCTTCTTTATTATGCCGGCATGAAGCCTCAGGAGGTGGACGACCAGGGGCACTGGTTTGCCCAGAGCCAGGTGGACCGGTTCTACGAGAAGGCGGTCGCGGCTACAGGCAACGAAAATCTTGCCAGGGAGGCCGGGCGCTATGCTGCATCGCCTGAATCCATCGGTGTAATACGGCAGTACGTACTTGGACTGGCCACTCCGGCCAAGGTTTATGAGTCCATTGGTAAGATTACCGCCAATCTGGTTTGCTCCGC
This sequence comes from Desulfosalsimonadaceae bacterium, assembly GCA_046482325.1. Lineage (GTDB taxonomy): Bacteria > Desulfobacterota > Desulfobacteria > Desulfobacterales > Desulfosalsimonadaceae > M55B175. Next base: position 12,616 of record JAWOFF010000130.1, read on the forward strand.
AACTTATGAATCCCGCCTTATAGCCCCCAATAAAGTGGAAATCGCTGTTAAGCCTGCAGCCGGCGTCCAGGAAAAACCCTTCCAGTGTGAAAACCGCAAAGGTTTTTTTGAAGCCGTACTGATGATTTTCAATAACCGCCGCCCTCACATAGACCATCCGGAATGCATTTTCCGGGGCGACGGCTCGTGCCGCTATATCATTACCTGGGAAAAGGATCTGGCAACATACTACAAGATCTTTCGAAACTACCTGGCTCTTTTCGTTTTGTTGACAGCTCTGGGCACTCTGTTCTTCTTGCCCCTCAAGCCCTGGTCTCTTTTGGTCTCCGGTCTTCTCGTTTTTCTGCTGGGCTCCCTTTTGGCAGGCGAGCATATTGACAAGCTCCAGCTGAAAAGCGCAATGAAAAATCTGCAGGATGCAAGCGATCAACTGATTGAACAGATTGAAGTCAATTACAACAACAGGCTTATCACCCGGGAGATCGGTCAGATCATCAATCGCCGCTATAATGTGGCCGACGTGCTTCATGACATTGTGCAACTGCTCAAAAATCGCCTGGACTTTGACCGGGGCATGATCATGCTGGCCAACGAGCGGAAAACCCAGCTCAAGTTCTGGGACGGTTTCGGCTATAGCCGGGAGCAGTCCAGATTTTTAAAACGCCTTTCCTTTCACCTGGACAATCCCCGTTCAAAAGGAGCATTTGTTATTTCTTTCCGCGAGCAGAAGCCCTTCCTGATAAATGACATTTACGAAATTCAAGGTGATCTGTCGGAGAAGAGCGTTAATTTTGCCAAAAAGATGGGCGGAAAATCCTTTATCTGCTGCCCCGTCATATGCGACGGCGAAAGCATCGGGATCCTGGCGGTGGACAATATTCGATCCAAGCGGCTGCTGGTTCACAGCGATATGAGCTTTCTCATGGGGATTTCCCATTTTATCGGGATTTTTATCCGGCATACCGAGCACCTGGAGGCCCGCGAAAATCAGCTAAAATCAATTCTGAAGGTCCTTGTATCAAGCATTGATGCCAGGGACCCCGTCACCAAGGGCCATTCGGAATGGGTGGCGGAATATTCCGTGGGCATATGCAATGAGCTCGGCATGACAAAGGACTACACGGAAATGATTCGTGTGGCAGCCCTGCTGCATGACTACGGCAAGATTGCAATCCCGGATTCCATGCTCAAAAAAGCGGATAAGCTGACCGAATTTGAATACGAATATGTAAAGCTTCATGTGGATAAGACCAGGGAGATTCTCTCCCAGATCAATTTTGAGGGCATGCTCCGGGATGTGCCGGAAATCGCTGCAGCCCATCACGAAAAGATTGATGGCTCAGGCTATCCAATGGGGCTCAGGGATGAGGAAATTCCCTACGGGGGGAAAATAATTGCTGTGGCGGATTATTTTGAGGCTCTCACGGCAAATCGATACTACAGCGAGCCCATGCAGCCCGAACATGCCCTTGATGAACTGTTTAAAAAGGCGGGAAGTTATTTCGACAAGGAGATAGTAAAAGCTTTTGCACACTATTATATAAGGAATTACGGGCAGCTTATGGAAAGAAAAAAAACCGGGGTGTCCTAGGTTACAGATCCGGTGGGCGTCTTCCGGCGCAGGCGATTACCGGCGTGTAGGTGAAGCGGCGGGGATCGAGGAAAAACTTGATAAATGCTTCATAAAAACCCGCAAAGCCGTTGCTGAATTCATTATAAAAATTGTAGCCTGAATTTCGGGCTGCAACCATGGCCTTGGTTATCCAGTTGAATTCATCCTTTTCGTGCAGTTTCCCGAAAATCAGATGGTGAGCGCTCAGATCCACATCAATCCGGTCAAAATTCAGGTCGTAGAGGAAAGAATACAGGCGGCGGCCGGCATAAGGATCAAAATCCTTTGTTTCCTCCAGCTTTTTCATCAGGCCTTTCAGGCTGTTTTCCAGGTTTTGCGGGAGTCCGTAGTGGTTGAGGCAGTTGAGATCAAGATCAATGAGACAGAGAATGCCTCCGGGGTTTAACAGCCCGGCCAGTTTTTTTACAATATCAAAGCTGCGGGAACGGAAATACTCAAGAAGAAAGCGCACCCAGATAAAATCAAAGCTTCCCAGATCATCCAGGGGTTCCTGGATATCACGCCGGAGGAAACGGGTAGTTGGGTCCGCGTAGTACATATTGGCCCATTCAATGCGTTCCCGGGAGAAATCAACCCCCACGGCTTCGCCCCCGGCTCTTGCCATCTGTCCCAGTACAGAAGTTGTAATGCCCGGTCCGCAGCCGATATCCGCAATTCGCATGCCGGGCCTGACGCCGGCCCATTCGGCCTGTCCGCGGATTATTTCCGGGTCGGTTTTCAGGTTCATCCGGACCACTTCTTTTTCGCTTTCCATCAGGTAGGGATAGACAAAAAATGAATTTATCATGTCGGCAACGTGCCTTCCGGTACCGGTCCTTGGAGGGTTTGAATTGCTTTTTCCCGCATTTTCTGCATTGAAAAGCCTGTTCGGCGTTTAACGGGGGTTCTCAGAAGCACCCCAACCTGTCCGGCGGCTTTTTTTCTCCCGCTTTATCAGTTTGTTGAAGTATGTAAAATACGCATCAGTGTGCTCCATGTTAAGCGACCAGAGGTTGTAGACGCGCTCATAGGAGAGTGAATGCGACTCTGCATATGCCAGGGGAAAAACCAGTATGGGCAGTGTTTTCTGCTCATACTCCTCCGCCATCAGAGAGACCGCCGAAAAAAGGATGGCAGGGGTCAGCTGCTCCGGGTCCAGGACAAATATGGATACGGAACTCGTTAAATCCGAAAGATTGAGGGCAAAATTGGATATGTTGGCCATGAAAACAGCTTTTAAAATTTTGTTTTGTTTCAGGGAGTACAGCTTCCGCTGCCGTTTCAGATTTAACTTTCTGTATTGATTGGGCAGACTGTGCCGCCGGGCCATCTCCTCGTCCGGCTGGAGATCCAGGGCATCAATCATTAAACCGCCGGATACCTGTTCGTAAAAGCTGCAAAGTTCTGTCAGATCCGCGTGGGTTGTTCCGCCCAGATCCCAGCCTTCGGGTGGCGATGCCCCGGGTTTTTTACGGTTGCGGTAGTGCGTATAAGCAAAGGAATCGATTGAACAGGCCTTTGGATTGTTGATATTTTTGCAGACTCCCCCGAAAAAATACCTGGGGAAGCGGTTTTCCGGCCGGAAATAGCAGATCAGGTAGTCCATGTGGCTCGACAGCAGCCGGTGGGAGTCATAAGTAAACGATCCGATCTGGTTTAGTATTTCAACCCCGACACGCAGACGGTTGGAGGGCAGGGCGGCCAGGTGGTGGATCAGCCAGGTTTTTTCGTAGAAGCGCAGCATGGACAGATGCCCCTGTACCGCACCCTCCTGCTGCCATGTAAAATGCCGGGATATATTCGAGTTGGCGGTATAGAGGGTTTCGTATGTTTTGCGGATTTTTTCTCTGTTGTCCTTGATGAATTTATACTTGCGGGGATAGATAAAACCGGCTTCAAAGAAAAACTGCCAGAGCTGGTCCAGATCGACATTATTGCAGATATAGAGATTTTTGTTTTCCGCCTGATGCAGAAGAGAGAGCAGCCGCATGTGATCGTCGCAGGGCATATCCAGAAATGCGATGCCGCACTGGACCAGGCTGCTGCCGTTTTCCTGCCGGTACAGCCGGCGATAGACAGTCTGGGCCTTGCACCGGAAACGGAAGGTGTTGGCCATGTTAATGATCAGTTCCGGAATGATAATGCCGGGTATAAGCACTGAATTTTCTTCGTTGTCTTCCACGGAAAGCCCGGAGCCCGAGATGTCCAGGGCCTTGAGTGTCACAACCTTGCCTGTGAACGGGTGGCTGAAGCGTATATCCGGCTTCGGTGAGAGGAGCATCCGTTTGCTCCTGTACTGTTTCGGACGGAATCGTTGAATGTTCTCGGCGGAGGGCTTTAGAACCAAATGTTTTTTGCCCGTCAGGTGCTCTTTTTTTAATATGCTGCACTCGCCCGAAAACAGGGTGGTATTTTCATTTACAACCAGCAGATTGATCTTGTTGTCCGTGTTGAGCCATTGATAGGCTTGGCTTTCTTTGGGTGGGATTTCCACGCGAATGGCATGAGCGCTGAAATCAAGAAGCCAGCCGGGAAAAACAATGCCGTTTTGTACGACCTGAACACTCAGTGCCTCGCAATGATATCTTCTTGCTTTTCGCGAGCTTGCCTGGCGGGATTTTTCCGGGAGGACAAGGCAAATCCCTTTTTTGCTGAAAGCCCGAACATCGCAGTGTATTGTAATAACTGCCTGCTCTTCGGTGAGGACGGCATACCGGAACTCATAGCGATCCTCGAGTTGCCTTGTATCCGGCGTTTTTTGCCAGAGGCAGACCAGATTGTTGCCGAAGCAGATCTGCGGGAAAACATCAAAATTTATCAGCCGCTGGTCTTTGGAGTGCTTAAAGGTCAGCCTGATGGTTTCCTTGTTAAAGTTGCAGAGGTTTAGTTTGTTTACAATCTTTCTTTTTCTAACAGTTGTTTCCCGCTTCAGGGGCGGAGGGGTAGATGCAGGGGAGAGATCAGAATCAATAATGCGAAGACTGATCTGGCTTGTTTCCTCCCCGGCCCGGCCGGGGTTTTCCTGATGGTCCGGGACCTCTTCAATATAATCCATATGGGATTTTGTCGTAAATCGTAAACAGGTTATGTCGGGCCATGAAGAAAACCAACGATTCGCCGCCAGCCCTGATCCTTCATTACGCGAAAAATCGGCCGGTGTCAAGGATCGAAAAAAAATCGAGCAGATTTTTCAATGACTTGACAGAAATTTTTATATTCTCTATTCTGAATACCATAATAACCGGGTTTTTCTGTTGCTGCGATCCCTTCGGGATAACAAGGAGCCGCATATGGACCATTTACCGATAATTTCCCCGTTCTAAAGCCATGCAGCTGATTACAACCCACCGGAGTACGGACTTTGACGCCTTCGCCTCGCTGGTTGCCGCTACACTGCTCTATCCCGGTGCGGTTCCCATGCTTCCCAAAACGATCAATCCGAACGTGAAAGCCTTTTTGTCCATACACAAGGATCTGTTTGAAATGCAGCGGATCAAGGATATCGACTTATCCCTTGTAGACAGCCTCGTGGTAGTGGATACCAACCGCTGGGAGCGGCTGGAACCGATGGAGGCCCTCCAAAACCGGCGGGATCTGGATATCCGGGTATGGGATCATCATACGGAAGAAAGCGATCTGAAGGCGGGATGGATTCTCCAGGAGAGCACGGGCGCTAATATTACGCTGATGATGCGGGAAATCAAAAAAAGGGGAATCCGGCTTAGCCCCATACAGGCCACACTTTTTCTGCTCGGCCTCTATGAAGATACCGGGAGCCTGTCTTTTCCCTCCACAACCGCCGAGGATGTGTATACTGCAGGGTATCTGCTGGAGAACAACGCGGATCTTACCGTATTAAATACTTTTCTGCAGCCCGGCTACGGGGTGCAGCAGAAGGATATCCTGTTTGAAATGCTTAAATCCTCCCCCCGCTCCAAAATCGGCAGCTTCAGCGTAAGCGTCAACACCGTTCGTATTCATGGCCATGTCAGCAATCTGTCGCTGGTCGTGCACATGTATCGCGAAATTATGAGCGTGGATGCCGCCTTTGGCATTTTTGCCCATGAAAACCACGACAAATGCATTGTTATTGGCAGAAGCGCTGTCGAGGAGATCAATATCGGCGCAATCATGCGCAGCATGGGCGGCGGAGGACACCCCGGCGCGGGCTCGGCAATGCTCAAATCGGTCAATCCCGAGGCCCTGGAGGAATGGATCTATGAACTGCTGAAAGGCAATCAGCATGCATCGGTGCAGGTAAGCGATTTGATGTCGAATCCGGTAATTACCGTAACTTCGGATACAACCATGGAAGAGGTCGCCGCGGTCCTGAAGGAGGAAGGCTGCACAGGTGTGCCGGTGGTGGATGACGGAAGGCTTGTGGGCATTATCAGCCGCCGGGATTTCCGCAAGGTCAAGGGCACAGGGAGGATGAAAAATCCTGTGAAAGCCTTTATGAGCACCAAAAATATCACCATAGGCCCGGAAAACAGCCTGATGGAGGCCGCCCGCCTGATGGTAAAGCACGATATCGGACGGCTCCCCGTAATAAGCGAAAATCAGGTGGTAGGCATCATATCCCGCTCGGATGCCATGCTCTATTTCTACGATCTGTTTCCCCACTGAAGAGCGGCTGCGCAGACCGCACGCTTTCTACAGAAGCGAAAGCACCTTGTCCACCAGTTTTTCAATGCCCCCGGCCACGTCCTTAATTCCGGGGCCCAGCATATAGGCGGGAGTGGTGACGATGCGGTTTTTCTCGTCCATATGGATTTCATCCACCTTGCAGGCCTTATGTACTCCTTCCATGGCCTCTATGGCCTCAGCGGTTTCATAATCATTACCAATGGTAACTTCAGGCCGCCTGTGCCTGAGCGCCGCTGTTACCACTGCCGGAGAAATGCAGATGGCGCCGATGGGTTTTCCCGCTTCCGCCATTGAATTGATGATGCGGGAAACCTCCGGATGAACATCCGCGTCCTTTCCCTTGATCGCGAAGTTGCTAAGGTTCTTGGCAGCGCCAAAGCCGCCCGGAATAATCAATGCATCCAGTTTGTCTGCGGAGACGGCTGCCACATCGCTGATTTCGCCCCTTGCCACCCGGGCTGATTCCAGAAGCACGTTTCGTTTCTCTTCTGTTGCTTCTCCGGTGACATGATTGACTACATGGTACTGATCAACATCCGGGGCCATGCATACAATCTCAGCCCCCTTGCGGTCCAGGGCAAGAAGGGTGATCACGGCCTCGTGGATTTCCACACCGTCATATACACCGCATCCGGCCAGTAAAACACCTACAGTCTTCATGGGCTGCTCCTTTTGCGCATACTTTCGTGTTGGTTTAGCCTACAGGCGATCGGAAAAAATTATGCTGCGGCCGCTTCAAGCGATTCTCCGTAATCGACGAACCCGCCGGGCAGCGCCCACCCATGAGGCGGGTTTTTGCGCTCGATCAGCACAATTTTCTCATTTACAGCAATGATAATATCAACTGTCAACAGGGGAGTTTTGGTTTGCATAAACTGATCATCAGGAGTTAGATTGATTTTTGCAGTTACTAGAATTTGATACCAGCGATTTTTTTCCTGGTCAACAGCTAAATCCAGCTAAACCCGTCAAGGAGCGTATATGGAAAAAGCAGATTGGGATCCCGGAGCTTTGTTGGAATTGTCCGGCTATTACTGGAGAACCTGCAGCCTGCATGCAGGTATAAAACTGGATGTATTCAGCATTATCGGAGGCCGGCGGATGAGCGCGGCTGCTGTAGCGGAGGCTTTAGATGCCGGTAGCGACGGAGTAGAGCGGCTTTTGCATGCACTTGCGGCCATGGGTCTGCTTGAAAAAAATGCCGGGGAATTCGTAAACACAGAGGCCTCCGCTAAGTATTTGTGCAGCGATTCTCCCGAATATCTGGGGTGGATGATGATGCATCACCATCATCTTTTGCCTGCCTGGGCGCGGCTGGACGAGGCGGTTGTTTTTGGAAGGCCGGTGGAGTCCACTTCTGCGGCATCCAGGCAAGAGTGGCGAGAATGCTTTCTAAAGGGCATGCACACTAATGCCCGCCTGCAGGCACCCCGTGTCGCGGAAGCCCTGGAGCTTTCCGGGAGAAAAAAACTGCTGGATATGGGCGGCGGCCCCGGCACCTATGCCATTCATTTCTGTCAGCAAACCCCCGGCCTTTTGGCGGAAGTCTTCGATCTTCCTGATGCCAGGCCGGTTGCGGAGGCAAACATCGAGGCTGCGGGACTCTCCGATCGCATCGGATTCCAGGAGGGAGATTTTCATGAAGATGCTTTATCCGGCCGCTTTGATGTTGTCTGGATTTCGCACATTCTGCATGCCGAGGACCCACAGGCATGCCGGAATCTTGTTTCAAAGGCTGTTTCCGTTCTGGAACCCGGCGGCAGGATTCTTATACAGGACTTCATACTGGATGACAGCCATGACTCCCCGGAATTTCCGGCGCTTTTTTCCTTGAATATGCTGGCTGTCACCCGGGCCGGCCGGGCTTACTGCGAATCAGAAGTCCGCGATATACTGGCCGGGGCGGGGGCCTCCGATATAGAGCGCCTTTCTTTTTCCAGCCCGACAGGAGCCGGCATTATCTCTGGCATTGCCCGCTGATACGCCCTTTTCCGTAACCGTGGACGGCATAGTTTCTATCAGCGGTTTTTTCCGCTTGTATGTCCCCTCTTGATCTCTCGGCCTCTTGAATCCCGTGAATTTTGAACCGTTATACGCCAGCAGGGTCAATTTTGTTTGTAATTTTGCCAGCCGCATCAAGCAGAAAGATCAAAAATCCATTGGCTGCGGCATCGCTGGTCAGATCTTCAAAAATCACTGCCTGGATTTCGTATTTTTTGTTCGGATCCCGGGGCATGTTGATAAAACAGGTCTGGGCCTCGTCTTTTGTGAGGAAGGCGGGAATATAGGCGATCTGCGACGCTTCATCCATGTAGCCCACGAAATTTTCATCGCCTCCCGGATTCTGTATCGCAACATATACCCATTCGTCCTTCTCCGGCTGTTTTGTCATAACTTCGCCTCCTTGCAGATTTTTATTGCTTTCTCTTTCTGATAAATCGGAGGAAATGTCAAGCCGCTGTTTTGTTCCGGGCGCCAAAACCGCGGAGAACATCCGGCCGTGCTTGGGTTTGACAGTTGTTCTGTCTTTGGGTAACTTGTATTTTTTACCCGTTGAAGGGATATTCGCTGTAATTGCATCAGCAACTCTCAGCCTGGGTCAAGGACGGGGCGCTGGGTTTTTCGAAGATCCCGACGGATTAGGTCAGGGCCGTTACAAAGCGGATCCGCGCCCGTCTTAAGCCCTGAGCGGTATACAGGTTGCGCCCCGGGGCTGCCAGGCAATCAAAAAATACCATATATAGTGTTTTGTTTTGAAGTTGTTTGGAAGCTGTGGTAAATTATAGACTTTATGTAAGGAATGCAACTGCAATGACGACCCAAGAAAATAATGCCTCCATAAAAGTCCTGGGCATATGCCTGGGAGCCTCAAGCGTATCCGTGGTACAGCTTTGGGGGCCTGCAGGCGGCGCAGCATTAAGGGATTTATCCGGCAAGGAGGATATCCGGGTGGAAGGCCACGCCGTCTATCCCCACGGCGGAAACCCCAGGGACAAGCTGTTCCAGGTCCTTGAAGAAATGGATGTCAGCCGCTTTGACCGCGTGGTGGCAACCGGCAGAAGGTTTCGGCATTTTGTGGATTTGACTTCCATATCCGAGCCGGAAGCCGTGGAATACGCCTACCAATATGTAAAACCGGCCGGTATTGACGTGCCGGCCATTGTTTCCGCGGGTGGCGAGACTTTCATGGTATATGTATTAAGCCGCTACGGCCGGATTTCCAATGTAATGACAGGCAATAAATGTGCTTCCGGAACCGGCGAGTTTTTTATGCAGCAACTGCGCCGGATGGGGGTAACGCTGGAGGAGGCGGCAAAATGGTCCGCCGAGATAGAGCCTTATGCCGTATCAGGCCGATGTTCGGTTTTTTGCAAGTCCGACTGCACGCACGCCATTAACAAGGGCATTCCGCGTTCCCGGGTAACAGCCGGCCTCTGCCGTATGATGGCCAACAAGATACTGGAGCTGCTCAAAAAGGTAGAGCGCAGAAACATCATGATCGTCGGCGGCTGCAGTCAAAACAAGATGATGCTTGGCTATTTGCAGCAGAAAATTCCGGGCCTGATTGTGCCGGAGCTTGCACCCTGCTTTGAGGCTCTGGGCGCAGGGCTCTGGGCCCTTAGCCATGAAACCAGGGCCTGCCCTGAGCTGGAGAACCTGTTTCATCCCGATGCAGCTTCTTTTGACACCCTGCCTCCACTGGAGCAGTTCCGGGAGCAGGTAGTGTTTAAGTCCATGAAAAAAAAGACAGTCCAGCCGGGAGACGAATGCATTCTGGGGCTGGATGTGGGCTCTACGACCACCAAAGCCGTACTTCTCAGAAAATCCGACAATGCCATTCTCGCCTCCATCTACCTGCTCACAGAAGGAGATCCGGTGTGGGCCTCCAGGCGGTGCTATGCGAGTATTCTGGAGCAGGTAAAAACCTACACCGATCCGCAGCAGATCAGTATCGAAGGACTGGGGATCTGTGGCTCAGGCCGTCAGATCGCAGGTCTTCATGCACTGACAGAGGGCATCATCAATGAAATTATTGCCCATGCAGCGGCGGCCGTGCATTTTGATCCGGAAGTGGACACCCTCTTTGAAATCGGCGGCCAGGATGCCAAGTATACCTACATCACTGCCAGCGTGCCCTCGGATTATGCCATGAATGAGGCCTGCTCTGCCGGTACCGGCTCCTTTCTGGAGGAGTCCGCCTACGAGACCCTCGGCATATCTGTGGAAAATATCGCGGATGTGGCCATCCGGGGAAAAAACCCGCCGAATTTCAACGACCAGTGCGCCGCTTTTATCGCCTCAGACATCAAGACCGCCATACATGAAGGCATTGAGTCCAACGACATCGTTGCAGGCCTGGTATATTCAATATGCATGAACTACACAAACCGTGTAAAAGGCAACCGGCCTGTGGGGGAGAAGGTCTTCATGCAGGGCGGGGTCTGCTACAATCATGCTGTGCCGCTCGCCATGGCAGCGCTTTCCGGAAAACCTATCATAGTGCCTCCCGAGCCCGGCCTGATGGGGGCATACGGGGTTGCCCTGGAAATCAGGAAGCGGGTTGACATGGGACTTTTGAAAAAACAGTCTTTTGACCTGGCTGAGCTTGCCGACAGGGAAGTAGTTTACCACAAGCCCTTTATCTGCAAGGGGGGCAAGGAAAAGTGCGATCGGGGCTGCGAGATTAATGTAATTGAAATAAACGGTAAAAAATATCCCTTTGGCGGCGCATGCAACCGCTACTATAACCTGCGCTTCAATCTTTCCTATGATGTAACCAGGCTGGATCTGGTAAGGCTCCGGGAGCAGTTGATTTTCGACACATACGGCGCACCGGAGCAGAACGAGCCTTTAAAAGGACGGGTAGGCATCAACAAGAGCTTTCTGGTAAACACCTATTATCCTTTGTATGCGGCTTTTTTTTCGGCGATAGGATTTTCCCCGGTGCTGCCGGATACGCCTGACACCGAAGGAATCGATCAGAGAAACGCCGCCTTCTGCCATCCCGCCGAACTTGCACACGGATTTTTTCTCTCGCTTTTAAAAAGCGACCCTCCGCCCGATTACCTGTTTTTGCCCCATATAAGGGCAGTGCCGGTGGAAAAGGGCTATCCCGTCTCGCAGGTATGTCCCTTTGTCCAGGGCGAGCCCTTCTACCTGCAGACTACGTTCAAAAAGGAGATCGAGGCATTAAAGCAGAGGGGCACAAAGGTGCTGGTCCCTTTTATTGACATGACCCGGGGCCTGGAGGCGGCAAAAGCCCCCCTTATGGATGTGGCCCGGCAGATGGGGGTGGAACGGGAAACAGCAGAGACGGCCTTTGCCCGGGCGGTGCAAAGGCAGAACCAGTGCCAGGCCAGGATGAAGGAAATCGGGAGCAAGGCTCTTGCCGAGCTGGAGGCGGATCCACAGAAAATGGGGGTGGTTATCTTCAGCCGTCCCTATAACGGGATGGTGGAGGAGGCGCATATGGGCATCCCCCATAAACTGGCCTCCAGGGGGGTGCAGGTTATTCCAATGGATTTTCTGCCCATAGAACAGGAGCCGGTCAAGGATCACATGTACTGGGGGATGGGGCAGTTGATTCTGAAGGCTGCTCACTTTGTCAAACGCCACAGCCAGCTTTTCGGCACCTATATTACCAATTTTTCATGCGGTCCGGATTCTTTTGTGATCGGCTATTTCAGAAGCATCATGGGAAGAAAGCCCTCGCTTACCCTGGAACTGGACAGCCATACGGCGGATGCCGGCATAGAAACCCGGATTGAAGCCTTTCTGGATATTGTTGCCCAGTACAGGCAGCTGATCAGCAGACAGCAGTATCCGGCTATTGAAGGAAAAGACTTCAGGCCGGCCGAGACCTTTCTGGAAAACAGGGCGGGCAGGGTACGAACATCTGACGGCGAGGTTCTTTCCATCAAGGATCCGCGGGTAACCTTTCTGATTCCCTCCATGGGCAGGATTTCAACCGAGGCCATTTCAGCGGTATTCCGCGATGCCGGCTATCACGTTGCTCCACACCCGCCGGCTGATGAGACCGTACTGAAGCTGGGCCGCGCCAATACCTCCTGCAAGGAGTGCCTGCCTCTTATCCTGACCACCGGCACGCTGCTCAACTATGTCCACAACCGTAAAAAGCCCGGGGAGGTCGTTGTCTATTTTATGCCCTCAGCTTCCGGCCCCTGCCGTTTCGGCCAGTACAACGTCTTTATGCGCGATCTTATTGAACGCCTGGAAATTCAGGACGTAGCAATATTTACCCTGAGCTCGGACAATACCTATTTCGGCCTTGGAGATGACTTTAATTACTACAAGGCCTGGTGGTCCATTGTAATCTCCGATGTTATGGAGGATATCCGCTCCATGCTGCTTGCCGACGCCCGGGATCCACAGCAGGCCATGGCGGTTTTCAACCGGGAATGGAAGGGCATTTTAAATGCGCTCCAGAAGGGTGGTTTTGACGATCTAACCCGCCAGATGGAGCACAGCATGAAGCAGTTGTCTGGCCTGCCCCTGCTGCGGCCGGTCCATGAGGTGCCCACTATATTGCTGACCGGAGAAATTTTTGTCCGCAGGGATGCTCTGTCCCGCCAGTACCTGACCGAGCGTCTTGCGGAAAACGGCTTCGCCGTGATCTGCTCGCCCGTCTCGGAGTGGATCCGCTATTCCGACTACATGATAGGTGTGGACGGACACTGGCAGAATATGGGTCTTGGCGGAAAATTCAAGTTTCATCTGCGCCAGAAGTTCATGAATCATTACGAGAAGCGGCTGATGGAGATTTTTTCCGAATCCGGTCTGATTGCCGCCCATCCCGCGCCCCTTGGGAGGGTCATGGAGAATGCGGGTCCGTATATTTCGGAAAAACTGGGGGGGGAGGCGATTTTAACCATCGGCTCCTCTATTACCGAAGTTGCCTCTGATGTCTGCGGCGTCATAGCCATCGGCCCCTTCGGCTGCATGCCGAACCGGCTTTCAGAGTCCATCCTGAAAGAGATTATGCACACTGACAACAAAATGCATACCCCGTCGGCAGACGGAGGACTCCGCGCCGTGCTTTCCGATTTCGAGGATCTGCCTTTTCTGGCGATTGAAAGCGACGGTTCTCCTTTTCCTCAGCTGATCAACGCCAAGCTGGAAGCATTCTGCCAGCAGGCGGAGCGGCTCCAAAGGAGAATGGCAAACCAGCTCTACAACTGAGGCTATGGCTATCTTGCTTTGATTTCGCCTTTTTCTTCCCAGTGCTCTGAATGCCGGCTGCTTTTATGGGGAGGGGACCCGCAGGGGGTTGCAGCGGCGCCATTGGGCCCGCAGCGCCTGGCTGATCTGCACCCTTTATGGAAAAAGGACCTGGAGAAATTCGGTCCATGGAAGCGGCTTGCCCGGCAAGCGGCAGAGGATACCGGGCTTTGCGGAAAACTCTGGCAGGCGGGGAGCAAAACCGGCGATTGCCGGGTCATTATATGCGGCGCGTGCACCTCGGCAATGGACGTCGCCTGGCGGCTTTGCGAAAAAGGGGTTTTGCAGCCCTGGGACTGCGTGCTGGCAGTATCCCAGGAGGCGGGCCGGGGTCAGCACAGCAGGAACTGGTTTTCGCCTGCCGGAAATATTTACGCAGCCTGGCGCTGGCCGGATGCGGATGCGCTTGCCAACCCGGAATGGCAGGGGCTGCTGCCCCTGCTTGCCGGAGAGCTGCTTGCCGGGTACCTGCCTTCAGAAGACGGCCGCTGCATCAGGATCAAATGGCCCAATGATATTCTTGTAGACGGCCGCAAAATCGGTGGCATTCTGCTGGAGCAGCACCGGGGAAAGTGTGTGGCGGGAATCGGCCTTAACCTGGCAGTACATCCCGCCGATTATATGCTGCGGGAGGATTTTTCCCTGCCTGCCACAAGCTTTTGCCATGAGGGAATCCAGACCGCTCCGCTTTCCCTGTGGACCGATTTTGCAGCCTTCGGCAGGCAAAAATTTTACAGGATCCTCAATTGTTTCACTCCCGCCCAATGGGCAGAAGTTTTTCAAAACCGCCTGGCATGGCTCGGCGAGCGCGTGCTGGTGCAAACCGGGAGCGGAAAACCCTATCATGCCACCATCCGGGGTCTGGCAGCAGACGGGGCGCTTATGCTCCAGTGCGGCGGCGAAACCCGCAGTATATATTCGGGCAGCATAGTTCCGGTATCGGCCCTTGCGGCGAAGCCATGAAGACGCCTGGCAGCAAGGTGTACGTGCGCAGGCTGGCAAAGCAATCGGGAATACTCGTGGTGCCGGGCTCTGACGGGGCGGTTACAGCCGTGGGCTGGTGTTCTTTACTGAGGAGGCCATTGGGTGAGATCGACAAAATGGCCTGCTGCAGCCAGTTGACACAGGGTAGCGGCAAGATCCGTGATTGCCGGCTGCTTGCCCCCGGAGCTGTCCATGGCAATGGCCGTGTGGCTGCGCTCCTTTAAAATGGAGCGGACCAGGCCTGTGAGTACGGATCTTGGGCCCACCTCGATGAAGGTGTCTATACCGCCTGCAAACATGGCCTCGATATTGTCTAGAAACTGTACAGGATGCAGCAGGTGGCGGCCGAGCAGACTGCGGGCGGATTCCGCATCCCGGGGGTAAGGGGCGCCGGTGGTGTTCGAGTATACCGGAATTTGCGAGCTGTAAAACGCTGCCGACTCCAGGCTGCGTTGGAAGGGAAGGGCCGCGGTCTCGACCAGGCGGCTATGAAAGGCCGCAGATACCGGCAGGATTACCGCTCGTATATGGTTTTCCCGACAGACAACCAGCATCTTTTCAATATCAGCCGATGGCCCGGACAACACGCCCTGATCCGGACTGTTTCTGTTTGCCAGAATAATATCCAGGCCGTATTCGGCGATTAATTCCGGGATGTTCTCCAGCGGGGCTTTTACAGCCATCATCCTGCCCGCATCGCCGCCGCTGCCGGCCTGTGCCATGAATTTTCCCCTGTCCGCCGAAAGACGGAGGAAATCCCGGCGATTGATTCTGCCCGCCGCCATAAGCGCCGTCAATTCGCCGTAAGAGTGACCGCAGACAGCTTCGGGAAGCACCGAAAAGCTCCCCAGAGCCTCCAGCATAGCGAGGCTGACCACGCCCAGGGCGGGCTGGGCCAGATCCGTCCGACGAAGCTGTTCCTCCTGGGCGTTTTTTTCCTTTTTCCCTTCAACAGGCGGCGGAAACATCGCCGTGCACAGGGGCGGACTGCTGCCTGTCGCCTGCTCCGCCTGTTCAATTATTTCCAGGGTTTCGGGAAAAAGCTGAAAAAATTCCGCTCCCATACCTGCATACTGGCTGCCCTGCCCGGGAAAAAGAAAGGCGGGTCCGGTTTTTTTTCGGCCGGTGCCGAAGAAGACCCCGTTCTGCTGCCAACTGCCATCTGAGGGAGGATTTTCCAGGAGAAAGAGGGCCTTGCCCACAGCCTCGCTCATGCTCCTGCCGGACTCTGCCGACACAAGAAGGCGGAAAGCGTCCCGGTGTGAGAAGCGGGCACGGGATGTCCGGCATGTTTCCCGGATGGCCGCGGGGTCGGGGGTATCCCTGCCGGACAGCAAGGCTTTTATTTGTTCTTTGATCTGTGAGCGATCCGGTGCTGAAAAGGCGAGGATTTCCAAATGTGTCCCTTTATTTTTAGGCTTTTAAAAATTTCTTCTGATGAACTCCGGTATCCATGCCTATGCGGCCAAGCAGGTCCAGGGTCCAGGCGAAGCCGCTTTCAATCGGGAGGCTTCTGTCCCGAAGGTTTTCGGGGATGGAAAAGAAGCGCGGAAATGTCCGGCCGACAAAGAAATGACACAGGATTTTGCTTTGACATTACAACTCCTTTTGCCTATAGTTCTGATCTGGTGTTAATTGATTATACAATAATCCGGGGATCTATGAAGTCAAACACGAACTCAGACACTGAAATCAGACTTTTCCGGAAGCTGCGTGATGGCGGTGGTCGCGGGTTTACGCTGATCGAGCTTATGGTGGTCATAGTTATTTTAAGCATCCTAGCGGTGTACGTGGCACCAAAGCTTGTGGGCCGCGAGGAGCAGGCCAAACAGGTGAAAGCCAGAGTGGACATTGAGGGCCTGGAAACAGCGCTCAAGCTTTATAAATTGGACAACGGCATGTATCCCACCACCGAGCAGGGGCTGGAAGCCCTGGTAAATCCTCCGGAGAGCGGCAAAGTCCCGAAAAACTGGCGTGAGGGCGGCTATATTGAGAAGGGCAAGATTTCCAGGGATCCCTGGGGGAATGAATATATCTACCTCTGCCCCGGCAGCCACGGCGAGTATGACATTATTTCCTACGGAGCGGATGGAGAACCCGGCGGAGAAGGGAAAAACCAGGATATTAAAAGCTGGGAACTGGAATAACTCCTGCAGGCTTTTCCCGCCTTTTCGCCCCGGAGTTCCGGTTTCCTCACCGAGCCGGGGCTTTACCCTGATGGAACTGATCGTTGTCATCACGCTGATCAGTGTGATGACGGCGTTTGCCTTTCCCCGCGTCAATACCGCCCTTTTCCGCTCGGACAGCCGGGAGCTATCCCAGTGGATCCTTCTTACGGCCCGGTCACTAAAGAAAAAATCCGTAAGCACCGGCACACCGCATATTCTCCGGGTGGACCTGGACAATCACAGGTTCAGAACAAGGCCCCTGCTGCAGGCCGGCGCAGAGGCGGGTAATTTCGGCGCTGAAAGCAAAGACAGCGGCCTGGAGCTTCCGGACGGGTTCCGGCTGCTGGATGTGCAGTTTGTCGGCGGCAAAACAAGAGAAAGCGGAACAGTGGCTGTGCGTTTCTACAAAAAAGGCTATTGCGACCGCGCACTGATTCACGTGGAAGATGCCGGCGGCGAACGGATCACCTATGAATTCCAGCCATTTCTGTATCAGGTGCGAATCCATGAAAGCTATTTTACCTACTAGCCCGGCCCGCGGACAGGGTTTTACGCTGCTTGAGGTCATGATTGCCCTGGCCGTCATTGCCATTGTCCTGGTTTCCGTGCTACGCATGCAGGGCCAGACTATTTCCATGAACGAGACATTTCGCTTCTATACCATAGCTCCCCAGCTTGCGGCGAAAAAAATGGCGGAGTTGCGCATTGCTTCGGAGGAAGGCGGGTTCGCCCAAAGCGGGGAGTTCGCCGATCAGTTCCGTGGCTATACCTGGCAGGCGAAAAGCCGGGAGGTGAGCCTTGTAACCGATCAGGACAGGGAGATGAATCTCAGGCAGGTGGAGGTGAAGGTGAGCTATATGGAAGGCCAACAGGTCTACACCACCCGCGAATACATGCAGCCGGCCTCCGGTTCCCTGTGAAAACGGTGCGGGGTGCGCAAGCATTTGATATGACGGGCGTTATTGCAGAAGAAAAAGGGTTTACACTGCTTGAGATTCTTGTGGCGATCTTTATTTTTGCTGTTGTCATGACGACAATATACGCCTCTTTTAACGCGGTTGTATCAAAAAACGAGGCTGTCCGGCAGGGACGGGGTCTTTACGATATGGGCCGCAACTGCCTGGAGCGCATGGCGGAGGATTTCTCCGCTATCTATGTGGAACAGCCACCTCTGTATGAGCCCCCGGATTACAATGATCCGGATGATCCCTATCGTTTTGTGGCAGAAGAGGAGATTGAGGCATCGGAAACCTTCTCCCGGGTGCGCTTTGCGGCGGATGCCCATTTGCCCATGGGGGGCGAAACAGAGGACGGCCTTGCCGAGATCGTCTATTATGTCGAGAAGTCCGGGCAGGAGCAGTCCGGCTTCGTACTGCGGCGCTCTGACACGGTATTTGCCTATGATGCGGAAGAATTCAGGGATGAGCAGGCGGCCGATCCTGTTGTCTGCAAAAATGTTCAAAAATTTTCACTGATTTTTCTCGACAAAGACGGCGAAGAAACCTCCGACTGGGACTCCGGGGAGAATATGGGCAAATACGCCACGCCACGCGCAGTGAAAATTGAGCTGGAACTCGCAGAAGGCGCCGCCGCCCGCGCTTTTCATACGGCCGTAACCATTCCGGTCTACAGGGAGAAGATAGAAAGCGGGAGGCAGGGTCCCTGATGAGTTTTTTCCCTAAAATCGGCAACAGGGGCATCGCCCTGATTGTTACCCTGACCATTATTACAGTGCTCGTAACGGTCTCTCTTGAGCTTAACCGCCAGGTCCGCAGCTCGGTGAGCGACTCCGCAGCATACCGGGACCGGCTGAACCTCAGGCATATGGTGCGTTCCGGCGTGAACCTGGCGGAGGCTGTGCTGGTGCGCGACAAAAAGGATACGGAGTTCGATTCCGTCCAGGAGGACTGGGCAAACCAGGAGCGGATGCGGGAATATATCGCAGAACTGCCTTTTGCCGAAGGGGATCTGACTGTCAGGATTACCGATGAACTGTCAAAAATCCAGGTAAACGCTCTGGTGGATTTTCCGGACGGGCGTCAGTTCAACCAGGAGCAGCAGAAAATGTGGCATCGCTTCATTGACCTGATGCTTGACCGCATGGAGGAGGCGGAGGACTTTTCATTTAAGGGGCCTGTGGAGGCCTCCGGTATTATAAACCCGGTAAAGGATTGGCTGGATTCAGGGGATGACAACGCCATAACCGGTTTAAGCGGCGCGGAAAACCCCTACTACGATGGCCTTGCAGAACCCTATAGCTGCAGAAACGGCCCTGTTCGTCATTTAAGGGAGCTGCTTCGCATAAAGGGCATTACCGATGAACTCTTCTACAGCACAGCAACCGAATCGGGCGGTCTCTCCCGTTATATAACCGTTCACGGCATGGAGAAGGCTGAAGGCGGTTTCTCCTACCCTGGCAAAATCAACATTAATACAGCTGAAGTCCCGGTTCTTGCCGGGCTTTTGCCGGAGGGCAGGGAATTTCTGGCCCCGGAAATCGCAGCCTACCGCGGGGAAAAAGAGGGTGGCGAGTATATCCATGATTTAACCGGCTCCACCTGGTATCAGGAGGTGCCGGGCTGCAGTGATCTGGAGATTGCTCCCGAACTGATTACCACGAGAAGCGATATTTTTCGGATTCATTGCAGGGCAGAGCGCAACGGCAGGCAAATGGCCGCAGAAGTGGTGGTAGAGAGGCGCAGGGAAGAAGAGGGCGGAAAACGGAACTGCCGGGTGCTGCGCTGGCAGTATCAATAGCCGGATTGCATTTGACACAGCCGCCTTCGCCGATTAAGATAAGCGCCGGCTGTTTCCGGGCATCCCGCCTTTCCTTAAAACTTAAAACTTAACACTTAAAACTTAAAACTTTTAAAACTTTTAAAACTTATTTTTCATGAGCCGAATTTATTTCTGTCTGGACGTGCGCGAAGACGCAGTTTCCGCCCTGCTGCTGGAAAGCGGTTTAAAGGGGCTGCGTGTTCAGAGCCGCATGCATGTGCCCCTGCGGAAGCCGGGAGATACTGAAAATCCATGGCATGAGGCGCTTGCCTCGATTCTTGAGCATATGGACACAAGGGGAGCGATCTGCCTGCTTGCCTTTCCGCCGGCGCTTGCCTCCTACAGGAATCTCCGGCTCCCCTTTACCGACAGACGAAAAATTCGGCAGGTTCTGCCTTTTGAAGTAGAGCCGTTGCTTCCGTTTGCCCTGGATGAGGCTATACTGGATTTCCAGTTGGTACGCCGGGAAGGCTCTGCTGATGTAATCGCCGCTGCGGTGGAAAAAACAAGGCTCCAGCCGATTCTCCGGGCTCTTTCGGAATTTCGGCTGTATCCGCAGCGGATCATGCCAGCCGGATTCCCGGCGGCGCTCTGCCTGGCAGCCAGGAGGCCGGAGGAGAACTTTTTTTATATAGATGCCGATGCCTCCACAACAACAATTTTTGCCATCTCCCTGGGTAGCATCTATCTGGTGCGCTCGGTATACACCGGCGGTGCTTCCCATGAGCACAAAATGCGGACGCTTGCCACCAATATCCAGCGTCTCCAGGTGACATTTGAAACCGTTTACGGATTCGACTTCGCTCCGGAAAGGGTGTTTTTCTCCGGCAGCTGGCTCTACCCCGAAGCGGTGGCTGCTGCTGTCGGCGAACATTTCTCCGTTTCTGCCGAAGCGGCGGATATGACAAGGCAGGCGGGGCTTGATGTGAGCCCGGAGATAGAGCCCGGGGCCCTGGCTTATATAAACAACTGCCTGTGCCTGGCTGCCGTGGATGTGCAGCGCATTGGCGGGATTAATTTTTTTCAGCAGAAAAACCTCCTTTATCACTATTGGGAGGAATACCGCCCGGATTTTATAAAAAGCGCTGTTATTGCCGCCCTGGTTCTGCTGCTCGGCATGGGGGGAGTTTTATTTGAGATCCACAGGCTGGGCAGGCAGGTCGGGCAAATGGAGAACAGGATCGAGTCAGTTTTTCAGTCCACTTTTCCCGGGGTTTCAAGGATCGTTGACCCCCTGCAGCAGATGCAGGTCAAGCTCCGGCAGGCCCGGCAGAGGGATTTGTTTGCAGGTCTGCAGACAGACGGGGTAAAAAATATTGACATTTTAAACGATGCGAGCCGCCTGATTCCGGACTCGGTCGATGTGGTCATCAGCCGTTTTGTGAAGAGCGAAAAATCGGTGCTCATTTCCGGGCACACAGATACATTCAATGCTGTGGACGAAATCAAGGGGAATCTCGGAAAGTCGCCGAATTTTAATGCGATCACCATTACTTCGGCCAATATGGATCAGTCAGTGAACCGCGTGCAGTTCCGGCTGAAACTAGAAATTGCCGAAAACCAGGGAAAAGCCGGATAAAGGGGACCGGCGCAGATGATTAACCTGAACCTAAACCGCAGGGAAAGCCTGGCAGTCTCCGCAGGGGTTCTTTTTGTGGCTCTGTTTGTGCTTTTTCAGTTTATTGTGTTCCCTGTGCTGGAAAAACGCGAGGCACTTTATGACAAACTTGCCGCCAAGGAACGCACCTTTTCCGAAATCCGGCGGCTGCAGACAGAGTACCGGAATCTGCAGAAGCGGGTGGCTGCCGCAAAGAACCGGTTTGAAAAGCGGCCTCAGGGCTTTACCCTGTTTTCTTTTCTGGATAAACTGGCCGGCCAGACAGGTGTAAAAAGTCACGTGAGCTATATGAAGCCTTCAACAGCGGTTCAGGAGGATTCCGGGGTGAGCCTGTCCCGGGTGGAGATGGAACTGCAGGCCATTTCCCTCAGGGATCTTGCCCGGTATCTTTATCATGTGGAGACTTCCGGAAATATGGTATTGGTAAAGCGCCTCTCCATCTCCCGCAAGGGAAGACAGGACGGGGCTATTGATGCCGTCCTGCAGGTGGAAACAGTAGAGACCTGATATGAAAAAATGGATTTTTTATATTGTTTTTGCAGCAGCAGCGGCCGCAGGCTTTCTCTACATTCTGTTTCCGTCGGAGCAGGTACGGCAGTATATTATACGCAGGGCTGAGCAGCAATCGCCCGGGATTTCTGTGGAACTGGGCAGGGTATCGCCCTGCATGCCGCCGGGATTAAAGCTGGAAAATCTGCAGCTTTCCCGCAGCGGCCGCCTGCTTTTTGAATCTTCGCAGTTGCGTATTATCCCCGGGTATTTAAGCCTTTTTTCCGCGCGCAGGGTCTTTCATGTTTCGGGCTCTGCATGCGGCGGCAGCTTTGAGGGAGAAGTGGCAATTGAGGAGGCTTCCCGGCCGGATTACGGAGCAGATATTTCCTTTCAGGGGATAAAGATTGAAAAAATCGCTGCTCTGGAGGAGCTTACGCCCCATAAATTGTATGGTGAGGCAGAAGGGAGTGCCTCCTGCAGCACGAAAGGAGACGAATTCGGGCAGGGCCGGGCTGAAATTGTGGTAAAAAAATCCCGGATTGATTTAAATACATCGATGTTCGGTTTTAAAGGCTTTGCTGCGGGTACGCTCACGGCCGAAATCGAGATTGACGGCAGCCGGGCGCTTGTTGAGGAGATCAGGATAGAGGGCAAACAGGTATCCGGAAGCGCCTCGGGAACCATCGCTCTCAAGCTCCCCCTGCAGCGGAGCCGCCTGGATCTGAGCGGCTCCATCGGTCTTCATCCCGCATTTGTCAAGAAGCTGGGCAGGGCGGTGCCAAGGAAGGTTTTTCCCATACAGGAGTTCGTAGAAAAACCCATTTCCTTCCGGATTTCCGGCACTGCCGAACGTCCGGAGTATTCTCTCAGGTAAGCGGCGGGGCAATTATGGGCAAACGGATTTTTTTTCTGGTGAATCTGGCGCTTCTCACCCTTGGCGTTTATTTCGCGGTGGGCCTTTTTTATCAGGTGCTGCTGTCCGAGGTTATGCCCCGCTCCGTGCTTATTGCGCAGAACGCTGCACATGATGCGGCCGGGGCAGAGAATTCCGCAGCACCCGGGTATGCGGGGAGCGGAGCAGATTTTTCGGACTATCAGGCAATTATTGACAGGAACCTTTTCAGTATTGAAGAAAGCTCAGAAAAAGCAGAAAAGCAGAGCTCAGGACGGCAGGGGATTGCCCTGGACAACCTGGAGCAGACAAAGCTCAACCTGAAACTCTGGGGAACTGTGACCGGCAGCACAGAGGAGGCATATGCGGTGATCGAGGACAAAAAAAAGGGCGAGCAGGGGCTGTATCACCAGGGGGATACCATTGAGGGGGCGCGCATCAAAATGATCCTGCGCAAAAAGGTGGTGCTGCGGGTTGACGGAAAAGACGAAATCCTTTCCCTTGAGGAGAAAGAAGGTGCGGCCGGAAGCCCGGATTCACGCATTTCCAGGGGGAGCGGTTCTGCCGGCACCGAACATGTCAGCCTGGAGAAAAACAAGATAGATTCTGCACTGAACAATGTCAACGAGCTAATGCAGCAGGCCAGGGTTCGGCCCTATTTCAAAGACGGCAAGCCCAGCGGGCTGCTTCTTAGCCATATTCGCGAAAATTCTTTTTTTACCCGGCTTGGACTTAAAAGCGGGGATATCATAAAGGGCGTCAACGGAGAACGGATTCAAACCGTGGAGGACGCCCTCTCGTTTTACAATAATCTGAAATCCGAGTCTTCTGTTCGCCTGCATGTGGAAAGAGGGGACCGGGAAAAAACGATTGCTTACCAGATTCAGTAAAAAGAGATTATTTCGCTTTCTTTTAATACAGAAAAATGGACAGCACTTATGCGAACATTGCTGAAAGCGGCAGCGGTTTGCGGATTGATCGGCATTTTGGCCTTTCCCGGCGCCTGGCCGAAGGCGTATGCCCAGGAGCAAAAAACGGCCGGGCCGTCTGAAGAAGTTTCGGCACCGGCGTCTTCGGGCCGGTATGTATCCATAGATTTCAACGAAGTGGATATCGAGGTTTTTATTAAGTTTATAAGCGAGCTGACAGGCAAAAACTTTGTGGTCGACCAGCGGGTCAAAGGCAATGTTACTATTATTTCACCCACAAAGATTTCGGTGGAGGAGGCCTATAAGGTTTTCGAATCCGTCCTCGAGGTGCATGGCTATACCACGGTTGATGCGGGCAGGGTAACCAAGATCATTCCTTCTCCCTATGCGCGGACCATGAACATTGAGACCCGTCTGGAAGAGGAGATGGAATCGCCTGAGGACAAAATCGTTACCCAGTTGATCCACCTCAAGTATGCCAATCCCGACGAAGTCAAGCAGCTCTGTGCGCCGCTGGTCAGCAAAAGCAGCGTGATCCTCTCCTATGAACCCACCAACATGCTCATTATTACCGATGTCTACTCCAACATCACCCGTCTTATGCGCATTATCAACGCCATCGATGTTACCGGCATCGGAAAGGAGATCTCCGTTATTCCGGTGGAGCACGCAGACGCCGGGGAGCTGGTCGATATTGTGGACAAGATATTTAACGAGCAGCGCCGCCGCAACAAGCGGAGCAATCAGGAGATCAGCCTCGTGGCGGACCGGCGCACCAACATTGTGGTAACGCGGGCGAGCGAGGCGGACACGGAGCGGGTCAGGAAGCTCATTAAGATGCTGGATAAAAAAATGCCCAAGGGCGAGGAGAAGATCCACGTGGTCTACCTGCAGCATGCCAAGGCCGATGAGCTGGCCGAGGTGTTGCAGGAACTGCCCAGCGAGAGCGGCGCTAACGCGGAGAAGGGCAAGAAAACGGCGCCGGTGGTATCCGAGGAAGTCACCATCACGGCGGACAAATCCACCAACAGCCTTCTCATACGGGCGGAGAAAGATGACTACGCCATCTTACAGGGTATTATTGAAAAGCTCGACATCAAGCGATCCATGGTCTATATTGAGTGCCTGATCATGGAAATCAACAAGGAAGAGTCCCTTAACCTGGGCACGGAGTGGCTTGTCGGCGGGGAGGGGAGCTATCAGGATAAGGACGGGGTCTACGGCGGAGGATTTGCCGGAGGCGCCGCTATGGGAGGGGATTCCGGCTATTTTTCCTCACTCGGTTCCGCTGCGGGCGGAGATTCCGCTGCTTCAAAGCTTCCCCCCGGTTTTTCCCTGGGTGTGTTCGGCGAAGAGGTAACCGTCGGCGATCTCTCGCTTCCAACCATTCAGGCTGTAATCCAGCTTTACAAAAAGGACAAGGATGTCAACATACTGTCCACGCCGCAGCTTTTAACAACGGACAATGAAGCCGCAACCATTACAGTGGGCAAAAACGTGCCCTACCTGACCAAGGCGGCCACCGGTGATACCAATTACAGCAATTACGAGTACAAGGACGTGGGCATAAGCCTGGAAATCACGCCCCAGATCAATAAAGACCGCCAGATCCGCCTGGAGATCCTGGAAGAGGTGACCAAGCTGGAGACCACCACGGATCAGTTTCAGCCCACAACGCTGAAGCGTACGATCGAGACCACGGTGCTGGTGGATGATAAAAACACGGTGGCCCTTGGCGGCTTAATCGATGAGAGTCTTTCTTCAACCGAGTACAAGGTTCCCTGTCTGGGAAGCCTCCCTCTTGTGGGCTGGCTGTTTAAATCAATGGGCAAAGCCAACGAGGAAACCAATCTGTTTGTCTTTCTCAGCCCTTACGTGGTACACAGCGCGGAAGAGGCCAAAGAGATACGTAAAAGCAAAAAGGAACACATCGACGGCAAAATAGAGGCCGGAAAAATCAAACTTTATGAGGACAAACCAGGCATGTTTAACCTTGAAGGACTAAAAAAAGATCAGTCTGTTAAATAACTTCAAATCCGATTAAACTAATTGTCATGATCAGTACACGTTTGGGCGCAATACTGCAGAATGACTACGGTGTATCCGAGGCATCGCTTGAGGAGCTTCGCACCGAATCCGCAGCAGATGCGGCGGATCTTCTGCTCAAAAAACAAATTATCTCTGAGCACCAGCTTTTGGAGGCCTACAGCAAGCTCTACAATATTCCCTATGTGCCGCGGCTGCCGGTGGATGATTTTAACATGGAGTTTGCCCGCAAGGTCTCGATCCAGTTTCTCAAAAGATACGTAATAATTCCTCTGGAATGTGAAAATCCGGCGCACGGCATCTTCTGCAGCCCTTCGGATGAGAAGGCCGGCGCAGGACCGTCCACGGTGATCGCCATAAGCGATCCTACCGTGTTTCAGCCACTTGATGATCTTGTGCGGCTTTTGGAGCTCGATGACTATCAGTTGGTGCTCTCGGGCAGAGATGCGATACTTTCGCTAATAAACATGGCCTATGACTCCAGCCGTGACACGGCCCAGCAACTGGTTGCGGACATGGAGGACAACGGGGCGGAAATTATAAGCGAAATCGAGGAGACAGCGGATCTCTTAGATGATACAAGCGATGCGCCCATTATCAAGCTGGTCAACCACATTATAAGCCAGTCCGTGAAAATGGGGGCAAGCGATATTCATATTGAACCCTACCAGGAGAATTTCAAAATCCGCTACCGCATTGACGGGGTGCTCTATGATTTCCTCTCTCCCCCCAAGTGGATGCAGTCCGCGCTGATTTCCCGGATCAAGGTAATGTCCAAAATGAATATCGCTGAAAAGAGGCTTCCGCAGGACGGGCGTTTTGAGGTGAAAATAGGGGATCAAAACATCGACATCCGGGTCTCCACCATTCCGATTACCCACGGCGAGCGCATAGTGCTGAGGCTTTTAAACAAGTCCAGCGATTTACTGCAGCTCCCGGAACTCGGCCTCTCCAGGGAAAAGCTGGACCAGGTAAACCATATGATCCGCTTTTCCCACGGCATTATTCTTGTGACGGGCCCCACCGGCTCCGGAAAATCCACCACCCTGTATGCCGTCTTGTCGCGGATCAATTCGCCGGATATCAATATTATCACCATCGAGGATCCGGTGGAATACCAGCTCAAAGGGGTAGGCCAGATCCAGGTAAACCCCAAGATCGAGCTTACCTTTGCCCGGGGTCTCCGCTCCATAGTCCGGCAGGACCCGGATGTTATACTGATCGGCGAAATGAGGGACCTGGAAACGGCTGAAATCGGTGTCCAATCAGCCCTTACCGGCCATCTTGTGTTCTCCACCCTGCACACCAACGACTCGGCAAGCGCAATTACCAGGTTGGTCGACATCGGCGTGGAACCTTTTCTGATCTCCTCCTCCCTTGTTGCGGTAATTGCCCAGCGCCTTGTGCGGGTTCTATGCGACGCCTGCAAGGAGCCATACACCCCGGACGCAGCCGCCATCGAACAGCTTGGACTCTCCCCGGAGCAGGCCGAAGGGCTGGTCCTATACCGGGCCGTAGGCTGTTCCCGCTGCTTTCATAGCGGATATAAAGGCCGGGTGGGAATCTACGAGATCATGGAAATGAAAGGTGAGCTGCAGAACCTGGTGTTAAAGACCCATGATTCTCACCGGATTAAAAACCAGTCCCTGCGCCAGGGCATGACCACGCTGTATCAGGACGGCATGGATAAGGTGCTGCGCGGGATCACAACCGTAGAGGAAGTTCTTCGGGTCACACAGACATAAATCAAAGTTTTCCTTGAAATCAGCCCTCCCTCTAGTGCATAGTGATGCGCTTAAATTTGATGGCTTCGCAAAAAGTCCAATATCTGCGTTGCGCTGCATGCCCTCGGAATTTCACGTACTCTATGTACGCTGCATTCCTCGGGATTTGCGACGCCTTGATCTTGAACTTTTTGCTTTGCCATCCCAAATCGACTTTTTACGAGTGCAACAAATTTCAGAATTCCAAAATATTTTCTCGTGTGCATTAAGCATTTGACCTCTGAGATGGAAATGCCCATAATATATTTTTACTCGCGGGTTGCTGCCGGCAGAAGGAGCGGCAGGTGGAGCCTGTAAATTTTTTTTCAGACATGCGGGCCCAGAGGGTGGCTATTTTCTGTTACCTGCTCGCCCTGGAGGCGGGACTAAGCCGCGAAGATGCTGATTTGCTGAGGCTTGCATCCCCTGCGCGCGATGCATCCAAAGTGTGTGCGCCGGCTCAGCCGGGTCTGGTAAGCCCTGCTGCCACCCGGTCAGACAGCGCCATCTGAAAATCCGCGATAGGTACCCGGAGGCGGACAATCTGTATACAAGAGGCTAAACAGAGCGGTTATGACAGACGAACAATTCAATTTCTGGCAGGCCCATTCTCTGAAATATCTGGAAATGGCCTTTCGATACGACAATCAGGGACGGCTGGAAGCTCCGGACGGATATGGCCAGCGCACCGGCGAATGCGGCGACACAGTGGAGATGTTTATAGGCGTCTCAGCCAACAGAATTGAATCTATCACCTATCAGGTACAGGGCTGTATCAACACCAATGCCTGCGCCAACACCGTGATCCGCATGGCGGAAGACAAAAATGTGGACGAGGTCTGGGCCATTACTCCGGAAATGGTGGTCGAGTATCTGGAAACTCTGCCAAAAAACCACTGGCACTGTGCAGAGCTGGCAGTGGGGGCCCTGTACCAGGCTCTTGCAGACTATAACCGAAAGCACTGAAAACAAAGGCTAAAACCGGAGGCCTGCAGGTGGAAGGGGAAAATTTTTTGCGAACGGCAAAAAAACATTGTTTAGTTGTCGAAACTATGATAAAAATTTAACAACTAATCTTTGAGCTGCTACACTTATAAGTTTAAAATTTTGGTTTTTCACTTTTGTTGACTATACATTTCGTTTGGAGGATGTAACAATAATGCCGTCTGATAAATCTACGTTCAAGCAGTTGCGGGAGGACGAGCGGGAAGTTAGAAAACAGTTGATTATCAAAGCTGCAATGGAGCTTTTCGAGGAAAAATCCTTTCATGATATCGGTATGCGCGATATAGCGGTCAAGGCAGGGGTGTCCGCAGCTTCTATCTATCGCTATTTTCCAAGCCGCGATGATCTTTTTGTGGAAGCCCTGCTGCAGGATATCAACAATATTGAACAGCGCCTGTATCAGCGGGTAGAAAACGGGGAAAGCATTGAAGATATGGCAATTGCCGTTGTGGATTATCTGATCGACAATGAAGCCTCCTTTCAGATGATGTGCCATTTCATGATCCGCGGGGAATTAAACCCGCAGGCCCTGAAAAAGTTCAACGGCGTCCAGCGCTATTTTCTCAAGATGTTTGAAAACGTCCTGAAACAGACAGAAGGCGCAAAAAACCTGCGCATAAATACCCAGGCCTTTTTTGCCTCTCTTGCAGGGGTCGTGCTTACCTTCCGCAATTATCCGGGTCATACGGCGGAGGAAAAACGCCGCGCCATGCACAAGCTGGCCCTGCTGATTATGCATCAGAGCACCATTGACGCGCTCGATAAAAACTGATGGCCTGTTTAGCCGGTCTGCGTTGGCGCAAAGCCTGTCTCCCGGCGGTCTTCATTTAGTACCGGCTTGTTTCCGCGCCGCCCGAAATGCTGCATCCGCTTCCCTGTAGAAAGCCTCCGGACCGGTGCCCTCATAGCGCGGGGAAAAATGGAAAAGGCTATAGCGCCCGGCGTTTACCAGGGCTGCTATATGTCCTGCCTGTCCGGCGGTTAAATGCTTTTTCTCCCTGGCATGCCCGCTGTCCGCATCCAGAAATGCGGCTTCAATAAACAGGTGATCCGAGTCCGCCGCCAGCGCGCGGATTTTTTCCATATTCTCCGCAGTGTAAGCTGTGTCCGCGATATAGCTGATTTTTTGGCCCCTGCTGATTACAGCCAGCTCCTGCTGCAGCTTTGCCAGCCGAAATTTTTTTTCCCCGGCGGCCGTATCTGCTGCAGGCGCGCTAATAATCATGTCCGGGTCTTTTCGCCCGTAGATGGCCTGTTTGAAATTCTGCAGCCACTGTCCGGCACAAAGCCCCAGCCGGTTTAAACCGTCCTTTCGGATATTTATGCGGAAGTTCTCCTCGAGCGAAAACCCCAGGCAGCAAAGCCCGTGGTCCAGTATGACAGCATTTACCCTGTGGCCGCCATCTTCATGGAGAGTTACAGGCCATGTGTTTATATCCAGGCGGTTCTCAGCAACCGGCCGGAACTGATGGCGGCAGGAGAAGCTGCGCTGTTTCATCTGCGAGCCGTCTATTTCTGTGGCCTTTATTACAAGGCTGTTGCTGTAATTGTTGACCAGGTTCCAGCAGTAGCCGGCAAGCTTTCCCGCAACATTGGCCAAAAACCCCTCGGGGCCGAAAAAATGCAGGGTTTTGTCCCTGCCCAGCACCAAGCGCAGAAGCCGGTCAAACCCGATGAAGTGGTCCATGTGGGTGTGGCTTACAAAGACATGGCTGATTTTCAGAAGGTTTCTGGCCGAAAGCGGGGTGATATCGCCTATATCAAACAGATAGGCGTCGCGCTGACAGGAAAAAGGCAGGAAAAGCCCGGGATCTCCCGAGCTCCCGTTGACAAGAGTTGGCAGTACCAGCGGCGGCATTTTATTCAGGCCAGGTGTTTTGCCACCTGCTGATGGATGCAGTTGTATATTTCTTCGTCCGATCCGTATATATCAATTACGTCCCTGTGCTTGATCAACTGTTCGATAACGAAGGCTGTGACAAAAAGGCTGACAATATGCGGATTGGAGACAACATTGCGAAAAGGGGCCACCTGATAGTCAATATCAAAGTCATCGGCGTGGATTAACTTTTCCAGACAATAGGCGATTTGTTCCTGCAGCGTATTCTTGTTGCTCGTTTCCACAAGTTCGCTTTCCACAAGCTTCATGGAAATCGAATTGCTCAGCGCATCCAGATATTCCCCTGCCAGGTTGATGGCCCGGCGGCGTTCATATTCCTTTGAGGACTCAATCTTGGAGATCAGCTTGGATTCTCCGAGATTGCTGGGGCGAAATCGCTTGGACATAGTTTGAGCCTTTTATTGAAAATCTGTTTATAAGTGTCGGCATCATAAACTCTGCAGCACAGGATTTCAAGGGAAAACTCCCGGCCGCCTGCCTTTACTCTGTACGGCCGTCCTCGATCATAAGCTGCACCCGTTTGCTGCCGTTCCAGTAGTTCCACCGGAGCCTGAACACCAGTTCCGCAAAGTTTTTGCCGGATTTGCAGGCCTCCGGCATGTTGAACCAGATGCCTTCAAACGTTCTGCCGTCGCCTCTGCCGGATTGCCTGACGATAAGTTTCCGGTGGCCTTCACCCACGGGTATGGCGCGCACGAGATCCACATCCCGGACGCAGAAAAGCGGCTCTTCGTTTTCAGGCCCAAAAGGCTGCAGGGATTCAAGCTCATTTACCAACCGATCCGATATCATGGCAAAATCGATTGCCGCGTCAATATCTATCTCCGGAGAAAATTCCTCCGCTGCCGCCATTTCAGACACCGCTGATTCAAAGGCTTCGCGGAATCCCTCCAGATGCTCCTTTTTCATTCTAAGCCCCGCTGCCATGGGATGGCCGCCATAACTTTCCAGAAAATCCGCGCAGGCGGAGACGGCTTCATAAAGGTTGACGGGGGCGATACTGCGGGCGGAGCCGTTAGCCATGTCCCCGGAAAAGGACAAAACCACCACAGGCCGCCAGAAGCGCTGTACCAGGCGGGATGCAACGATTCCCAGAACGCCTTCGTGCCAGCCGTTTCCGGCAAGTACGAGGGTGTTGCGCTCCAACAGCCCGGGCTGCTCGTCCAGATGCATGCAGATGCGCCGGAATATGCGGTTCTCAACTGTCTGCCTCTCCGTGTTGCACTTATTGAGTTTCCCGGCGATTTCCCGGGCCCTGTCTGTGCTGCTGGTTTGCAAAAGCTCCACTGCAAGCCCGGCATGGTCCAGGCGGCCGGCTGCATTAATGCGGGGCGCCAGCCGGAAGGCAACGTCTTCTGCGGAAAGGGCGGGCTTTTTAATTCCGCTTACCTCGATAAGCGCCTGGATGCCGGGGCGGGGGCAGGAGTTGATGACTTCCAGACCCGTTCGGGTAAGAATCCGGTTTTCCTCCACAAGGGGGACAATATCAGCAATGGTGCCAAGCGCCACCAGATCGCAGCAGGCCTTGAGGTTGGGCTCTTCCCCTTTTTCCCAGAAGCCGGCTGCCCGCAGATGCTTTCGCAGGCAGACCAGCAAATAAAAGGCCACACCCACGCCTGCCAGGCAGTTGGTGCCGGCAGGACAGTCGCAGCGCTGAGGATTGATCACGGCAAGGGCGGCGGGTGGATCATCAATGCTGTGATGATCGGTTATAATGGTGTCAATGCCCGCCTGCGATGCTGCAAGCACCGCTTCATGGCTGCCGGAGCCGCAGTCCACGGTAATGATAAGATCAATGCCCTTCTGCTTTGCCACCTGTTCTATATGAAAGGTCTTTAAGCCGTAGCCTTCGGCAAGTCTGTGCGGAATGTGCCAGGCAGCCTCAAGCCCGCATTGGCGGAAAAACCCAAGCAGCAGCGTGGTCGCGGTGACGCCGTCCACATCATAGTCGCCGAAGACCAGCACTTTTTCTTTTTTTTTCACAGCCTCTGCGATGCGTTCCACAGCCCGCTCCATACCGGCCATGGAAAACCCGCGGTGAATCATCTGCAGCGAAGGGTTCATAAACGAGCGGATGGCCTGTTCCCCGACAATTCCGCGGTTTGCCAGCACGGCGGCGGTGACGGGGAGGCATCCGGCTTTGCGCTGAATGCTGCGGACCAGTTTTTCATCCGGGTTAAGCCAGTTGAGATGCTTATTCATGGCTTTTTCTATAGCGTATGCAAAAGGCTGAAACAATGGTTTTCTATTGCCCCGAATTGCCGGGAGGTGGTATTGTTTTTTAAACCAAGCGCTTCAAATTTTTAAACCTTTTCTGTCCGGAGGTATCCGGCGGGAGCTGCAGAAGAAGAGAGCGGTTTTCCGGCGATGAATAACTGTGAAGACAAAAAAGCGCCTTATTGTACCCGCAGGCAGCTATACCGGGTGGACCGCAGCGCCGTGTGCTTTATTAAATTCATATTCGAGGGCTATGACGGCATTGCCCAGGTGGAAACCATTGATCCCTATACCGCCTGCATTGCTCTTCACGTGCCGCCCGGATGCGAGGCGGATGTTGCCGCCGTGCTTGCCGACCTCTCCGCCGAATACCGGATCGAGCGGGCAGAGAATAATCCCCTCTCCCTTAACACTTAACACTTAAAACTTAACACTTAAAACTTAACACTTAACACTTAAAACTCTCTGATGAACAATACCATGAAAAAAAAACCCAGGTTTTACATTCATACCATCGGATGCCAGATGAACGTATATGACTCCGGTCAGATGATGGCGCTGCTTGCCGCCTCCGGATTTGAAGAAGCCGCGGATGCTGCCCGGGCTGATGTGGTTATTGTCAATACCTGCGCAATCCGGGAAAAGGCCGTGCAGAAGATGGCAAGCTTTATCGGCCGCTTCTCCGGTCTTAAGAAAAAAGACCCGCACAGGAGGCTCGTTGTTGCAGGCTGCGTGGCCCAGCAGGAGAGCAGAAAAATTCTGGAGCGCTTTCCCTACGTAGATATCGTGCTGGGCACCCGGGCCTTGCCCCGCCTGCCGCAAATGCTGGAGAAACTCAAGGATGGCGGCGGACCACTGGTGGACACCACGATGGACGGCGGGCTGGAAAAAGCAGATACGGAGCGGCTGCATCTTTTCCATAAGACAGAGGTCTCTGAATTTGTCACCATCATGCGCGGCTGCGACAACTTCTGCACCTACTGCGTTGTCCCTTATGTGCGGGGCCGGGAGATCAGCCGGCCGCCGGAGGACATCCTGGCTGAAGTCCGCGCCCTTGTGCGCTCCGGCATGAAAGAGGTGACGCTTCTGGGCCAGAACGTGAACTCCTACGGCAAAAAGGAAGGGATGCCCGGTTTTTCGGAACTGCTCGAAAGGGTCAATGAGGTGGAAGGCCTGGAGCGCATCCGCTTTGTGACCTCGCATCCCAAGGATCTTTCTGATTCGCTGATCCGGGCCTTTCCGCGACTCGAAAAACTCTGCCGCCACATCCATCTGCCGGTACAGTCCGGATCCGACCGGATTCTAAAAAAGATGAACCGGGGCTATACCGCCGCCGGCTACCTGGACAAAATCCGCCGCCTGCGCCGGGCCGCCCCGGATATCGCCCTTACCACCGATATTATCGCAGGCTTTCCCGGCGAAACCGCGGCGGATTTTCAGCAGACCCTGGAGTTGCTCCATCAGGTAAGTTTTGACAGCCTTTTTGCATTTGCCTACTCGGACCGCCCCAATGCCCCGGCAAGGCGATTTCCGGGAAAAGTGGCAGAGGATGAAAAAAACCGCCGGCTGCGCGAGCTGTTTGCCATGCAGGAGGACATTACGCGCAAAAAGCAGGCCGCGCTTGTGGGCGCCCGCATGAATGTACTGGTTGAGGGGGAGAGCAAAAAACAGCAGAAACTCCGGGCCGCCGGGAATGCCGGAGATACCGAGCTCTGCGGCCGAACTACCGGCAACCGGATCGTCAACTTTTGCCCCGGCCCCGACTGCGGCCTTGACATTGCCGATGTTAAAGGACAAATTATATCAGTAAGAATTGAAAGGGCGTTTTCCAATTCCTTGTGGGGAATTCCGGCAGCAATGGAATCCGCCTCCACGCAAAACAAAGGAGGATCCATACATGTTGCATGAGATGAATGTCGGCGGTCTGGCCATGGACCCCTCATCCAATGCCCCGATTCTGCTGTTAAACGCGGTTCATGAGGATTTTTCCATCCCGATCTGGATCGGGCTCCTGGAAGCTGCATCCATTGCCTCCGTACTGCAGAACATTACCTTTGACCGGCCCATGACCCATGATCTGTTCAAAAATTTTATCGATAAGCTAAATGTCCGGGTTCCCAAAATTGATGTCTGCGACTTGCGGGACAACACTTTTTTCGCCAAGATTTACTGCGTCTCGAAAACCGAAGAATTCATCATGGACGCCAGGCCCAGCGACGCCATTGCGCTGGCCCTGCGGCTTAAAGCGGAAATTTACGTGGATGAGGTGGTGGTTGAGCGCCTTAAGGTAAAAGACGGCGAATACCAGAGCGTGGATGAAAGCGATCAGGGAAAGCAGTGGGCGGAGTACCTGAAGAACCTCTCGCCCGGTGATTTTGGCAAATACAAGGTTTGAACATGATTGATCTGCACGCACACACCCTATTCAGCGACGGGGCCCTGATTCCCGCCGAGCTGGCAAGAAGGGCGGAGCACAAGGGCCTTGCCGCAATCGGCATCACCGATCACGGCGATTTCTCCAATATCGATTTTATTATTCCCAGGGTCGTGGGCATAGCCGAGACCTTGAACCGGGTGATGAAGATTCACCTGATCCCTGGAATTGAAATCACCCATGTGCCGCCTGACCTCTATGGTGAAATTGTGACAAAATCCCGTGAGCTTGGAGCAAAGATCATAATCGCCCACGGCGAAACCCTCGCCGAGCCGGTGGCGCCGGGCACGAACCGTGCCGCCATAAATGCCGGGGTGGATGTTCTGGCCCATCCCGGTCTTATCAGCGAAGAGTGCGCGACTGCAGCAAAAAAGGCGGATGTTCTGCTTGAGATTTCGGCGAGAAAAGGCCATTGCCTGACAAACGGTCATGTGGGCCAGATTGCCAAAAAAGTCGGGGCCCCCCTGGTTGTGAACACGGACTCGCACGCCCCGGAGGATTTGATCGGATCCAATTCTGCCCGGCTGGTTGTAAAGGGGGCAGGCCTCGGCGAAGATGATTTCGTTGAAATGCAGAAAAATGCCGCCCGTTTTTTGCCCGCAGATCAATTCGGCAGCCGATGGTAGAAAAAAAGGTCTTGACAAGCTGTGATGAATTGTTCACGGTAGCAGAAAATTGAAACCGCACATTCGTGCAAACGACAATCTTTATTCACTGAGTAACAGATGAAGCCCGGCAGCCGCATCCATAACAACTTCTGGTTTTTTAGCTATTACTACTATTATTTTTACGGGAGAGGCCTGCCTGGGCGATAAAACTTTATTCCAATAGCCATAAACCAAAAGCCGCGGGCAGACCGAAACTGCCCGCGGCTTT
The DNA here is from genome assembly GCA_046482325.1 of Desulfosalsimonadaceae bacterium. Classification (GTDB taxonomy): domain Bacteria; phylum Desulfobacterota; class Desulfobacteria; order Desulfobacterales; family Desulfosalsimonadaceae; genus M55B175. The sequence continues at coordinate 48,216 of JAWOFF010000130.1, forward strand.
TTTTGTGGAAAAAGCAACGGGCGGAATAAGGTCTCCGGCTTTTTGCGGAGAAACACGAAAACGATAAAAAAAGGAGACGGATCATGACAATTCTTGGCAAGCAAATTCGTATGGAACGGGTGGTGGAGCGCAATTCCGGCCGCACCTTGATTGTTCCCCTGGATCACGGCGTAACTGTCGGTCCGATCTATGGTATTTCAGACATCAAAAACACGGTCGGAAAGGTGGCCGAAGGCGGCGCCACCGCCATTGTGGAGCACAAGGGCCTGGTCGGGGCCGGCCACAGAAGACGCGGCGGCGATATAGGTCTTATCATTCACATGTCCGCCTCCACCAGCTTATCGCCCACGCCGCATTCCAAAGCCCTGGTATGCTCGGTGGAAGAGGCTATCAAGCTCGGGGCTGATGCGGTTTCCATCCATATCAATATCGGAGACAGCCAGGAAAGCGAGATGTTAAAGGACTTCGGCCGCGTGAGCTACGAAGCCAGAAACTGGGGCGTGCCGCTTCTGGCCATGGTCTACCCCCGCGGGGAGAACATCAAGGATGAATACGACGTGTCCGTGGTCAAGCACGCGGCCCGCGTTGGCTGCGAGATGGGCGCGGACCTGGTGAAGGTCTCCTACACCGGCTCACCCGAGAGTTTCCGCGAGGTGGTGGATGCCTGCACCGTACCCGTCGTCATTGCCGGCGGCGCCAGGATGGACTCGGACAAGGAGATTCTCGAAATGGTCAAAGGCTCCATTGAAGCCGGCGGCGCCGGGGTATCCATCGGCCGAAACGTCTTCCAGCATCCCGATACCTCCCGGATGGTCCGCGCCATGGCGCATGTTATCTTTGAGAATGGAAGTGTTGAAGAGGCTTTGAGAATGATCGGTCAATAGGAGGCACTAAGATAAGGCACTAAGATAAGGCACTAAGATGAGGCACTAAGGCACTAAGGCACTGAGGGGCTGAGGGGCTGAGGCACTAAGTGAATAGGGGGTATTCTGCTCGAAGGGTTGGGTTGGGTGTATGATTCGAAACTACAGGGACTTGTTCGTGTGGCAAAAGGGTGTTGATTTTGTTACCGAGGTTTACAGGGTTACAAAGGGCTTGCCTGTGGAAGAGCGATACGGACTGCAGGCCCAGATACGCAGAAGTGCGGTTTCAATTCCCAGTAATATTGCTGAAGGCTACGGCAGGAAGTCCACGCAGGATTATTTAAGGTTTCTTCAGATTGCCAACGGCTCCTTGTTTGAATTTCAGACACAACTAGAAATCATTAAAAATCTTGAATACATAACTCATGAGCACTTTAACGCTTTATACGCCCAGAGCAGGGAAATCGAGCGCATGCTGAAAGGCCTGATAGATAAACTCTGCCCCCGGCGCTGACCCCTCAGTGCCTCAGTGCCTAAGTGCCTCAGTGCCTTATTAACTCAGTGCCTTATTACCTAAGTGCCTTTCTTCCTCAATTTTCAATAACCGGAGGATTTAACAACATGCGAAAAATATGGGCAAAAGTCGATCCCTGGGATAAAGAACTAGTGAAAACCGCTTTGGAGGGCGGTGCCGACGGCATCATGGTCCCTCCCGGCTATTCCGAGCAGGTAAAAGCGCTCGGCCGTATTGAAACCATAGCCGAAGACGGAGACTTGAAGCTGGGCGAAGATGTGGTGGTCTATCAAATTGAAGGCGGCGCGGACGAAGAGGAGATCGCCCGCCTTTCCCGGGACCGGAAGGTGGTGCTGGAAAGCGCGGACTGGTCGATCATCCCGCTTGAAAACCTGATCGCCCGGGGAGCTGACGTGATTGCCCCGGTACAGAACCAGGAAGAGGCGGAAACCGCCTTCGGCATCCTGGAGAAAGGCGTGAGCCACGTCCTTTTTACCGGCCAGGATCCGATGGAACTCAAAAAGACGCTCAACTGGGCAAAAGCCGTGGCCGACCAGATTCCCCTGGTCACCGCCGAGGTCCTTGAAGTACAGCCGGCCGGCATGGGCGACCGCGTCTGCGTGGATACCTGCACGGATATGAAGCCGGGCGAGGGGATGCTCGTTGGCAACGCCAGCCGGGCGCTTTTCCTGGTGCATGCGGAAAGCATCGAAAACCCCTATGTCGCGCCCCGGCCGTTTCGGGTAAATGCCGGAGCCGTTCATGCCTATACCCGGGTGGCGGACGGTAAAACCCGCTACCTGTCCGAACTGGCCGCCGGCGATCAGATATTGATTGCCGACCACAAGGGCAATGTCTCCACCGGCACTGTCGGGCGTCTGAAAATTGAACGCCGGCCCCTGGTGCTGCTGCGGGCGGATATTGACGGCATGGAGGCCACCACCATCCTGCAGAATGCCGAGACCATCCGCCTGACTGACCCGGATGGAAATGCGGTCTCCGTTGTCACCTTAAAGCCCGG
>JAWOFF010000135.1:0-9780 GCA_046482325.1 Desulfosalsimonadaceae bacterium
CATCTCCCGGAGGTGTTCGGCCAGGACAGCCGCTCCCTTCTCCGATGTGTCCGGACACAGAATCAGGAATTCTTCTCCTCCCCAGCGGCCGATGTCGTCCGTATGACGGATACGGGCCTGTAAAAGGCAGGTGATTTCCATGAGAACGTCATCGCCGGCCTGGTGCCCCAGGGAATCGTTGATTTTTTTGAAGTAGTCCACATCCAGCATGATCAGGGCAAAAGGCCTTCCGGTACGGTGCACCCGCCTGATTTCGTTTCGCAGGATATCCTCGAGTTTCAGCCGGTTAAAGGCCCCGGTCAGCGGATCGGTTATCGAGAGCTTCTCCAGCTCCCGGCTTTTAACGGCCAAGTTTTCGTGGGCTATACCGAGTTTTCGGTTTAAACGGGCAAGCTTTCTGTTCCAGAAAACAAAGAGGCTTATGAGAAATGCTCCTGCAGCCAGGATTTCGAGCAAAAGGATGGTGTCGATCCCCTTGTCATACCTGATGGACAGCCATTTTTTGGTGATCCGGCTCAACTCACGCTCGGAGAGCGATTCCAGGGCTTTGTTCATGATGGAGTTCAGGATCGGCTCGTCACTTCTGATTCCCAGGCCCAGGGACTCCTTGTACGGGGTCTGCCCCGCGATTTTGAGATCATAGAGTCCAAGCTCATAGATCGCCTGGCTGACAAGATGCAGGCTGCCAATGGCGACATCGGTTTCTCCTTTGGCAACACTTTGCAGGGCCTGGTTCAGGTCCGTGTAGAGACGGATGCTGCTTTGTGTAAAGCGGGCCTGCAGATAGTTGCCTACCGGATTGCCACGCGCGATTCCAACCCTTTTGTCTTCCAGGGCATGTATATCCGGGATATAGGGTTGGTCGTTTCTGACCACCATTACATTGACAGATTCGATATAGGGTTTGGAGACAACAAAGCCGTGATCTTTATGGCTGCTTTTGGATACGCCGGAGAGGAGATCACAGCGGCCGTCTTCCATGGCTGCCAGGCTTTTTTCCCAGCTTTTTGTGGGCATAACCCGGATGGGCACCCCGATTCTGTTCTCCAGCAGCTCCATGATGTCGGCCGTAATTCCCCTGTAATCCTTGTTTTCATCGATTTCCTCAAAGGGCAGCCAGGAGGGGTGGACACAGATGCGGATGGCTTTTTTTTCTTCGAGCCATTTGCGCTCTTGTTGGGAGAGCAGAATCCGGGGGCTGCCCGGTCCGGGCTCCTCTTGTTTTAACCAGCGCCTGTGCAGGGCGGTCAGTTCTTCCCGGCTGATTTTATCCATGGCTTTCTGCAGGATCCCTGATAGTATTTTTTTGTCCTTGCGCACTCCTATTGCTACGGGGGTGTTTTCAAAATGGGGGCTGTCCATGATCGGGGCGCTTTTCAGGTCCGTGAGGAAATGCTGGTTGATCAGGTGATCAAAAACGGGTTTCTCGGACAAAGCTGCGTCCACCTTTCCGGAGGAAACCGCCTTGAGGCAGCTCAAAGAGTCTTTTTGGGCCATCACCTCCAGCTCGGGGTAATGGGTCCCGAGTATTTCCTGGTAATAAAAACCTCTCGGCACAGCCACTTTTCTGCCGGCCAGGTCCTTTAGCCTGGTGAACCTGTCGTTTCCTTTACGGACCACGATGCCGGAGAAGATATTCATGTATGTGTCTGTAAAGGCGATCGTTTTTCGCCGGTCCTTTGTTTTTACAACATCGCAGAGGCAGTCTATGTCTCCGGTCTGCAGCATATCCATGAAATCCCCCCAGGCGGGGCCGGAGATGTATTCAATTTCGATTCCCAGCTTTTTTGCCAGAAGCCGCATATAGTCAATGCAAAAGCCTTTGGGCTTGCCCCTTTCATTGAAGTTAAAGGGCGCCCAGTTTTTCAGGTTGTCCACCCTGAGCACCGGATGCCTCCGTAAAAAGACTTTTTCTTCAGTGCTCAGCTCGGGGGCGCTGGCTTTATCCACGGAGATCCACTTTTGGGCCAGCTTCACTTTTTCCCGGTCGGTTACTGTGTTCATGGCCTTCTGCAGGATATCCCTCAGCATATGTAACTCGCTGCGAACGGCTATGTGAAGACCCTGCGGGCCCAGTTCCGGCGTCTTGCTCTCTCCGCAGATCCGCAGGTTGCCAAGAAATTGCGTGGCCATAAGATAGGCCACTGTTCCCTGATAGCCGATATAGGCATCTGCCTCGCCGTATACGACTGCCTCCAGTCCCTGCAAGGCGTTCCGGACCTCAAAAATATTGATTTCCGGGTAAGAAGATCGCAGCACCTCTTCCTGCTTATAGCCCTTGGCCGCGGCAACAGTACTGCCTTTAAGGTCTTCAAACTTCCGGATTGATGTATTCGCCTTACGGGCTACTATGACATAGGGCAGCTCCAGGAAGGGCTCGGTGAAACACATGAACTGTTTCCGGCTCCCGGATATCCACAGACAGGGCAAAAGATCTATTTTTTTGTTCCTGAAAAGCCCCATCAGCTCGAACCAGCTATAGCCGTTAACATATTCAAAGGAGATGCCCAGGCGACGCCCCAAAAGCTCCAGGTGATCAATGGCATAACCCTTGGGGCGCCCGTGCTCACTGAAGTCAAAAGGCGGCCAGTCATCTTCGTTGCCGACCCGTACAATCGGATGGTTTTCCAGAAAGGCCTTCTCCTCAGGGTTCAGGTGAATTCTGCGGACAGCAGACTTTGCAGGGCAGGGGCCTTGGTCCCGGCCTTCTGGGCTGCCACGAGCGCATACGAACTGAAGAGGCAATAAGAGGGCAGCAAGAAATGCAAGAAGGAGAAAAAAGACCGGAAGGCCTGAAACTCGGCTCATATATTTACCAATAAAGGGCAAGAAAATTGTCCGTGGAACCGCCAGCAACGTGGGGTGTATAAGTAGCCGCTGAAGGCTCGGTGTAAGTAGTACTTTCTGCTAATTTTTAACAAAATTGGATTTGTATGTAAAGTTGTAATACAGAGGATATAGCATGGGAAAGCCGTGACAGCAAAAATGCTGCCGCGGCAGATCAGATTTTTTCCGCTTCCCCGGGATCTGCTATCCAGTTTTGACTTTTCGCTGCAGCGAAAATATTTTATAATCTACCTAAATTGAAAATTCCGGAGGGTTTGAAATTTTTGAAGCTAAAAATGGCTTAGATACCCTAAAATAAGTCAGAAATAAACAGGTTTAAAAATTTGAAACGCTCAGTTTAGGATCTATATAGTTGCCTGTTGCCCGGGCATTTCCCCTTCTGCCCCTACTGCTCTTGGCATGTATCCAAAGGAGCTGCTGTTTATGCCGCAACCGTCTGCTGAGAATGGGAAAAAGTGTTTCGTGCTCGACACCAATGTTATCCTGCACGACAGTTCCTGCCTCCATCATTTTGAAGACAATGACATAGTGGTACCCATTTGCGTGTTAGAAGAGCTTGATCAGTTCAAGAAAGGCAGCAACACCTTAAACTTTCACGCCAGGCAATTCGTCCGTGCTCTGGATTCCTTAAGCGGGGGGCGGCTCTTTGACGGCGGAGTGCCAATCGGGCCGGATTCAGGCAGAATTGCCATCAAGCTCGAGCAGCGGTTTCATGACGACCTGATGCTCAATTTTTCAAGCCAGAAGCATGATCATCATATATTAAATACCGCTTATCAATTGGCAAAGGAGAAGCCGGATACCCGGATAATCCTGGTGACCAAGGATGTCAACCTGCGTATGAAAGCAAAGTCCGTGGGGCTGCTGGCGCAGGACTATACCAGCGATCATGTCAGGGATATCAACAGGTTGTATTCCGGCAAGCGGGTCGAGGAATCGGTGCCTGTGGATGTGATAGAACAGATGTATAAGCCTCCTTATGAAATCGACGGCGATGCGGTAGAGCCGGAGCAGCCATTTTTGCCCAATGAATATATAATTCTGAAAAATACCAAGAAATCAGCCCTGGCCGCCTATGATTCCCAATCCAGGAAAATCCGCCGGGTGGACAAGAACAGCGCTTATCATATTATGCCGAGAAACGCCGAGCAGACCTTTGCCCTGGATGCTCTTGCCAACCCGGATATTGAGCTGGTCAGTCTGTCCGGACGAGCTGGAACCGGCAAAACCCTGCTGGCGCTGGCAGCGGCGCTGGAGGCCAGGCACTGCTACCGGCAGATTTTCATGGCCCGGCCTGTAATTCCGCTGAGCAACAAGGACCTGGGCTATCTGCCGGGTGATATATCCTCCAAGCTGGACCCCTATATGCAGCCCCTGTACGACAACCTTGCGGTAATCCAGAACCAGTTTGCTGAAAACGATGTCAAACACCAAAAAATAAAGGATTTGCTGGATGAGAAAAAGCTAGTGATCGCCCCGCTCTCCTATATCCGGGGCCGAAGCCTGGTCAAGATATTCTTTATCGTCGATGAGGCCCAGAACCTGACGCCCCATGAGGTCAAAACCATCATTACACGCGCGGGGGAAAACACCAAGATGGTTTTTACCGGGGATGTTTTCCAGATTGACCATCCCTACCTGGACAGCCAGTCCAACGGTTTGAGCTATCTGATTGAAAAAATGCAGGGCCAGAAAATCTATGCACATGTAAGCCTGGAGAAGGGCGAGCGCTCCGAGCTTGCGGAACTGGCCAGCAACCTCCTGTAACCCTGCTCTCTTGCAAGTGAAATCAAAGGAACGCCCATTTATTATGTATTACCGGGGGAAAATGGCTTTTTGTGAGTGCAAAGCTCTGCCGTTTGTCCGGCAGTTGTCGCTCTGGATGCTGGTCACAGGCCTCTGCCTGCTTTTGCTGCCGTCGGAGGCGGAGTCATCGCCCCCCGCGTTTTCGGTTGGCTCCGGCTGGAAGGGCCGGTTCGTCCCGGCAAGCCTGTTGTATCCCGGCTACCTTGCCGATCCTCTGGCCCCGACCGTTGCATTAAACGCGGTGCGCTACAGCGATTCGGATATAGCCGGGGCCGGGGACAAGCGCTACGTTTTCCGGATAGGCGGCCGGCTTGGCCTGCTGCGGATTTCTCCGGCAGCCCATCCGGACCGGGGGTTGCAATTGGATCTTCACGGAGCATTTCTTGGTATGTTTGACCGATCGCACTCGCTGGACAACCTTGGCTGGGACGGGCTTTATGGCATTGATCTTAGCTGGCGCGGAGCCAGCGGTGTTGTGTTGAAATTTGGAGTAAACCACGATTCCAGTCATGTGGGTGATGAATATGCTGAACGGACAGGGCGCAAACGCATCGAGTATACGCGTCAGGAGTATGTCCTGGGGCTGTCTTTGCCGCTAAGAGAGCATTTAAGAGGGTATGCTGAGTCGGGTTGGGCTTTTGATCTACGCAATGATGCCCAGGAAGAATGGCGCTTTCAGGCAGGGCTTGAGTTCAAAGACGAAGACGGTTTATGGGGTGGCTGGCTGGGTTATTACGCAGCCGCTGATATCACCTCCTTTGAAGAGTCTGATTGGGAGCCGGATGTTACCGTGCAGACCGGATTGATGGTGCCGGTTTCCGGGGGGCGCCGCAGTTTCCGCATCGGCCTGGAATATCGGGACGGCCGCTCGGTGATTGGGGAGTTCTCGAGGTGTGAGGAGACATACTGGGCCTGGGGGCTCTGGATTGATTTGTGACACTGCTTCATATCCGGCAAGGGCCTTCTGCACGCCTAACCTCCTTCGGCAAGCCCCTTAAGTTCCCGGAAACGTTCGATCACGCCCTGGCGCTCCCGCCGCAAGAGCCGGATAAGTTCCTCGTTGTTCCAAAAGAAGGTCCGCACAAGAATTTTGTTCCGGTAGACAAGAATGTTGCGTCGATAGCGCAGGGCGGCAAAACCGGAGGGCGGCAGCAGGGCCAGGTAGCCTAACACCAATTTCCAGCCCATGCCGGCAAAATACCAGAGCCAGAAGCCGAAGCCGCAGTAGGCGAGCGTAAACGCCAGAAAACCCACCCCGAAATAGGCAAAGGCTCGTATAGCCTCGTCCCGGCTAAGACGCGCCAGGTATTTGGCAAACAGGTAAGGCGCGACGTTATGCGCCAGACCGAACAAGGCCACAGGCGCCATGACAAGCGCGTAAATGGTCATCCGCAGTCGGATCAGGCGTTCGCGCACCGGCGCCTCCAGTGATTGTTTCCCGTTCCGGCTGAGTTCGGTCTGATGCAGATGGTCCAGGTAACGGTCCACCTTGCGGCGCAGGGCCAAAACCGAAGACGGATTAAAAGCCGCGGCTCTTGTCAGAATATCTGTCAGTTGCTGCCTGTCCTGTACGCGGGTTTCGAAAGCAGCAGAGATATCTCCGGCATCCGGCCGGTACCAGTCCAGCAGTTTCCACATCCAGCGTTTCACACCTGATCGGCTCTTCGGCGCACTCCCGTTTTGTTTTTCCTTATCCAATGCAAGCGGCGCAAGGCGATAACCGAGTGCCTCTGACAGATCCTCGGCCAGCTCACGCATCTGATCGTCCTCGACGTGCATGGCCTGTCGTCGCATAGATTTCTGCAGGTTTTCTGTGAGCTGCCGCACCGCTTTTTCAGGGTCTTGCCGGTGCAGCTCGGCGTAGGCAGCCACAGAAATAGGAGGGCCAAAACGCAGCAAGACCGCTGTCATAAAAAGTTCGCGGTGTTCAAATGTGAGTCCTGCGGGAACGATTGATAGTCCAAGCTCGTAGTTGTTTCGTGCTTCAGCGCCCAGCGCCATTCGGGCACCACCTGTGCGCAGTGCGGCCACCCGCCCGGCAGGTGAGTTTCGCCCCTCGGGAAAAAGGCCCAGGCAGCCGCCGCGTTCAAACAGTTCGTAAACCTTTTCGAAGACTTCGAGATTACGACTGCGGTGGGACTCAGCCTCGTGAGTTCTATAGACGGGAACGACCCCGAGGCGCCGAAGCAGGGCTTCCACCCAGCGATTGCGGAACAGGTCGCTTTTGCCGAGAAAATGAATCTGACGACTGGTCTGCATAGCCAGCAGGATTGCATCGAGGATGGAAGTAGGATGATTGGCCGCGAGTATTACCGGACCGGATTCAGGGATACGCTCCGGATTAAGGGAGCGCATCTCTACAAAATAGAGGTGGCTGAAAACTCTTAGCAGCCAGACGCTGATACGGTATAGCTTCATGGGAGAACCGCGAAAAGAGCTCCCGGCAGCCGGATGCGAACCAATCCGCCCATCTAAGTCGAGCTCCCCTTTTGGCGATTAAGTCATTTTTGACTTAAAATTTTGAAACCCTTCGGAATTTTAAGTTATGGTTTTATGCAGGAAGCCAGGAAACTTATCGAAAACAACCGCAAAGCTCACAGGCACGAGGATTACCCCAACGCTACGGACGATACTTCCCGGCCTGAGGCTATTTTTGAAAAGGAAAAGTGAAGCGGTGCCCGCTAAGAGGATAATTCGCTAACGATTTCCTCGACAGAGCCCATCACACTGTTGTAAATGCCCTCCACGGTTTCGGGGGGCATTTGCAGGCGCTCGAAAACGCCTTCTTCAGCAGAATCCATTATTTTATCAATCTCCGGGCCGTACTGAGCTATGCATTCGGATACGTGAAGAATGCAGGCAAGTTCTTCCATGCCCGAATTCCGGGGGCTGTGGTGATGCCTGATGGCATTTGTCTGCAACTGCGGTATATTCCATTTCTCCAGAATGGCAGCACCGGTTTCCGCGTGATCGCAGCCGAGCAGGGCTTTTTCAAATGCGAGCAGCGCTTTTTCATCCCCTGCCGGCACCTGTCGGCTGCCTTTGCGTGCCGTCACATACTCGTCCAAAACGATCATGCCGCAGTCATGAATTAAGCCTGCATTGAAGGCATCGTTTATAAGATCCGGATATTTTTGCTCAGCAATGGTCTTTGAAGCCATAGCCACAGCCAGGGTATGCTGCCATACGCTAATGGAGGGAAATCCATAACCCCGCAGGGAACTGCCCATGATACGGGACATGCTTACAAGCGTGATCAGCTCAAGCAGGGTCTGGCTGCCTAGCAGGGCAGCGGCCTGGCGAACCGAGGATGCCGGCACAGTCAGACCGTAGTAGGCGGAGTTCGCGATTCGAAGGACACGTGTGGCCATGGCCTGGTCGGTTTCCAGTACTTCCGCGATTTCCTGGAAGCCTTTGTTTTCGTCATTGATGATTTCCCGTGCTTTCGTCAGTATTTGGGGCATCGGAGGCATGGCTTTTGATGTGGCCAAGATTTTTTCGATCAGTGCCTCACCCATCAGTTGCTGCTGGCCGCCGTCCCCGGCAGCTTGCGCATTCTCCGCCGGCCGGCTTAGGCTGATGGGGGTTTTGCAGCCCGGGCACTGAACCCTGACCCGCTTGTTGGCGGGGATCTTCTCATCGGGTACCACAAAGGTTTTCCCGCATTGCTGGCAAGTTATTTTCATAGCCTTTTTCCTGCGTCCGTTATGTTAAAAAAACCGTTCATTAGAAAAAGCAAAAGTTACTTTAGCATAAAATTGCCAAATTGCAAGACGGCTGAAGCATTGCAGGCGGGGCGGGGAAAAAACCGGAAAAGGCGGCGGGCTCCGCTTATGAAGCCCGGCAGAATGGCTACTTAGGTTTTGCTGGTCCCCCGCTGTTTTTCCTCCAGGATGATGTGGGCGGCCATGCGGGCTGTTTCTCCGACCACAGCGGAGCATTTCTCCGGCATCCCGGCTTCCAGGGCGGCCTCCATCTCCGCCGGGTCGTAGAGGTTGAAAAATCTTCCGGCCAGTTGTTTCTGCAGGTCTGCGCAACGACAGGTGCCGTATTTTTCAATAAAAGCGTCATGGAGTGTTTTGGCGAGTATGCAGGCCTTTAACTGTTTTTTCATATCACCGAATTTGTTTCCAGGCCTTCCGAAGAAATAACCGATGGCCATTACTCCTCCTGAGAGGGCCCCGCAATGGCCGTCTCCGGTAAGACCTATACCGTCGGCAAGGCCTGTAGCGGCCATGAAGACTCCTTCATTTTCCACGCCCATGGCTTCGAAAATGCCCGCAAGACAGCATTGAGCGCATCCGCCGCTTGCCAGTTCATGGCGTTTGGCATACTCAAAGGCGGTTTGCAGGATTTCATCTCTGTTTGCTTCCATGGCAGCCGGTCCTTTCCATTGCTTGCATTGCATGCGGCGATAAATGCCCAAACCAATACCAGAAAAAATCTTTTTTGCCAACAGCGGGCATCCTGCGTTTTATCTGCAGTGCTTCTTGTCTTTACTTGACGGGATTTGGCGGGTTCGATACTAATTTCTGGTAATGGCCGGCGGTTACAGAGCAAAAACGCCGGCTGGCCGCCCTCCCCAACCGTGCACAGGAGGCAGAGCAGTACAATGAAAGATGCGGATCCTCAAGAAGTTACTGACCGGTTCGGTCCGGTACTTCTAAATTTTCGGAAAGTGATAAACGGATACATGCAATCAGGACGGCATATGCGCATCGGAATAACGTCAGTCATTGAAACCCGCGGGATCCATCTCCACTGTCATACGGTCATCGTCGGCGAGCCGTTTTGCCAGGCCTTCTGTTTTGGGCAGCTCATAGCCGAAGAAATAGCGGAGAGCAAAAAATTTTCCCCGGTAGAAGGCCTCTGCAATTTTATTGCCAAAAAGGCAAATGATTAAAAAAACGAGACAGGAGACCTTTCTCAAACTTTTCTTTTTTGGCCTTGCGTTTTTGCCTTAAAAAATTTAGGAAGTATTTTTTTGAGCTTATGTTAATAACTGCATGAAACGCTCAGTTTAGGTTGGATCAAGGGAGGGAGGCGAGTATGTTTAAAATCGTGGAACGAGAGGTAATGGCAGACGGCAGCATCATCATGAACCGGATTGAAGCGCCCCGTATTGTT
>JAWOFF010000155.1:0-17952 GCA_046482325.1 Desulfosalsimonadaceae bacterium
GGAGAAAAACCGGGATGCCATTCACGTGCCCCATATTGCCTCCGATGATGCCTGGTGGACGGGACTGGCGCTTGTAAACACAACAGATACCGAAAAGACACTGACAATTCGTTTTGATACCGGCCCGACCGAGCAGGTCACTATGGCTTCGGGCGCCCAGAAAAGCTTCTCCATCCGGGATCGTTTGGGCGCGGCGCAGCCGGATATCGAGTCCGCCGAAATAGAGGGCGGCGCCGGCGTTATCGGCCTGGAGCTCTTCGGCGGCGACGGGATTTTAAGCGGCGTTTTGCTGCGGGACGCGTGCGCGGACACCCTCTACTTTCCCCATGTGGCAACAGAGGGCACCTGGTGGACGGGAATCGCCGCCTATAACCCGGCAAGCGCCGGTGCCGACTTGACGATTACCCCCTACAAGGAAGACGGGACACCCCTGGGGGAGTTTTCCGAGTCAATTCCGGCCGGGGAGAAATACCTTACAAACGCGGAGAAATCCGAGCTGCCGGAGGATGCGGCATGGTTCAAAATAGATTCCACCCGGCCCTTGAGCGGTTTTGAGCTCTTCTGCGGCAGCAGCCCCGCGCGGCTGGGTGGCTATTCGGCGGTTGATATCAAGCGGCAGCAGGGGGTTTTTCCCAAGCTGGCGCAGCAGGGCTGGACCGGAATCGCCTTTGTCAATACGGCGGACAGCAGAGCGGATGTGACCTTAAGGCTTTATAAGGATGATGGATCTCAGGTGAACCAAACAACAATAACAAAGCAGTTGGACCCGCATGAAAAAGTGGTGCAGACCGGCCAGGATCTGTTCGGCGCTGCGGCTGCGGACGGGGACTACATCGGCTTCAGCGCGGATAACGACGTGGTTGGATTCCAGCTCAACAGTTCGGCAAATAACCGGATGCTTGACGGCCTGCCCGGGATGTAGGCCGCAGAAGCAGTGTTTTCGGCGAAAAACCCCGGCTACCTGCCGGGGTTTTTACATTGGCCTGGCACAGGCAGGGTTTGCGGGGCGGCCGGTAAGGAGCCGGCCCCCTGAAATTGCGGAAAAAACAGCAGCGTTCTTGACATGGTCTGCGATATCGCTTAAATAAACAAGGCGCTCACGCTAGCGGCAAACCATTTTTGCAAAACAGGAGAGGACATGGTGAAACGGATGAGGCAGGGTTTTTGTAAATCAATGGGGATGGGGGTGCTTGTTTGCTGCCTTTCGTTTGCTGCGGTGCCCGCCGTCCAGGCAGGCCCAGAGGCGGTGGTCGCGGAAAAATCCCATGATTTTGGCCCCGTGCTGGAGGGAAACAAGATAGTCCACGAGTTCGTGATGCAGAATGCAGGCGATGCACCCCTGGACATAGAAGCGGTACGAACCGGCTGAGGCTGCAGCACTGTCTCTTATACGAGGCAGATCCCCCCCGGAGGCGAGGGAAAAATCAAGGTCAAGGTAAGTACCAAGGGCTACGGCGGCAGAAAGATCAACAAAGCCGCCCGGATAATTACAAGTGATCCGGACAATGAGGAAATCAGGGTCCATGTAAAGGCCAGTGTCGAAGAGTTCGCTGTCATCAAACCCAGACGGCTGCACCTGGGCGGGACCGCGGGCGAGGAAATAAGCGATACGGTAACTATTATTCCGGCAACCAAAGAGCCGTTCCGGATACTTAAGGTCAGCACATTAAAGGGAACCGAAATCAGCCATGAGCTGGAGCAGGTAGAAATTTCGGGAAAACGCGCCTATAAGGTGAAAGTTACCAACGAGAAAAAAACCCCCGGCCGCTATTACGATCGCTTGGTTATTATAACAGATGTAACCGACCATGAGCCCCTGTCGGTTGTTGTGATCGGGACCATCCGGGAAAAAGAGCAGGAGCAGAGCGAATAGGTGCTTATGGACGGTATCCGGGTTCTGACATTTGACTGCGACGGGGTTTTGTTTGATACAGAGCAGGCTAACAAAGCGTTTTACAACAAGATACTGACCCATTTCGATCGCCCACCCATGAGTGCGGAGCAGTTTGCCCACGCTCAGATGCATACAGCGGACCAGGCCCTGGCAGCGCTGTTCCCGGACGCAGGAGAGTATACAAAGGCCCAGCAGTACCGCAAAGAGATCGGCTACAGCCCTTTTATTGCCTATATGCAGATGGATCCCGATCTTGTCTCCGTGCTGGAGAAATACTACCGGCAGGTGGGGCTGGCGGTTGCCACCAACCGCACCGATACCATGGACCGGGTGCTGGATGTCCACAGAATCGCCGCCTATTTTGATCTCGTGGTGACCGCTCTGGACGTGGACAGGCCAAAGCCGCATCCGGACTGCTTAAACCGGGTGCTGGAGCACTTCCGTGCACTGCCCGCAGAAATGCTGTATGTGGGCGACTCCTCCCTGGATGCCCGGGCCGCAGAAGCTGCCGGTGTATGGTTTGCTGCCTGCAGAAATCCGGAAATACCTGGAGACTTCTATATTGACCGGCTCTCTGAGCTTGTATCAATTATTTCAGCAGCAGCCGACGGTTCTGCCTTATGACTGATACCCGGACCCTGTACCTGATAGACGGCACCGCCTACATCCACCGGGCCTTTCATGCGATCCGGGGGCTTTCCGCATCCAGCGGTCTTCCCACCAACGCCACTTATGGTTTCGCCCGCATGCTGATAAAGCTAATCGACGAGCGGGCGCCTGTTTATGCAGCCATGTTTTTCGATTCCAGGGGGCCCACCTTCCGCCATGAAATGTATGCCGACTACAAGGCAAACCGGCCGCCGATGCCCGAGGAAATGGCGGTCCAGATTCCCTATATCAAGGCTGTCACCGAAGGCTTCCGGATCCCCGTTATCGAGAAGGAAGGCTATGAGGCCGATGACCTGATCGGCACCTACGCCAGGCTCGGGCAGGAGGAGGGCTTTTTTGTCATCATGGTGACAGGGGACAAGGATTTTGTCCAGCTTGTCACCGACAGTGCAGTCATCTGGGATCCCATGAAGGATATCTATATCGACAGAAAAAGCGTTCAAAAAGACTACGGCATTGAGCCGCACCAGATGACCGATGTTCTGGGCCTTGCCGGCGATTCGGCCGACAACATTCCCGGGGTTCCCGGGATCGGGCAGAAGACCGCTGTCTCCCTTCTCCGGACATACCCGGATATGACCGCGCTCTATGAGCAGCTCGACACCCTGAAATCCAAGAAGCTGCGGGAGAAGCTTCTGGCCAATAAGGAGCAGGCATTTTTGAGCCGCAATCTTGCCGCCATTGATACCCGGGCTGCGGTGCCCTGGGATCTGGAGGCCCTCAAGCGCCGGCCTGAAGATCCTCAGAAACTGGGCAGGCTTTTCCGGGAGCTGGAATTTCGCCAGCTCCAGAAAGACTATCCCGCCCGGTCGGAAAGAAAGCCCCGCAACTACAAGGCAGTTCTGGACGAGGAGACACTTTCCTGGCTGGTGGCCGAGCTCCGGAAGGCCGGCACATTTGCAGTTGACACCGAGACCACCTCCCTGGACCCCATGCGGGCTGAACTCGTGGGCATATCGGTGGCTGTCCGGGAAAACGAGGCCTTTTACATACCCTGCGGCCATGTGGGCCCGGGCGCGGGAAGGCAACTGGAGCGCCGCACAGTGCTTGCCGCTCTTGCCCCGGTTCTGGAGGATCCGCAGGTCCGGAAAATGGGGCAGAACATCAAGTATGACTGGATGGTTCTCAGGCGCTGCGGTGTGGAACTCTCCGGTGTCGTTTTCGACACCATGGTGGCCTCCTATTTGATCAGCCCGGAAAAACGCGCCCATAGTCTTGATCAGATTGCGCTTGATTATCTGGGCCACAAAATGATTTCCTATCAGGAGGCGGTACGCGAGGGAGATCACATCCTGGAGTGTTTTGACCAGGTGGATATTGAAAAGGCCGCGGAATATGCCTGCGAGGATGCTGATATTACGCTGCAGGCCTACGGAAAACTTTCCCCCATGCTCGGGTCGGCGGGACTTCTGCCGCTTTTTGATAGCGTGGAGATGCCACTGATTCCGGTGCTTCTTAGGATGGAGGCTGCCGGCATCCGGGTGGACAAGGAGCGGCTGCGCGAGTTTTCCAGGGATCTCGCCGTGCAGCTGGAGCAGACAGAGGAGAGGATATACGCCCAGGCGGGCGAGAACTTCAACATCAACTCCTCGCAGCAGCTGGGCAGGATCCTGTTTGACAAGCTCAAGCTCCCGGTGCAGAAG
The DNA here is from genome assembly GCA_046482325.1 of Desulfosalsimonadaceae bacterium. Lineage (GTDB taxonomy): Bacteria > Desulfobacterota > Desulfobacteria > Desulfobacterales > Desulfosalsimonadaceae > M55B175. The sequence continues at coordinate 4,207 of JAWOFF010000155.1, forward strand.
AAGACAAAGAAAAAAACCGGGTATTCAACAGACGTGGACGTGCTGACCGCTCTGTCCGGGCGCCATGAACTGCCCGGGCTGATCCTGCACTATCGCTCCCTGGCAAAGATCAAGTCTACTTACGTGGATGCCCTTTTCGATCTTATCAATCCTGAGACCGGCCGGATTCATACCTCCTACAATCAGACCGTGACGGCTACCGGCAGGCTATCGAGCTCGAACCCCAACCTGCAGAACATTCCCATCCGCACTGAAGCGGGCAGGGATGTGCGCCGGGCCTTTATCCCCAGGGAGGGCTGGTATTTCGTCTCCCTGGATTACTCCCAGGTGGAGTTGCGGCTGCTGGCCCATTATTCCGGGGATGAGATCTTGATCGACTCCTTCCGGGCGGATGAGGATGTGCATACCCGGACCGCCGCAGAGGTTTTTCATGCGGACCCGGTATCGATAACGCCTGAGCTCAGGCGGCAGGCCAAGGCCATCAATTTCGGCATTATCTACGGCATGGGCGCCTACAGCCTGTCCAGGGAACTTGGCATTACCCCGAAAATGGCCAAAACCGTTATTGATCAGTATTTTACCCGCTACAGCGGCGTCAGGCGCTTTATTGACGAAACCATCGAACACGCCCGGCAGACAAAACAGGTGGAAACGGAACTGGGCCGGATTCGCCTGCTTCCGGATATCGAAAGCCAGAACAGTAACGTACGGGCCTTTGCCGAGCGAACTGCGATAAATACACGCATTCAGGGAACGGCGGCGGATCTGATCAAGCTGGCCATGATCCGGACGGACCGCTATATCCAGGACGCCGGCCTGCGCTCCGCCATGCTTCTAACAGTCCATGACGAGCTGGTATTCGAGGTGCCGGAGGAGGAGCTGGCCACCGTGCAGACCGGGGTCAAGGAAATCATGGAGACAATCTGGTCCTTTAAGGTGCCGCTCAGGGTCAATACAGCCGTTGGCAGGGACTGGGCCGAGGCCCACTAGCCGCCGTTTTCCGCCGCCGGCCCGTCCTGCTCGGAGGATTTCACCGAGGCTTCCACTGTCTGATAGATGTTCCGAAAATGCTCATGAAAACTCGACGGCGTGATATTGCCCACCTCGATAAATTTGACTACGATTTCCTTGGCTGTCTTTAAAACCATTTCCTCTCGTTTATATGCCATAGCACCCTCGCAACAGTTTGGTTTCCACAGTATTCCGGCTTTTTCCGCAAATTCTGAAAACATGTAGCATACCAGAACCGCCCGGCCCGGGCAATGCATTCCTTGACACCGTTTGGAGGGATTTATATACTGATTTCTATTTCGGAAAAATATGAAAAAAACCCTTAAAACGGGGGACTGAGAAGTGAAACACGAAGGAAAGAAAATCGGCCGCAATGACCCCTGCCCGTGCGGCAGCGGAAAAAAATACAAAAAATGCTGCATGAATGCGGAAACACCGAGACCGGTCAATTACAAAAAACTCTATGCAGACAAATACAACATCCAGCTCAAGAGCAAAAACGATATCGAGCAGATACGGACCTGCGGCAGGCTGGTGCTCGAGACACTGGACCTGGTGGAGGCGGCCATTGCGCCTGGGGTTACAACAGAGCAGCTGAACACCATCGCCCATGAACATGCGGTGAAAAACGGAGCGGTGCCCGCCCCTCTTAATTACCGGGGCTTTCCCAAAAGCATCTGCACCTCGGTAAACGAGGTGATCTGTCACGGCATTCCCGGTGATTATGTCTTAAAAAACGGAGATATCGTTAATGTGGACGTTACCCATTGCTTAAACGGTTTTTACGCGGACTGCAACAAAACCTTCTTTGTGGGCGATCCCTCGCCCGAGGCCAAAAAAATCGTGAGCGTGGCCGCACAAAGTCTTAAAGCCGCCATGCAGATGCTGGCCCCCGGCAACCATATCGGCGATATCGGGCGGGCGATCCAGAAGTACGCGGAAAGCGCGGGATGCTCAGTGGTCCGCGAATTTGTCGGCCACGGGGTGGGGTTTGAATTTCATGAACCCCCGCAGGTGCCTCATTACGGGAAAAAGGGCACCGGCATCATGCTGGTGCCGAATATGGTCTTTACCGTAGAGCCCATGATCAACCTGGGAGGGCCGGAGCTTTTTATCGCGGATGACCAGTGGACCGCTATTACCGCAGACCGTAAACTCTCGGCCCAGTTTGAGCAAAGCTTTGTCATTACAGAAGACGGCTTTGAGAGCCTGACGCCTTTCGAATTGTAAGCTGCACGTTCCTAATTTGTAAACCTTTTGTTTCCCTGTTATTTTAAGGTAATCAGGCCGTTTTTAGCTTTAGAAATTTGATGGCTTCGTAAAAAGCGACTAATGCCGCCAACATCGCTTTGGCTGCGCTTCGCCAAGAGCTGTCAACTTAGGTAAAATACAGTGAATCTATCGTCTTTATCCCCGGCTAAAGCATGTATTCTGCTCCTTGTGGGTGCGGCCGTTTTTTTGTCCGCCTGCAAGCAGGAAGACTCGACAAAAAAAATCGACCTGAGCCGCCGCAAGCAGATTCAGGCCAGAAAAGAGCTGGATTCGCTGACTTACGCCTGCCTGCCGCAGTATTCCCACAGGGTCTCCTTTTCCAGGCACCACCGACTGGTTGAGTATATTTCAGAAAAGACGGGTCTGCCCATCCGCCAGATCTTTCCTGATACCTTTGAAGCGCATGTGCAAATGGTGGGGGAGGGCAAGATCGATATCTCCTTTTCCAACCCGCTGGTCTACACCAGGATTGCCGATCGCTACCAGGCCCGGGCATTTGCCCGCATTGTGGAAAAAAACGGCAAGCCTACCTTCAGGGGCCAGATTATCTGCCGGGCGGACAATAAGGCCATTCAGAACCTGCAGGACTGCCGAAACAAGCGCTGGATGGCCGTAGATGCAACCTCCGCGGCCGGCTACCTGTTTGTCCTGGATCATTTTCTGCGGCACGGGATTTCCAAAGAAGACTTCCGTGGCATCTCTTTCGCGCCGGGTCCAGGCGCAAAGCAGGAAAAGGTGGTGCAGGCCGTCTATCTGGGGGAGGCCGATATCGGCTCCATCCGGGAAGGAACCCTGGATCTGGTAGGCGACCGGGTGGACCTGGAGGCAATCCGTATTCTGGACAGCACCCGGGGGTTCCCGAGCTGGGTGTATGCAGCCGGAAAGGGGCTGTCCCCCGATGTAGTTGAAAAGATCAAAAAGGCCCTGCTGGAGCTGGACCCTGTTAACCCGGAACACCGGGAGATATTGGAGCTAGCCCATTTCCAGGGTATTATAAACGCAACAGATGAGGATTTTGATCCCATCAGAGAACTGACCAGCAAGGTTAGGGTGCAATCGGGTGAGTAAGCGGTTTTTTTCTATACGGCGGCTTAAAATAAAGACCAAGCTCATTTTGGGTCTCTCTGCCATAATCATCTGTCTTGGCGTGATTTTAGGCATCATCGGCACTCATATTGCTTCCACTGAACTGATTAAGGAAAACAAAGAGCGGGGAAAGGTGCTGGCTTCCAACCTCGCCTACCGCTCGGAAGAACCTCTTCTGGCCATGGATTTTCTCCGCCTGAAAAACCTCGTGGACGAAATCGAGGAAGCCAATTCGGATCTTGCCTACGCTTTTATCCTGGACCAGGCCGGCAGGGTGCTGGTACACACCTTTGAGCACGGCTTCCCCCTTGACCTTTTAGAGGTATACGGAAGTGACCGCCCTGCGGCAGGTTCAACAGGCATGCTCCTGCTCACGGAGAAGGGTAAGATCCAGGATTTTGCCAAGCCCGTAAAGATAAGAAACGACCAGTTGGGCACTGTGCGCATCGGCATGCACCGAAAGCGGCTGGAGGCCATGATACGGCAGCTTAGCCTCTGGATTTTCGGGCTCACCGGCGGCACCACCATCCTGGCCCTGCTCATAGTTTCCCTGTTTTCCTCAAAGTTTATCAATAGAATAAAGGCCCTGACAGAGTCCGCCAGCGAGATGGTCAAAGGCAATTTAAGCGTGCACTCCGCGCCTGAGCCCAGGCGGCACTGCTGGGAAATCAATAACTGCCAGGCCACCACCTGCCCGGCCTACGGCGATACCCGCCGCAGGTGCTGGTATATAACCGGGACACTGTGCCCCTTCTATCATCTGGAACAGGATGAAAAGGGCGATTTCAACTGCCTGAATTGCCCCGTATACCAGGAAAACGCAGGCGACGAGATCCAGGAGCTGGCCGAAGCCTTTGATTACATGGCCATGACCCTGGATGAGCGGATTAATCAGCTCCAGCAAACGGAAAAGGAGCTTTCCAGACAAAAAGAGGTGCTTCGCATCACTTTGGATGTTACCCCGGACTTTGTGACGCTACAGGATGAGAACCTGGTTTACCAGGCGGCCAACAAGGCCTTTTGTTCGTATTTTCAAATAGCCGAGGCCGATGTGCTGGGCAAGACTGATTTTGATATATTCACCGAATCACAGGCTGATCAGAATTATCATGAGGATATGCAGATACTGCATACAGGCAAGCCCCTGTCCAAAGAGATCAGCGTCAAACAGGGAGATACGGCGATCTGGTTTCATGTCCTGAAGGTTCCCGTATATGCCGAGGGCCGCATTTCAGGGCTTCTGCTCACAGCAAGGGATATAACCGTTATTAAGCAGTACCAGGAGCGCCTGGTGCAGTCCCAGAAGATGGAGGATCTGGGCCGTGTCGCGGGGGGCGTGGCCCACGAAATCAACACGCCGCTGGGCATCATACTGGGATACGCCCAGTTGCTGCTTGAGGATGTGGAGCCGGGCACCCAGATGGCGGAGGATTTAAGCGTTATTGAGAAGCAGACAAAGATATGCAGCAATATTGTATCCGATCTGCTGGGCTTTTCCAGGCAGGGCCAGACCACCCGCACGGAAGTCGATATCAATGCCTCCATAAAGGAGGTCATATCGGTTGTCGAGCACACGTTCGGTTTAAGCCGGGTCCAGATTCTGCGTGATTTTGATCCCAACATCCCGGAGATTGACGGCGACAGGAACAAATTAAAACAGGTATGGATGAACCTTTTAAACAACGCGTTTGACGCAGTCGAGCAGGACGGCTTTATTCGCATTACAACCAAGCTCTGTGCCCACAGAAGACGAGTTGCGATTACCGTTACAGATACCGGAGCAGGTATCAAACAAGAGATTCTAAACAAAATTTTTGATCCCTTTTTTTCAACAAAACCCGTGGGCAAGGGTACAGGTCTGGGATTATCCGTCACTTTCGGGATTATCAAGGACCACGGAGGAAGGATCAATGTTCTAAGTCCCGCTCCCAAGGAGTATCTGCAGGGACTGCCGGAACAGAGTCCTTCTCATGGTCCGGGAACAGTTTTTCTGGTGGAGCTTCCCCTCTGGTACATGAAGTTGCCGGAGGAGGAATGTGAGGAGCTGGGCCTGCCCCCCCAGGAACAGTATGACCTTGTCAGGAGGTGAGATATGAGCAATATCATGGTCTTAGACGATGTCGAGGACGCCGGTACCATGATCAAACGGATTCTGGAACGCAAGGGCCATTCTGTGACTGTGTTCACGGAAGAGCAGGAGGCCCTGGAGTACGTAAGCTCGCAAAGCGTGGATATTGCCATACTGGATATCAAGTTAAAAAAGATAAGCGGCGTGGAGGTGCTCCGGCAGATCAAGGAGGAGCGCCCCGATATTGACGTGCTTATGCTCACCGGCTATCCCACCCTGGAAACCGCCCGGGAGGCGAAGGGATACGGCGCCCGGGAATATCTGGTTAAGCCGATCGACAAAAACGAGCTTGAAGAAAAGATTCAGATCATTCTGCAGGAGCGGAGCTGAGCTTGGCGCGGAAAAAAAACAGAGAATCTGCTGCGGGACAACCCCCCCTTAGCCGGGGCCAGGAGGTTTTCTCTCAGTGCAGGCATGTTCTGGAGAACTGGTTTCTCAAAATCTGCCTTCCCGGTTTTCTGATTCACAAAAAGTACGCTCTTTTCCAGCACCTCCGGCAGGGAGACAGAAGTGCGCTGGAACTGATTTCCCGGCTGGAGGAAATCAGGCAGAAACAGCTTGTTTGTGATTATGAACATATCAAGCATCTCTGCCGGCTTCTGGACCAGATGGTGGAGGGACTGGTCGATGCCATCATTGCCTTCAATCCTCTGAAATACAGCTTGTTGCGCAACTATTGCCGCAAATACGCATTTTATGCCAGCCTGGCACTGACCGAAGAGCCGCCCCCTTCAGAGCCCCCTTATGTCTTGCCGATGAATGCACAACTTTCCGAAGTTCTGGCCGGCGGAAAGGCCGCCGCCCTGTCTGCTCTTTGCAGCGAGCGGGAATTTGGGGTCCCGCCCGGACTGGTCGTCACAACCCGGGCTTTTTCCCTGCTGCTTGAGCGAAACGCTCTTTTCCCGTTTATTGAGCAGGAATTAAGCCGGCTCGGCCCGGACAACAGCGAGGAACTGCAGCAGGTCAGCCTGAGGATACAGTCAGGTCTGCTGGACGCGGAAGCGCCGGCCGCGTTGGAAGAAGAGGTTTGGCGCGGCATGGAAGAGCTGGGCATGGAGCAAAGCGCCCTGGCCCTTCGCAGCAGCGCCGTGGGTGAAGATCTGCAGGCCTCTTTTGCCGGGCAATTTGAAAGCCGTCTTGATGTCGCCCCCCGGGATTGGTTCCAGGTCTACAAGCAGGTGCTGGCCAGCAAATACAGTCCGCATGCGCTCTACTACAGGATGAGCCGGGGGTTCAGCGATTTGATGACCCCGATGGCTGTGATAATAATGCCCACCATCCGGGCCAGGGTCAGCGGCATACTCTATACCAGGGACCAGAATGAGCCGGACAAGGCCAGCACCTACATGGTTTCCGGAAGCGGGCAAAGCCTGGCTGGCGGTGCGGCCGGCCAGGGCCTGGCAAGCTTCGACATCCGCAGGGAAGAACTTTGTGATTTAAATAATTCCGGGCTTTTATCGCTCGAAACCATAAGCGCATTGTTTCATTTGGGGCAGAAACTGGAAGCTATATCCAAAACCCCGCAGGATGTGGAATGGCTTGTCGATGAACAGGAGCGCATCCATATTGTGCAATCCAGGCCTCTGCGAATATCTTCCGTCAAGCCCGGGGCGGAGGACAGTTATCCCGAGGATGCCGTCCTGGCCCGGGGGCAGTGGGTTAGCTCCGGGCGGGCCTCGGGCCGGATCTACAAGCCGGGCCGAATCCCCTCTGTTTCAGAGATCCCGGATCAGGCCATACTTGTGACCGGGGAGCTGCCGCCGGAACTGACCCTTGCCCTGCACAAAGTCAGGGCGGTCATCGCGGAGTACGGGAGCCCGGCCTGCCATTTTGCCTCTGTTGCCAGAGAATACGGCATTCCTGTGATCTGCGGTGTCGGAGGAGCCGAATCCATTGCAGCCGGAAAAACCGTCAGTATCGACAGCGACGTGGGGGTTGTTCTCTCCGGTGCTCTGTTTACGTCAGAATCCCCGCAGCCCGGCTCCCGGGAACCGGATTCCCCTGTTTTTGCAAAGCTTTCGGAAGCTCTGCGTTTTATTTCTCCGCTCAGCCTGCAGGATCCGGATGCTGCCGATTTTTCCATCCGGTCCTGCAAGAGCCTGCATGACATTGTCCGCTATGTTCACGAAGCCGCTGTACGGGAGATGTTTTTTCTTGTCGGCAGGCGGGGCCTGGACAGCTACGGCGCCAAACGCCTGATTTCCGGCCTGCCCCTGGTCATGCATGTGCTGGACGTTCATAAGGGGATTGCCCCCGCCGGAAAATCCGGGAAAGCAGTCGAGCTGAAGCATATTCAAAGCCGGCCCATGCAGGAGCTTTTTGCCGGCCTTGCCTCTCCGGCTGTGCAATGGAACGAAAACATACTTCACTATGACTGGGATGCATACGCCAAGAGCACCGCTTCCTTTGTAAACGTCGAAAAATCCACAATGTTTTCCAGTTATGCTATACTGGATTCTGAGTATGTGCACGCCCTGCTTCGTTTTGGCTATCACTTTGCGGTTCTGGATGCGGTTCAGGGATCCGTGGCTGAACAGAACTACATCCATTTCAGCTTCAAAGGCGGCGGCGGCAATACGGAGCAGCGAGTTTACCGGACTGAACTGATTCGTATAGTTCTGGAGCATTTTCAGTTTGTCGTGGATATCCATGCGGACCTTCTGGAGGCATTTTTTGATCGCCGCTCCCGGACAGATACCGGGATTAATCTGGCCAGACTGGGCATTGTGCTCGGCAAAACCGTGCTTCTGGACATGCGGCTTAGCAGCGAGCAGCAGGTCCGGTCCCTGGCAGAAACCATTATTGGGGAAGCCTATGATTTTTTCCCTGTTCAAAAAATCACATGATCCCGTCTATCCCCTGACCTGGGTTACGCCCCGCCTGGCCGTCGGCCATGCTCCCATGTCCTATGCGGAACTTGACAGCATAAAAAAACAGGGGATCAAGGCGATTATGAACCTGTGCCTGGAAATATCCGAGCTGGTGCGGTTTGAACAGGAGCAGGGCTTTGAGGTTTATTATTTGCCCATTATGGACGAGGGAATGCCCGATATGGAAGAACTGGAAAATGCTCTGGACTGGCTTGACGAGTGCATTTATCTGGGCAAAAAAGTCTTGATTCACTGCCGCCATGGAATTGGAAGAACAGGGACGGTAGTCTATTCCTATCTGCTGCGAAAAGGGCTGGACAAGAAAAGCGCCGGCAAAAAGATGCGGGGGCTGCGCTCTCAGCCGACGGAACACTCACAGAAACGGTTTCTCCATCAGTACGGAAAAAAGGAGGCGCCCCTGAGTATATCCGAACCATCCCTGATCCCGGAGTTTAAGGTCGAACTGCAGCCTTACTTTGAAAAGACGAAGGCAATTCTGGACAGCGCCGGGGCAGACATTGCAGAGGCAACCCCGCGTTGCGGAAGGGATCACAGCAGGTGCTGTTTTAAGCCGCTTAGGCTGACCCTTGCAGAAGCGGTCTATCTTCAGTTTGCCGTAAACACGGAGTTCAGCAGTTCATTGCGCCAGGAGTGCATTGATCGGGCCCTGGCGGGGGCTGCTGCCTGCCCGCTTTTAAAAAACGAGAGCTGTCTGCTCTATGATTTCCGGCCGGCACAGTGCCGCGCATTCGACCGTTTGCGCCCGGAAATCCCTGCGGAGGCAGCCAAAGACCTCCAGGGCGTTTCCCTGGATCTTCTGGAGGTTTTTCTGGGGGAGAAAACCGGGCAGCCGGCTCCGGAGTTCAATGTATATGATGTGGTTTCAGGAAAGTGGGTGCAGAGCTTCTTTCATCTGCTGCTGAGTTCCGTGTGAGCCCCGGCAGGGAAACAGGGCAGAGTCTGCCTGCAATTATGTATTTTTATTCCTGTTTGAAACCCTCCGGGATTTTCAGTTTAGGTTGAGGCAGGCCATGAAAAAAGGAAAACGCCAGGCAAAGGGGAGGAAATGCGATGATTCTTACGGAACTACTGGATTTAAACGCAAGAAAATACGGCAGTAAGGATGCTCTTCGATACAAGGGGCGGGGCATCAGCTTTACGGAACTGAAGAAACGCACAGAGCAAACCGCCGCCGTCTTCCAGTCCAAAGGTGTGGCCAAAGGCGATCGTGTGGCTGTTATGAGCCTGAATACTCCCGCCTTTGTTTATGCTTTTTTCGGCGCCCTTAAAGCGGGAGCTTCCGTGGTGCCGGTCAATCATAAGCTAATGGCGCCCGAGGTGACATACCTGCTGGATCACAGCAAGTCGAAGCTGTTTTTGTTTGACGGGGCGCTTGCAGATGTCGCTGCCGCGGTCGGCAGCAATGTGACCAGCCTGACTCTGGATTCGCCCGTGGAAGAACTGGAGCAATTGGAGTCTCTGCTGGAGGATGCGCCTGCTTTGCACGAGGTTCCTGCAGCAGAGGAAGACACTGCGGAAATTCTCTATACTTCCGGTACCACCGGCAAGCCCAAGGGCTGCGTGCACAGCCATAAAAATGTTATTATGGCCGGCATAACCGGGGCCCTGGCCATGAAGATGGACGGCGGCGACCGGCTGTTGACGGCAATGCCCATATGGCACTCCTCCCCGCTGAACAACTGGTTCATGGGGGCGATGTACGTGGGGGCGACAACCGTGCTGTTACGGGAATATCATCCGCAGCACTTCCTTCAGACGGTCCGGGATGAGAAGACAACGGTGTATTTCGGCGCGCCCATCTCTTATCTGGCTCCTCTGCAGCTTGTGCCCGATTTCGATGATTATGATCTCTCCTCGATGCGCTGCTGGATTTACGGCGGCGGCCCCATCAGCGCGGAACACGCAAAGACTCTTATTTCCAAGTATAAGTCAAACAATTTCTATCAGGTTTACGGCATGACGGAAGGCGGGCCTACGGGCACTACCCTTTTCCCGGAAGAACAGGTTGAGAAAGCGGGCTCCATCGGCAGAACCGCATTGCCGGGGGCGGATCTGGTGGTTATGAAAAACGGGGAGGAAGAGGCCCGGCGCGGAGAGACAGGGGAAATCTGGCTCAAGGCGGCATCCATGATGGAAGGCTACCTGGACAACCCGGAGGCAACCCGGGAGGCATTTCACGGGGACTGGTACAAGACCGGCGATCTGGCCCGCCTTGACGAAGACGGGTATATGTTTATCGTGGATCGTACCAAGGACATGATTGTAACCGGCGGTGAGAATGTCTATTCCAAGGAAGTCGAAGATGAGATGACCAGGTTTAAGGACATCGCCGAGGTGGCGGTGGTCGGCAAACCCAACCCGGAGTGGGGGGAAACCGTGGTGGCTTTCTATACCCCTGCCGGGGACAAAGACCCCTCGCCTGAGGACATGAAAAATTTTCTGGCCGGCAGGCTGGCAAAATTCAAAATCCCGCGGGAATTTATCAAGGTGGCCGATATGCCGCGCACCCCAACGGGCAAGGTCATGAAGTTCGAGCTGCGGGAGCAGTTTAAGGAATAAACGGGCAGGCATCCATAAGCCGGAAAGGATATTTTTTATGCCGGAGTTGGAGGAGCTATACAGGCAGCTCAGGGCTGTAGAAGAGCAGTTAGCAGAGGCCAGGGCCCGCATGCCGGCTCATTCCGCTAAACCGGGAATGATGTCTGAGCTGATCGATCTGGAAGATCAGCGCGAGAGGCTTCTGGAACAAATTGAGGCGGCAAAATCGTCTCCTTTTTCCAGCCAGTAGCGGTCCATGATGCAAAGGGCGGAAAGGGCTGCCGTGTATTCAGTGAGTTCGGGCACGGAAATGCGCTGGTTGAATCCTCCCAGGTGGGGGCCGGTCAGGATGCGGATGTCTTCTTTGCCCTTTTCCGTCCTTCCGGCGGCTTCGGTGGAAAAACCCCGGCTGACCAGAAAATCGTGAAACTCCGCCGCGCTCATGGCTTCCTGTTCGGCCACGCGCAAAAACTCCTCCATGTGCCGGTCCACCCCCATCTCTTCGATAAGACGGCCGCTTGTATGGTCCAGATCCAAAGGACAGGGGGCTTTGTCGGAGATCCCTGTAAAACCTTGATAGTAGCTGGAAAACAGTTCCGCCAGCACCCCGGTCAGCCATTTGCGGTCAAAAAGTTCCCTGGCATCCACTGGCCGGCCCTTTTCATCAAAGCCCATTCGATGTTTTTCCCGGTTGCGGCAGTAGCTGCCTGCCAGAAGAACCAGGCTCAGGACCTGGGCGCCGATATGCTCGTAGAGCCTGGCGGGCGTCCCGCTGAAAGCCATGAAGTGCTCAAAGTCCCGGATGCCGCTTCTGCTGATGTTCGGATAGCAACAGGATGCGAGCCACTGGTCCAGCCGTCCGCCCCGCCGCCATTCATAGAGGCCGCCGTCATTTCTGCGGTGCCGCTGAACGCGGTTGTGAAAAAGCGGGATAGGGGCTGTGTGAATAATACCAAGCGAGGCCAGGCGGCCGAAGAGCCTTGCAGTTCTGCCGAGAATAACGCGGAAGGCCCTCTTGCCGGGCATTTTTCCGTTTGTGCAGTCGTTGGGATAGGCAAAGTAGCCCCGGTGCACCCTGAATCCGATAGCAAGCCGGTCCTGTGCGATTGCCTGGGATCGCGGAATTTCCAGGCGGGGGTCCAGGATGCGTAAAATCACCGGGGCGTCTTTCCAGAGCGGCTCGGGCACGGCGAAACGATCCTTTTCGGCAAGCCCTAGAATGGATATATGCTGCATCCAACGGATTTCAGCAGCCAGCTCCGATGGGTCCTGGCCGGGCCGGGCAAACTTGAAAACCAGCAGGCGGCCCGGTTCTTCAACTATTTCAAGTACCAGATTCCGACCTATCCACCTGGCCCGGCCAAGCGAGCTGCCGAGTGTTTTTTCCAGTTTAGGCACGGACACTACCTGCGGCGTGTTGTCCGCCGGAGCAGGCGCCCTGACCTGAAGGCGGAGCGGAAGCGAGCCCATGGCTTCTGCTGCGGCGCGGAAAGCGGGACCTGTGCGGGTGCAAAGTATCCGGACAAGGCCGTTTCGCGCCTGTTCTCCTGCTTTTTTGTCAGGTGCGCGGCAGATAAGATCAGCCAGGGCCTCTCCCGCCTTCTTCAAAAGAAAAAACACCTGCCGCTGGCCTGCGTGTTCCTTGCCTTCAAGTACCCGGATCAGGGCGGATGCCGTGCTTGTCCGAACAATTTCAGGCTGCCGGGCGATTATAAACTGAAGGTTGGCAACCTGCATATAGGTGGCGGTAAAATCGCACCGCCTGCCGCAGAGGTAGGCCTCCGCATCCAGCCTTTCTTTTTCAAGGTTCCATGTATACATTGCGTGCTCAGGCTGTCTATTTGCTCATCCGCCAATAGCCAAGGGACTGCCAGGGCGTTGGCGGCCGGCTTTCCGCAGGTGTAAGCGAGCGGGTCCGGGGGTTGCGGGTAATTTCATCCGCCACAAAGGCCAGCCCTGCGTCTTCCGTATACCGGCTGTTGGGCAGGGTATGGATCATTTCGGTTTCGATAAAGCGCGTGTCCGCTTTGCCCTCAATGAAGCGCTGGGATTGGAGGATCTTGAGCAGGAAGGGAATCGAGGTCTTGATCCCCAGCAGCACAAAGTCGCACAGGGCGCTGATCATACGGCTCAGCGCATGCTCCCGGTCCTCGTCCCATATGATCAGCTTGTAGAGGATGGGATCATAGGCCGCGGGGACCGTGTAGGTGGGATATACGCCGGAGTCGATGCGGATGCCCGGCCCCCTGGGCTCATGGAGGTAGAGGATTTTGCCTGGGGAGGGGAAAAACTGGTTTTCCGGGTCTTCAGCATAAATCCGGCATTCGATGGCGTGGCCGCGGCCCATTACCTCTTCCTGCTCGATATTCAGGGCCTCGCCGTATGCAATGGCAATTTGCCTGCGGACGAGATCAATGCCGGTAAGCAGCTCGGTGACAGGATGCTCCACCTGGAGCCGGGTGTTGACTTCCAGGAAATAGAAGGAGCCGTCTGCGTCCAGCAGAAATTCCACTGTACCTGCGTTTACATATCCTGAGGCCCGGGCGGCGGCCACGGCCGCCTCTCCCATTTTTTCCCGCAGCTCCCGGGTCATGGCCGGAGAGGGAGTTTCCTCAATCATTTTCTGGTGCCGCCGCTGAATGGAGCATTCCCGCTCCAGCATATGGATCGTGTTGCCGTGTTTGTCGGCAAGCACCTGAAATTCGACATGCCTGGGGGCTGTGAGGTATTTTTCCAGATACACCGTCCCGTTGCCGAATGCGGCGGTGGCCTCGCTGGACGCCCGTTTAAAGGCGTCTTTGATCTCTTCCCGAAAGTTGA
>JAWOFF010000078.1:0-26534 GCA_046482325.1 Desulfosalsimonadaceae bacterium
CCCAAGTTCCGGGAAGAACTGATCAGTGCGGCCAAAAAGCGGCATTACATATTTGCCGATCAACTGCCGCCCAGCAAGCAGGATCTCATGTTTCTGGAGGATTACAAATCCCATCTTGAGCTTGAGAGCGGCAAAACGATAGAGTTCCGGCCGCTTTTGCCCTCAGATGAGTTCGCCGCCCGCAATTTCTACTACTCCCTGCAGGAAACCACCGTTTTTTATCGCTTCTTCTATCGGCGAAAAATATTTACCCGGGAAATGCTGCAAAAACAGTGGGCCGCTGTGGACTACCGGCAGAACATGACCATCATCGGCATTGTACAAAGGGGCAAACACAAGGAAATAGTTGCCATCGGCTCCTACGGCACGGCGGAAAAGGAAACCGACGTAGCCGAAGTCGCCTTTGTGGTCAAAGAGGACTATCAGAGCCTGGGCCTTGGGACATACCTCCTGCAAATCCTGGAGAAAATCGCCAAGGAAAACAAATTCAAGGCGTTTACGGCCACGGTGCTAAGCGAGAACCGCGCCATGCTGCGGGTTTTTGAAAAGCAGTATCCCCATACGGATATCAAGTACGGCTATTCCGGGGAGATAGAGGTATACATGCCCTTTGCGGAGCATGAAAAAAACGGGGAGGAAGAGGGCAGCTCCAGAGCCAGGGAACATACAGACTCCGAATAATCCTTCTTTTATCCCCTGGTCGTGCGGAAACCGCCTTTCCCGCCGGACTTGAGCCTGGCCAAAAGCGTTTCAAAAGCCTGGTTCAGCTTGATAAATGCCTCATGATCCCCGCCTTTATCCGGATGCCGCTGCTGGGCCATGGTCCGGTAGTGACTGGTAAAATCCCGGACACTCAGGGCGGAGAAGGATTCGGAAGAGAGCCCCATAACAGCCAGAGCCTCCTCCTGACCGAGGCGGCCCCTTGCGGGAGGCGGCCGAAAGACACGCTTGCGGGCCATCCACTCCCACAGCAAATCCTCCAGGTAGTTGCTTTCACCGAACTCAGCGTCAAAAAACCAGCAGACATAGCGAATGAGATACTCGTTCAGCCACCTGCTGCAGCCCAGACCCGCCCAAAACTCCTCGTCCGCGTTGAGGCGGCAGACCTCCTCAAGAAAACAGGTGTCCACCTCTTCCCGGGACAGCACCTGGGGAAACCTGCGGGCAATAACCCCCGGGAAATGACTGGCGACATCAAATATTACGTACGGATAGATCTTTTTTTCCCTGGCCTGCAGGATGCTCTCCTGTTCCATGAAGAACTGCTCGATCTCGTCACGGGATTTGTCAAGAAGCTCCCTGTAAATTTTTTGCGGCGATCGGGCGATGCGGGATTGGTCTATTTCCATAAAGCGCAGATAATGCATGCGGCGCCTGTCAAAAATGTGAAAATGCGTATCTTCCGAGCGCCTGACCTGATCGCGCAGGGATTTTTGCTCCCTCTTTGTCATGCCGTCCCGGGAGAAAGCCGTAATCACCCGCTGGGTTTCCGGGTCCAGGTAGGGGAAAAACACCCGCTCCAGCTCATCATTGTCCGGCTCCACTCCGAGTTCGACAAGCCGGTCGCACAGGCTTTCCCGGATATAAAAAGAGCAGCCGTCATCCGGATAAACCAGGTAATTTCTTGGATCGTCGCCGAGATAGAAAAGATCCCTGCTCTTTATCAATTTGCCCGCCTGATAGCTCTGGCGCAGATAATAATGGATTCTGCCCCTGTGCCGGTATTTTGCAACATACATAATTCTCTCCTAAACTGAGCGTTTCAAGACACTCATCATCCTTGTACCTGCGGCAAACTTGATGGCTTCCTAAAAAGCGATTTATTCCGCGGC
This sequence comes from Desulfosalsimonadaceae bacterium, assembly GCA_046482325.1. Taxonomy (GTDB): domain Bacteria; phylum Desulfobacterota; class Desulfobacteria; order Desulfobacterales; family Desulfosalsimonadaceae; genus M55B175. The sequence continues at coordinate 1,833 of JAWOFF010000078.1, forward strand.
GGCGGTATTTTTGCAGAAAGCAAAGTAGAGCTATGGTCTGTTTTATAAGGCCACCACCGGTAATGGCTTAAATACCTTAAAATAATTCAGAAATAAATAAACCTAAAATTTGAAACGCTCAGTTTAGGTATCAGGCGGCACAGCTACTTACTCAGCAGCACGTAATCGCCCATTTCCGGCATCTGCCCGTCTTCAGGAGAACAGGCTGCAATGCGGTCTCCCACAAGCGATTCAACCCGAATCCGGCTTTTCTCCGTTGCCGGAACCCAGGCCACCGGCAGACCGCCGGGCGAGGTCACGACTTCCCCGCCGGAAACCAGCTGCAGCACATCGCCGGCTTTTATTCCGCTTGCCCTGCCCATGCTGATATAAGCGCGCTGGTTTTTTACGGAAAACACCCTGCAATGGCGGGGCATGAGTTCTGCCTTGCGGCTGGCATAGGCAAAAGCCTCCTCCATGGCATCACGCAAAAAGCTGTCAACCGCTTCTGCCTTTTCCACCTGCTCCTGCATCTGTATTGCCGGATAACGATACAGCAGCCCGGCGTCCATCACGGAAAACGAAAATGCAGCCCTGCCGGGCAGGCTTTCGGGAAGCGTGATCTCTTCGGCCACGATCAACATCCGCACGCCCGGATAAAGGGCCAGATTTTCGGCCATGCAGCTCAAGTCCTTTTTGCCCATACATTCCGTCCGCACCAAAAGCTCCCGAATGGCGGCATCGTTTATCAGGAGAAAATTCTCAGGCGCAGCCTGCCAGGCCGCCTGCATCAGCCGCTCTTTTGCCGCAGCAGAGCCTTTCTGCGTATCAAAAAAAAGCCCCGCCTTAATCTGCCGTCCATCAATACCAGCGGCGGGGTCTCCTTTTCCGGCAAAATACACGCCCTGATTTCCGGATGCCTGCTCCGCGCGGCCTGATTTCCGGCCCTGATCCGCGGATTGTTCTGGAGCTGCTTTTTCTTCAGCTTCCGGCATTTTGCGTTTCAGAAAATAATCTCCGGAAAGAAGCCCCGGATGATCCAGGAGTATCCGCCTTTTTTCCTCAGCAGAGTAAGCATCGCCCTCCTTTTTTCCTGTCGATCCGATATCCGGTCCCGGCTCAATAAAGGCGCATCCGCTGCAAAAGAGCAACAAAACCCCTATGCCGATCCACCACCTGCATCTGTGCGCATTTCCCATGAAAAACTCCTTGGCTGAGCGTTAAACAGCAAATTACGATCGCCCGTCTCCTCCGCGGTCTCACGATCCGGCGGCAAGGCCGGATTCGCCTGCATCCCCGCCTGTTGAATACTAAGCCGAATTTATAAAGCATTTATTCCGCCTGTCAAGCTTTTGCCGGAAAAACCCGCTTGACATTTTACTGAATTTGATTTTAATAATTGATCATCAGCAAGCATCCCGGTACCGGCGGCCTTGTCTCTGTCGGCACGGTAACAGCCCGGCTCCTCTGCGAGATCAGTGCCCCCCGGTATCTGACCCCGGATGTAACCGTACGCTTTGACACCATTGAACCTGCCCGGCACGGACCGGACCGGGTTTCCGCCACCGGCGTCAGGGGAGAGCCTCCCCCGGAGACAAACAGGGTCTGCATCAACTGCCCGGGCGGGTATAAAAATTCCATGACAATCATTTTAATTAACCGGCCTTGATATCGAAAAAAAGGCGCGGGTGGTGGAAGAAACGCTGGATTTTCTGGTGGAGAAAATCCGGGAAGTTTCCGCCACGGAAGATGCCAGAGAAGGTATTGCCGCTTTCATGGAAAAACGGGAGCCGCATTTTACAGGCCGCTAACAGATAAAGGCCCGGTGCTTCGCAGGCCCTCCTGCAGACGGGCCAAAGCCGGGAGAAAGACTTGTTTTATCCCGGAAAGGGAGGTAAAAAAAACGATGTTTACAGATTAAATTTTATTTTATTTTGTATTTGTTTGTTTCTGTTGACAAACCTTATTTAGCTTGCATATATTGCGGTTAATTATAGACGGGAACCAGGCGGCCAGCCCGTAGCCGCTCAAGCGCAGAGGGTACGTCAGGTAAACTGTCTTACAAAAGACATGCTTTCAGAAAAACATCCAAAAAAATATGATAAAAATTCCAGTTAACGGCAACAAGAGGCCCTGCCGCCCGGCTCCATCCAAATCCCGGGCGGGCGCGCCCCGGCCGTTGTACAACCCGTTAGTTGAGGCGAGGGTCTCGCACAGGCAAAAGGAGAAAAAATGAGCAGCGAAGCTGAGATTTATCAATCCACCAACCCGATCCGGGTAGTAACAGCCACATCGCTTTTTGACGGCCATGACGCGGCCATCAACATCATGCGCCGCATTCTGCAGGACAGCGGCGCAGAAGTCATCCATCTCGGCCACAACCGCTCTGTCGCAGAAATCGTAGACGCCGCGATTGAAGAAGATGTGCAGGGCATTGCCATCTCCAGCTATCAGGGCGGCCACATGGAATACTTTAAATACATGTATGACATGGTGCAGGAGAAAAATGCCGGGCACATAAAAATCTTCGGCGGCGGCGGCGGAGTGATCGTCCCGGACGAAATCAGCGAACTGGAGGCCTATGGCATCACCAAAATCTATTCCCCTTCAGACGGATCCAAAATGGGGCTTCAGGGGATGATCAACCATATGATGAGCCATATGGACTTCTCCACCGTTGACTTTGATCAGTTGGACGCATCCGGCCTTGACCGGGACGCACCCTTCACCCTCAGCAGGCTTATAAGTGCTGCGGAAATCGCTGTTGCCAGCGAAAACGGCAGGCTGGAAACGCTGCGGAAAAGCGTGCAGGAAAAAATGCCGCAAACAAAAACACCCGTCATCGGTCTTACCGGAACGGGCGGAGCGGGCAAATCCTCGCTCACGGACGAACTCGTACTACGGCTACTCCATGACAACCCGGAGCTCCATATAGGTGTTCTCTGCTGCGACCCCTCCCGTCGCAAAACCGGCGGGGCGCTTTTGGGCGACCGCATCCGCATGAACGCCATTGACACCCCGCGGGTGTATCTGCGGAGCATGGCGGTCCGCCGCACAAGCCAGGAACTTCCCATGGTGCTGCCTGATGCGGTAAGTATACTGAAGGCGGCGCAGATGGATCTGATCATTATTGAAACCGCAGGCATCGGGCAGGGGGCATCCAATATTTTTGACCTGACCGATCTGTCCACATACGTCATGACAAGTGACTACGGCGCTTCCACGCAGCTCGAAAAAATCGACATGCTCGATTATGCGGATCTCGTGGTCATAAACAAGTTTGACAAGGAAGGCAGCGAGGATGCGGTGCGCGACATTCGCAAACAGGTGCAGCGCAACAGAAAGGCCTTCAGCCGGAAGCCCGAGGAAATGCCGGTTTACGGAACGATCGCCGCCAAGTTCAACGACGACGGGGTAACCGCCATGTACCACCGTCTCCTGGAGATCCTGGCCGAAAAAACCGGCGTGCACTATACATCCTCCCTGCCGGCCGTGGAGAACAAGGTTTCCTCCTCCAAATCCATTCTGGTACCCCCCGAGCGGACCCGTTACCTCTCAGAGATAGCCGACACCCTGCACAACTACCATGAGGAAACCCGCAAACAGTCAGAAGCGCTGCGAAACGCCTGGCATGTCCAAAAAACCGCCGAAGCCCTCTCGCCTGAGAAGCTTTCCGGGGACAGGCAGACCCTTATGGAGCGGCTCAAAGAAGAAATCGACAAGGCGGAGGAGCAGATACATCCCGAGACCAGAAAGCTTACCGAGGAGTGGGAAAAAATCCGGGAGGAATACTCCGGCGACGAGTATGTCTACCATGTCCGCGGACGTGAAATCCGGGAGCCTCTATATACGGAATCTCTTTCCCATCTTAACATCCCCAAAATTTCACTGCCGAAATACCAGGATCCGGGCGACATCTACACCTGGATGCGAAAGGAAAACGTGCCCGGCCGGTTCCCCTTTACCGCCGGCGTCTTTCCCCTGAAGCGAAAGGACGAAGATCCCACCCGGATGTTTGCCGGAGAAGGCAATCCGGAGCGCACCAATCGCCGCTTCAAGCTTCTTTCCGAGCATTCCCCGGCCAAGCGGCTGTCAACGGCCTTCGACTCCGTGACGCTCTACGGTTTTGATCCTGATCTGCGGCCTGACATCTACGGCAAGGTGGGCACCTCCGGGGTAAGCGTATGCAACCTGGAGGATGTCAAAACCCTCTACAGCGGCTTCGACCTTTCGGCCCCCAACACCTCGGTCTCCATGACAATTAACGGGCCCGCTCCGATGATGCTGGCCATGTTCTTTAATACAGCCATCGACCAGCAGATAGACAAGTTTGAACAGGAAAACGGCAGAAAGCCGGGTAAAGAAGAGGCCGAAAAAATCCGGCAGGATGTTATTTCCAACGTCCGGGGCACGGTGCAGGCCGATATATTAAAAGAGGATCAGGGCCAGAACACATGCCTTTTCTCCATTGACTTTGCCCTGAAAATGATGGGCGATATACAGCAGTACTTCATCGACAATAACGTCAAAAACTACTACTCCGTATCCGTCTCCGGCTATCACATCGCCGAAGCCGGAGCCAATCCCATATCCCAGCTGGCCTTTACCCTGGCCAACGGCTTTACCTACGTGGAGTACTACCTCTCCCGGGGCATGCCGATTGACAGCTTCGCGCCCAACCTCTCCTATTTCTTCTCCTCCGGCATGGACCCGGAATACAGCGTTATCGGCCGGGTGGCCCGGCGGATCTGGGCGGTTGCCCTGCGGGAAAAGTACGGCGCGGATGTGCGCTCGCAGATGCTCAAATACCATATCCAGACCTCGGGACGCTCGCTGCACTCGCAGGAAATCCAGTTCAATGACATCCGTACAACGCTGCAGGCCCTTTACGCCATTTATGACAACTGCAACAGCCTGCACACAAACGCCTATGACGAGGCCATCACCACGCCGTCGGCTGAGGCGGTGCGCCGGTCACTGGCCATTCAGCTCATTTTAAACCGCGAGTACGGCCTTACCAAGAACGAAAACATGAACCAGGGCAGCTTCATTATCGAGACCTTAACTGATCTGGTGGAAGAAGCCGTCCTGCAGGAGTTTGACCGGATCACCTCCCGGGGAGGTGTGCAGGGCGCCATGGAGCGCGGATACCAGCGCAGCAAGATCCAGGAAGAATCCATGTACTATGAGCACCTCAAGCATACGGGCGAGCTGCCCATCATGGGGGTCAATACCTTTCTGGATCCGGAGGGGGAGGAAAATACCGGGGACCTGGAACTCTCCCGGGCTTCGGAGGATGAGAAGCAGTCGCAATTAAACCGTCTCAATTCCTTTATTGAGAGAAACAAAGAGTACAGCCCGGAAGCAATCAAACGGCTCAAGGATACGGTGCTCTCGGGCGGCAATATTTTTGAGGAACTGATGTATACCGTCCGCTGCTGCTCCATCGGTCAGATAACCCAGGCCCTGAACGAGGTGGGAGGCAAATACCGGCGGAACATGTAGGCCGGCCGCGGCAGGCGGCTTCCGGTGCCAAAGCGGACACAAACACAAAAGCAGAAAACGGAGACATCATGACAGAAGCGGTTATTGTGAGTGCGGTGCGGACCCCGCTGGGATCGTTTGGCGGCTCCCTGACCACCACGGGCGCCACAGATCTGGGCGCCATGGTGATAAACGAGGCCATAAACCGCTCCGGCATCGACAAAAAAGTAGTGGACGAGGTCATTATGGGCCAGGTCCTGCCCTGCGGCTATGGCCAGAATCCGGGCAGGCAGGCAGCGGTAAGAGCCGGGCTCGACTGGGATGTGGGCTGCATTTCGGTCAACAAGGTCTGCGGCTCCGGCCTCAAATCCGTCATGCTGGCCCAACAGGCCATTGCCTGCGGCGACGCAGAGATAATTGTTGCCGGAGGGATGGAAAACATGAGCGCAGCTCCCTATTACCTGGAAAAGGCGCGCTTCGGCTACCGCATGGGACAGGGGCGGATTGAAGATCACATGGTCCACGACGGACTCTGGGACATCGTAAATGATTTTCACATGGGCATCTCAAACGATATATGCTCGGAAAAATACGGCGTAAGCCGCAAAGAACAGGATCAATATGCAGAAATGTCCTATGCAAGGGCAGTGGAAGCCGTGGAGTCCGGCCGATTTGACGAGGAAGCCATGACCGTTTCTGTAAAGGGCAGAAAAGGCCAGACGACGGAATTTAGCAGGGATGAGAACCCCCGGCCAACGGATGTGGAGACGCTGTCCAAAATGCGGCCCGCCTTTCAGAAAGACGGCTTTGCCACGGCCGGCAATTCCTCGATAATCAGTGACGGGGCGGCAGCAGTGGTGGTAATGAGCCGGGAAAAGGCAGACGAACTGGGCTGTCAGATCCTGGCAACAATCGGTGCGCAGGCCGCCGCCGGCCTTGACATGAAATACGTACTCATGGCGCCCGTCTATGCCATCCCCAGGTGCCTCAAAAAAGAAGGCAAGAGCCTTTCCGATATTGACCTGTTTGAAATCAACGAAGCCTTCTCCGGCTCCACCGTCGCCGTGCTCCGGGAGCTTTCCCTGAACACGGATATCGTAAACGTAAACGGCGGCTCCGTGGCGCTGGGCCACCCCATTGGCGCCAGCGGCTGCCGGGTGCTGGTAACGCTTCTTTATGAAATGATGCGCCGCGATCTAAAAACCGGCCTGGCCTCCCTGTGTCTGGGCGGAGGCGAAGCGGTGGCCATGGTCGTAAACCGATAGAAAGGGCTTTGGCAATGGATATCAAGACAATTATGGTTATCGGCGCCGGCCAGATGGGCAGCGGAATTGCCCAGGTCGCAGCACAAACCGGATACACGGTCTATATGAACGACATCTCACGGGAATATATAGATAAAGGTTTATCCACAGTCTCCTCCGGTCTTGACCGGATGGTGAAAAAGGAGAAAATCAGCCAGGAGAACAAGGATGCAGTGCTCGGAAATATCCACCCGGCTGAAGACATGCAGCCGGCGACACATGCCGACCTGGTGGTGGAGGCCGCTTCTGAGGCAATGGAAATCAAGGCTAAAATCTTTAAGGAATTAGATGATCTGGCCCCCACCCATGCCATACTGGCCACCAACACCTCCTCCATTTCTATTACCGCCATTGCAGCCCAAACATCGCGGCCGCAGCAGGTCATCGGCATGCATTTTATGAATCCGGTGCCCGTGATGAAGCTTGTGGAGGTCATTAACGGTCTGGCAACCACCCCGGAAGTGACCGACACAATCCTCAACACTGCGGAGGCCATGGGCAAAACCCCGGTAGAATGCCGTGACGTGCCCGGTTTTGTCTCCAACCGGGTGCTTATGGTCATGTTAAACGAAGCCCTCTGGGAGCTCTATGAAGGAGTGGCAACCGCCGAAGGCATCGACCAGATCATGAAACTGGGCATGAACCATCCCATGGGGCCTTTGGCACTGGCCGATCTTATCGGCCTGGATACGGTGCTGGCAATCCTCAATGTTCTTCAGGAAGGCTACGGCGATCCCAAATACCGGCCGTGCCCGCTTTTAAAATCCTATGTCAATGCCGGCTGGCTGGGCAGGAAAACCGGCAAAGGCATCTACGAATATAAGTAGGATCTATTGGATATGCAGCTCAATAAAGAACAGGCCATGATTCAGAAGATGGCCCGCGAATTTGCCAGAAAAGAGCTCGCCCCCCTTGCCGGGCAGCGCGACCAGGATCACGAATACCCGGAGCAGAGTCTGAAAAAAATGGGCGAGCTTGGCCTGCTTGGTATGCTGGTGCCCGAAAAATACGGCGGAGAGGAAATGGACACGGTTTCTTATGCACTGGCCATGAGCGAAATCGCCTATGCCTGTGCATCCACGGCGGTTATAATGTCCGTGCACAACTCCATCTGCTGCGGAAGCCTCCTGCGGTTCGGCACCCCCGAGCAGCAGGAGCGTTACTTAAAGCCCATGGCAGCCGGGGAATTCATCTGCTCCTTTGCTCTTTCCGAGCCGGAGGCCGGCTCGGACCCGGCGAGCATGACGGCAACCGCTGAAAAGGACGGAGATTATTATATCTTAAACGGCACCAAACGCTGGATCACTGGCGGGGCAACATCAAAGCTCTTTATCGTTCTGGCCAAGACTGATCCGGATGCCGGGCACAAGGGGATTTCCGCCTTTCTTGTAACACGCGACATGGAGGGCTTCTCCACCGGCCGCCTTGAGGATAAAATGGGCCAGTGCGCATCGGACACCGCAGATCTTCTGCTCTCCAACTGCCGGGTGCCTGCCGATCATCTTCTGGGCAATGAAGGGCAAGGTTTTATCGTCGCCATGTCCGGCCTTGACGACGGCCGCATCGGTATCGCCGCACTTTCTGTAGGCGTAGGCCAGGCAGCCCTTGATGAAGCAGCTTCCTATTCCAGGCAGCGGGTGCAGTTCGGTCAGCCGCTCGCGAACAACCAGGGCATTCGCTGGATGATCGCGGACATGGCGACAGATGTGGAAGCAGGGCGCCAGCTTGTCTTAAACGCAGCAGCCAAAAAAGACAGCGGGGAGAAATGCACCAGGGAAACTTCCATGGCCAAGCTCTACGCCTCGGAAATGGCCAACCGGGTAGCCGGCCAGGCAGTGCAGATCCACGGCGGATACGGCTATACACGGGAATTTCCCGTGGAGCGTTTCTACAGGGATGCGCGGGTGCTTACCATTTACGAAGGAACCTCCCAGGTGCAGAAAATTGTAATAGCCAATGAGGTGCTGGGGGACCACAAAAAACGCAAAAAAAACTGAGGAATATATTTGCCTGCCCGAAAGTACGTTAACAAATGATTCACCCACGAGCAAACGGAGGTCTTGACCATGGCATACGCCACACTCACCACAGAATCCCGGGAACACGTGGGATTTATCACGTTTAACCGACCCCGGCAGTTGAATACATTCAATTCCGAACTTGCCCAGGAATTCAACGCCGCACTCCAGGAATTTGAAGACGACTCTGATGTCCGGGTCATTATTGTCGCCGGCGAGGGCAAAGCCTTCTGTGCCGGTATCGACGTCAATGAACTTGAGGGCAAAAGCACCCTGGACTATTATTTATGGGTCCGGAATATGGAACAAATGAGCCTTCTCATTTCCGGAATGGGGACTCCGGTAATCGCCAGCGTTCAGGATCTGGCAATTGCCAACGGCATTGGGGTGGTCGCTTCCGCAGATCTCGCCATAGCCGCAGAAGGCGCCCGCTTCGGTGCCACTGCAGTAAACGTAGGCCTTTTCTGCATGGGGCCTGCGGTCGCGCTCTCCCGCAACCTGGGAAGGAAAAAGGCCCTTGAGCTGGTGCTAACCGGGGATATGATCGATGCAGAGGAGGCCCACCGCATCGGCCTTATCAACAAGGTAGTGCCCAAAGACCAGCTTGCTTCGGAAACCCTGGCTTTTGCCGAAAAACTTGCCCAAAAAAGCCCCCTGGCTGTCCAGCTTGGGAAGAAATCTTTTTATCAGATGGAAGACCTGGAATACGAAAAAGCCTATGAAATGGTCAACAACCATTTTGCCATGCTCTGCACAACCGAGGATGCGCACGAGGGGGTGGATGCCTTTTTGAACAAACGCAGCCCGGAGTGGAAGCTGCGATAAAAGATCGGGCCTGAGTCTGCAGGAGCTGTCGACAAGGTGAGGATTTTATTTTTGTATATGTAAACAGCGTTTGCATATACAAGAAGTTATCGCCAGATAAAGCAGGTTTTGCAAGCTCAATTTCTGTTCAACAACGAAACCACATGGAGGGAAGTAATGGGAATGGAGCAAATTTACAAGGAAGCAATGGCAATAAACACCATGGATGACATGGAAAAACGCCGGGAGGCTGCCAGGGCTTTCTTCGAGAAGCTCAATCACATGGAGTTTCCGGAGTATTTCAACTGGGCGGAGGACATCCTGGAAGGCCTTCACGTAAAGGAGCGTGGAGATCAGGCCGCACTGCTCTGGGCGGACGTGGACACCGGCAGGGAGCGGCAGCTATCGTACCGGGAACTGACCGAGGAAGGCAACAGGTTACTGAATTTTTTACGCAAAAACGGGGTCGAACAGGGACAGAACATGTACATGATGATCCCCATCGTCCCGGAAACCTGGTTTGCCACCCTGACCTGCTTAAAAGGCGGACTCGTCAACGTGCCCACCGCTACTTCCATGACCGTTCGGGAACTGCAGTTCCGCTTTGAAAACTACAAGCCCGACAGCATAGTGGCACACGAAAGTGTGGCAGATGTTATTGATGAGGCGCTGCAGATCACCGGCTCCAAACCCAAGGTCAAAATTGTCCTTGGCAATAAAGACGGCTGGGTGAGCTACAGCGAGATGGCCAATGAATCCGGTACGGCGGAAGGGGCCAAAATCAAAAAAGACGACACCCTGATCTGCTTTTTCACCTCCGGTACCACAGGGCTTGCCAAGCAGGTGGGCCACAGTGCCACCTCCTACCCCGTGGGGCACCTCTCCACCGCCGTGATGATCGGCATCCGGCCCGGGGAAGTACACCACAATTTATCGGCGCCGGGCTGGGCCAAATGGGCGTGGAGCAGTTTTTTTGCTCCGCTGAACATCGGGGCCACAGTGGCGGGATTTGCCTTTACCGCCCTGGATCCGGCCACCTACCTGGACTACGTCTCCAATTACAAGGTGAGTACCTTCTGTGCACCCCCCACTGCGTGGCGGGCCTTCGTGGGCGTTGATCTCTCCCGTTTCGATTTTTCCGCGCTGCGATCCTCGGTAAGCGCCGGCGAGCCGCTAAACCCGGAGGTTATCCAGCAATGGAAGAAATACGCCGGCAACGACATCCGGGACTTCTACGGGCAGACCGAATCCACGGCCATGATCGGCAACGCCCCCTGGAACGAGGGCAAAATGCGCTACGGCTCCTTTGGAGCGCCTTCCTTCATGTACGATATCACGCTTGCCGACGATGCAGCCAATGAGATTACCCAGACCAACGAAACCGGCCATATCGTCGTCCGGCTGGACAGGTGGCGGGCTATCGGCCTGTTTACGGAATACATCGGCAATCCGGAAAAGATGAAAGAGGTTTTTGTCAACAACTTCTATTACACAGGCGACCGGGCCTATTTTGACGAAGACGGTTACTGGTGGTTTGTGGGCCGGGCCGATGATGTAATCAAATCCTCTGACTTCCGGGTGGGCCCCTTCGAGGTGGAAAGCGCCCTGATTGAGCACCCGGCTGTTGCGGAAGCAGCGGTTGTAGGCACACCTCATCCGGAACGCCATCAACTGGTCAAAGCCTTCGTGATACTCGCCCCGGGATATGAAGGATCCAGGGATCTGGCGCTGGAGCTTTTCCAGCACACCATCGGCATCCTTGCAAAATTCAAGATTCCGCGAATCATTGAATTCGTCGGCGAAGTGCCCAAAACCATAAGCGGAAAAATCCGGCGCATTGAGCTGAGAGAACATGAAGAATCGAAAGAAGAAAAAGGCGAAGCAGGAGGCGGGAACGAATATTTTTACCAGGATTTCCCCGAGCTAAGCTCCAAGAAGAAATCCTAAACCAACAAGGAGGGAGCATGAAGGAGAAGCTTTACAAGAAAGAACTGTTCACCACCGTTGCGTTCATAATCATTTTGTTGATTTTCGGACACTCCGCGCAAATCTTCAAACTGTTTCCCTCCCTTCAGGGAGGATCGATGTGGGGATTTCCGGTCCACTACATCGTCCCTATTCTGATGGGGTGGTTCGGCCTGCTTGCCGTGGCCATAATAATGGCGCTGGTGCTTAACAAATTTGACGATGAAATGGAAGAATATACCAGTTCACTCGAGGGCAAAGACTCCACAGAGACCTAATCACACGGGAGGGAATATATAAATGGAAGCAACAGAATTTGTATTGCCGAACATATGGATGGGCATTGGGGTTATTCTTGCCCTTTTTGCGATTTTTTACTATGTAAGCTGGCTGGCGGCCAAAAAAACAAGCGCCGAAGAGGACCTGTACGCTGCCGGGTTTGCCATTGGACCGGTTACCAACGGGCTGGCAATGGGCGCCACTTGGGCCAGTCTGGCCACATTCATGGGTGTTATAGCACTCATTTACAAACTCCAGGCTCCTTTTGTTTATCTCTGGATTCAGTGGGGGCTGTCGATTCCGCTCTTGACGCTCCTCTACGGAACCTGCCTGCGACGTATGAAGGCGTTTACGCCTGCATCCTTTATCAAGGTGCGCTACGGCAACGAAGCGGCTATTGTGGTCATAGCCTGGCTATGTCTGAGCATGATCATGTATGCCCTGGGTCAGATGATCGGACTGGGGATGGCTTTTGAAGTGCTGCTCGGCTTCCGCTACGAATACGCGCTGATCGTGGTCGGTATCGCCACGGTGGGTTTCATGACGCTTGGCGGAATGTACGGAGCCTCATACAACGCGGCCTTTCAGATGATCGTCATGATTATCGCCATGGTCGTTCCCATGAGCGCGATCATGAAGGCCATGGGCTCCTCAGGCTGGTGGTTTCCGCCGCTTGCCTACGGCGACATGGTACCCGGCATGCTCAAACAGATCCCCACGTTTTTTGACATGAAATACGACTACAGGTGGTACTTCGCCCTGATCCCGGCCTTTACCCTCGGCCCCATTGCACTTCCGCACCTGGCCATGAGGGTTTTTACCTCCTCAAGCGTCAAAAACGCCAGGTGGTCAGTGGTCTGGTTTATCCTGTTTTTGGGGCTCCTTTTTTCCGGCGCCTACACTGCCGGTTTTGCCGGAAACTACTTTACCGCGGTTACAGACAATGTGATCAAAAAAGCGGACCAGACCATTCTGATCCTGAATGTCTTCTATAATCCGACCATTGTTGCCGCCTTTGTCGTTGGCGGGGCCGTGGCGGCCGGCATGTCGACCATCAACGGAAACCTTATGGCCATTTCCGGCCTGGTCGGAAGTGACCTTCTGGGAATCCTTGCCCCCAAAATGCCTGGCGGTAAAAAGATGCGTTGGGGCTACCTGGCTGTTGCCATCGGCGGCGTCATCACCATCCTGCTTGCCTTCAAACCGCCCCCATTCCTGGTTACCAGCATTCTCTGGGCATTCGGCCTGCTGGCAACCACGGTGGCCCCGGGCATTCTTCTGGGAGTCTGGTGGAAGCAGGCAAATAAAGCCGCCCTTCTGGTATCCTCAATCGGATGCGGGATAATCTACATCGTATTCTCGCCGCACGTGCTGGGCGATATCGTTATAGGAAAAGGTCTGGTGGCGGCTCTCGGCATGTCCGAGGCCATGGTCACTGTACCCCTTTCCTATGCCTCATTCATTGTACTGTCCTTTATCTTTAACAAGATGGAACTCTCGGCACCCACCCTGGAGGACAAAAAAATGATTGACAGGATCCATGGCTGGGGTTCAGACTATGATGAAAATCGCTATAATGGCTCTATCATGCCGATAGCAATTATCGTGGTATCTGTCATCGTCTTCATCTGGGGTCTGCAGCCCTGGTAACAGGACCGCAAGGCTGATAAAACAGAACAAGAAGTAAATGCAAGGGGCAGAAGAAAGCCGCAGGAGGTTTTCTTCTGCCCGCCAAAGGGGCCACGATGAATTACCCTTCCGCCATGCATTCCGTTCTGCGGCTTGATGAGAGCATCTATCCGGCTATTATGGCCAGCAACAAAACCGTGCGCTACTGCATGGCGAATGTTCTGGTCTTTGGCCTTTTGCACGCCCTGTTCTCGCTTGCCTTCAGCGACGCCCTGCTGGCGGAGAGCCGGTTGTCACCCCAGCTGCCGCTGCTCACAAAAGCTGTATTTCTGCTTATCGGGGTGGCAGTAGCCTTTTTCATGCATGCCGGCGCATCCCTGTTCCTGTGGGTTTTCACCCGCGGCATCGGAGGAAACACGGCTTTTTTCCCGGTTTATTTCAATTTCGGCATCTCTTTTGTCGGGCTATGGCCGCTTGCTCCTGCTCTGGCGGCCGTACAGTCAGGATTGCAGGGCCCGGCCCTGCAGGTGCTGCTCGGAATTGCCTCGGCATACGGGCTGGCGGTCATTTTATTTGCCGCCAAAAACGCCTCCGGGCTTACCCTGACAAAAATAACTCTGGCCCTGATTGCCGCCATCATATTTATTGCCTGCTTCCTTTATTTATGGATCGGCTGATGGATGATTGCGTCAAATACAAACACTTTTTCGAGGTGGTAACCTGCGTTGGCCGTGCTCTGGAGGAAAGCGCTGATACGGAGAGCGTTCTCCAGGTTCTGGCGGATGTTATGACCCGCGTCTATTCCGCCCGGACAGGAGTGCTCCAGTCGCTGGAACCGGGCATGAAAGAGCCGCAAATGCTGGCTGCAAGCGGAAACCATACCGAATTTCCTGAAAAGGGCTGCATAGTAAATGACGGGGCCTTATCCGCGCTTTTACAGGACAGGATTCTTTTCATACCCGATACTGCCCGTGACGGACGCATCCGCCATCCTGAGCAGGCGGCGCCCTTCTATGTCCAATCGATCCTCGCCGTTCCCATTCGGATCAATGAAAACCTGCCCCTGGTAATGTGGCTGTATTTTGACCATCCGCCGGCCCTCGATGAGCAGGATCTTTGCCTGCTCGATGATATCAGACGCCAATGCAGCCTTGGCCTTAAAAACGCCTTTGAACAGAGCCGTTACCTGAAATCCTTCGTGGAGGTCAGCGCCGCTATCCATGAAGGCGATGCTGCAGAGGATATCCTTGAGCGCATTGTCACCCATATCCATGAAATCATGTCGGCCCGGGGCTGCATTTACTGGATCGTTGACACGAGCCGGCGCCGTATCCACATGAAGGCTACAAGCGGATTTCAGATGGAAAACCTCGCTTTTGTAAGCTACAAAACCCTCGAAGATGTCTTTTGCTTTCATGAAGGAAAAGACGTTTTTTTCGAAGATATACGAGAGGACCCACGGATTCCCAGCACCACCGCCCTCGGCAAGCAAATGGTCACCTCTATACTGGCCATCCCCTTCTCCATTGTAGATCAATACAAGGGGATTCTGGCCGTATACTTCAACCAGCGGCACCGTCCCCTGCAGCACCACATCGAATTTGTCCGGATTCTGGGCAGACAGGGCGCCATAGCGCTTCACAAGGCCTTTCGCTATGATGAGCGCATGCTGCAGGCCTTCCGGGAAACCATCGAGGGCCTTGCCCTGGCCCTGGAAGCCAAAGATGTGTGCACGCACGGCCACTCGATCAATGTGGCCACCTATTCCTATCTGACCGCCGGGGAAATGGGCCTGCAAGAGGCGGAAGCGGACACAATCTATCATGCGGGACTTCTTCACGATATCGGTAAAATCGCCATGCAGGACGAAATCCTGAAAAACCTGGGCAATCTCGGGCCCGCCGATTTTGAGACCATCAAAAAACACCCGGTTATCGGTGCCAATATCCTTGGCCCTCTTTCCTCTCTTGCCGACGTTGCCCGGCTCGTCCTTTATCACCATGAACGCTACGACGGCTCCGGCTATCCCGAAGGCCTCGTCGGTGAAGCCATACCTCTGGGCTCGCGCATCATTGCGGTAAGCGATGCCTTTGATGCAATGACATCCGAGCGTCCAAACACCAGGTCTGTGGGCGTCAAAAAAGCGCTGAATCTGCTCCAGGAGCAGATCGGAACCACATTTGATCCGGATGTGGTGCGTGCTTTCGTCCGCGCCATCGAAAAGCACCCGGATGCTGTAAAACCCTTTGCCATCTCGGAAGACTATTTCAGTAAAAATGCCGAGGCTTTTGCCTCCTATGAGAAACATCAATCCCCCTTAAGCCGGATGCTTAAAAAATGCATGCCGGGCTTTTAACAAAAAGCATATTCAGTATTTGACAATTATAGAACCAGCGGTAGCCGCACTAGACTACCGTTTTCCAGAAACCCGAAAAGAAAGGAGATTTTTTTTACCACGTGTATGCATTTTTGGTGCGGTTCCCACCGCACCGCGGCAAGCGGGCGGCAAGCTGCGCAAGTCAACCAACTAAAAACTATTTTCAGGAGGGGAAACATGTTAAAAAAAGCGCTACTTTTTTTGGCGGCAGTAATGTTTGTTTTTGGCTCGACAACTGCCCTGGCCGAAGTCGGCTCGGGCAAGGTTCAGGCCAAAAGCGGTGATGTTGACTGGAACATGTTCGGAAGTTTAAAGACCTATCCGCATTTCATGGACAATGCAGACTTCAATGACGACAACACCGACATGGACTGGCTCTTGGATGAAAACGGTATTATAGACGATGATCATACAACCGTGCGCACAGAAGCCAGGTGGGGCTTTTCAGCAGAAGGGAAAAACTTTACGGCCATGATGATCCTGGAAGGCGACTTTTCCCTGAGCAAGGGCAACACGGACCGCGGCACCAGGGGCGGCACAGCATATGAGGATTCCGGGTTCTCCGGCGAGGACTTCGGTATTGAAAAACTGGAGTTCACCTATGACTTCTCCGATTACGGAGCACCGATGACTGTTGAGACCGGCTGGCAGACCAAATTTCTCGACTATCAGTCAGGCGGGCTGCTCTACGGCGACGACCATCCCTACATCGGCCTGAAGGGAAAAACGGGTGACATTTCCTGGGAAGCCCTGACCATGTTTATCTTTGATAAGGTTGATGATGCAGGCCCACTGGGAGGAGAAGACAACCTGGACTGGAATGCCTACACCCTGAAGGCGGATTTTCCTGTGCCTGTGGGTGAAATGCATTTTTCTCCCTTTTATTGCTTCAGCGACAACAAAGAAGCCGAAGCTGACGTTCACTACTTCGGCATGGAAACCTATGGAAAAATTGGCAAACTGATCCCCCGCGCAGAGGTTGTTTATGCTTACGGCGACAAGGACTGCGACTGGACAAGCGACCATGATGCTGATATCCGTGCCTATGCCGCATACGCATCCGTGGAGGCCAATATCAGTTCTTTGATCAACCCCTACATCGGCGGCCAGATTATGTCAGGTGACGACGATGCATATGACGATGACATAGACGCCTACAACCCCATCACCAATATTTCCCGTTATACGCCGACCTTTGGCATGGAAAACGCTTTCATTTACAGGATGGTACCGGCGCTTGGCTCGCACCTTTATGCCAATGACTTCTCCATGCTGGGCAATAAACTTAACGATAGATACACAGGTAACGGCTACGGAGGCATCAGCAACTCCTCAAGCAGAAACAGCCCGGGGATGATTTCCATGGGTCTTGGCTGCAAAGGCTCCTACAAAAAATTTGACTACAAAACCCAGCTCCAGTACTTTCTGATGGAGGATGAAGGGGCTTTGGAAGACATCTATGGAACATCCATCGACGACGAGATGGGATGGGAATATGACCTGCAGCTTACATACAACTTCACCAAGCATTTCTCCATCGGCAATGTCATCTCCCTTTTTGATCCGGGCGACGGGATTGAAGACATGTACGGCGATGACTATGATGATCTGGCCTGGCTGGACACGGTAGAGTTTAAGTGGTCATTCTAATCACGGTACACTAACTGCGGCTGCCGCCCGCGGCCCTAAAGGCAGAAAAAAACCGCAAGGGCAAACCGTGCAGCACTCCGCCCTTGCAATGGAGGAAAGACCAACCCGCTCCCCGGGATCAGCCCTGATCCCGGGGATGCAAGGGTTCCGCGGCTTTTCCGGCAGTAAGAATGATAAAGAGGAAAAGCATCGGATTTTTAAGGGCTTGAAAAAAAGCCGGCCAGACGGTATAAAAGTCCTTTGTTTGAAAAATCACCAGTTAAAAATACAAGGCCCTTCTATGAGATCTCTTGTCTACTGCAGCGTATGCTTTATTTTTTCGGCAGTCCTTGCTTTTGCGGCACCGCAGGATTATTCCGCAATATTTGATTACCTGGGAAAAAACCACCCTCCCGGCAGCACTATAATCGCCTCTGTAAAGGATGTGGGCGGGAAGCGACTGGTTTTTGCAAAAGCGGGAGAAAAGCCGGCCAGGGGTCAGGAGCTTCTGGTATTACAGGAAACAGAGGGAAAGCCGGCCGCCTTGTATCCGCTGAAAGCCGTCATCAAGGTCGACTCAATTATAAATGATACAATAATCGCCAGTATCATCGAAAAAGTCTCCGGCCCTGTAAAAGCAGAAGACCCGATCGCCTGTCCCGCAGGCCCCAAAATCTATTTAAGCAGCAATATAGAACAGAAACAGGACGACTATGCCTATACCGGCGTATTGGAAGCGCTGCTCTCGGAGAACTATGATGTTATTGAAATTCCTGACCCCTCAGACCTTCCGGATAAAAAGGATTATGGCCTGCACATGCACCTGTACAAGTCGAAAAAGCATCTCACAGTAAAAATCCATTCCATTTACACCTCATCCACACTGTTTTCCAAAATCTACAGCACCTCTGAACAATCCGGCTCAAGGTCTTCTGAAGAAGAGACAATTACAACACCGCAGCCAACAAAGCTTTCAGGGCCAAAGGGCCCGGGCAAACAACCGGCGGAACCGGAAACAGCCGAACAGCAGAAAGAGCAGCAAACATTTGCCTCTTCAGCAGAGGCCCCGCGAAAGGAGGCTAAAATCCGGCTCCCGGAGGCATACCAGAGAATTGTGGCGGCGGAACTGGACGGAAAGCCTCCCGGGGAACTGGTTCTGCTGAACAATAAAGGCGTCTTCGCCTTTACAAACGACAAAAACTCCCTCACAAGACTCGGTGCACATAACTTCCGGAGCTCAGACCTTATAGGACTGCATCTCCACGCCATGGACTTAAACAAAGACGGAACAGATGAGGTTTTCGCCACCTGCGGAAAAAAAATCAGCTATCTCGGGGCAGATGATACGAGGATCAATTCAGTGGCTCTCGACTGGAAACACAACAAATTTGTCCCCCTGGCCACTGAAATCCCCTTTTATCTGAGGGCGGTGCAGCAGCCTGAAGGGGAAAAAATCCTGCTGGGCCAAAAAAAAGAAGGTCCGGAGCCATTCGAGGGCCCGATTTTTCAGGTACGGTGGAACCAGGAAGAGAAAACCTTCGGCCAGGGGCCGGATTACCAGCCCGCAGCCCATATCTACTGCCTCTACCAGTTTGTATTTGCCTCCGGAGCAAAGAATAAAGTCCTGGTGCTGGAGCCTGCAAACCATGTGTCGCTTTACAAAATGCCTGAAGAGAGGCTTCTGGACACAACTGACATCCACTTCGGAAAATACCAGGAAATCCCCTACCCCGTCAGGCTGGAGGAAAAAAAATACCGGGGCGGCTTTGATGATGAGATAAGCAGTGAAGAAGTATACGCCCTGAGAAGGCTTATGCGCAAGCCCGAATTCCAGGACCAGTGCTTTCTCATCCAGAAAGGCCGTACAACTGAAGGACTCCAGGATAAATTGCTCAACTTTATCACCCGGAAAACCGGCAGGGATCGAATTGTGGCCCTGCAGTCAAGCTCCGGGGAGCTGTACATTAGCTGGAAATCCGAGGCTGTTCCAAGGGACCTGATTGATTTCGCATTCCTGACACAAAACGGCAGGACCCGGCTGCTTGCCCTGGAAAGGGATTCCCGGGGATATGCCCTGGAGGTAATGTCCGCACGGCAGTAAGGCTTTGTTCCGGCTTTTTCCGAGGGCCCCTCAGGGGAAATACAGGAAAAAATCCAGCCGCATCCTGGCATGGGCTGTCCGGATCTGCTTAAATGCCTCTTTCAGGGCCTGCTGATCAATGCTTGTCAAATCATCCGGCCTGATAAAATTGTCGGGCCGGCCGTTGTTTTTCTTCATCGATTCACTCTGGTGCTTAAGTCTCTGATACATGAGAAACTTATAGGCATGGACCAGATGATCGCGCTCTTTTCTATCCAGGTGCCTGTTGCGGAACAAAAGTTCCAGGCGTTTTACCGTATTTGTTTCCACGCTGTTGTCCAGCATGGCATAAATCCGGGCAAAATCCACCACCAGACGCATGGCGCTTTTGATGTCAAAGCCCTTTGTGCCTTCTTCCTTTTCCTGTAGGACAAAATTGCCGAAAAGTCCCAGGGGAGGCCTGTAATGCACAGTATTTTTGGCCATCTGCCGCAAAAAGCCCGGCCATTCGGAAAGCTTTTCAAAGAGATCGGCATGCAAAGCATCCACCAGCTCCTGGTTGCCGTGACCGAGACGGAAATCAAAAAAGATGTTGGCTTTAAGCACCCGCTCCGGATCATCGCTTTCCAGCCATCGCCGGTAATAAGACTTCCACCGGGAAAGAGGCTGACACCACTGGGGATTTTTGGCCATGATGCCGAACTCACAATGCTGCTGGCCTACGGAATCCAGACGGTCGCAGACAAGTGTTCCCAGCTCCAGAAAATAGCGCTGCACAGCCTCCTGCTCCTCTTTCCCTGCATCGGCATACACGATAGCGTTGTCCTGGTCCGTCTTTAAGGTCTGCTCGCCCCGGCCCTCGCTGCCGAAGAGCAGAAAAGCAAAGTCCGCGGGCGGCGGTCCCAGTTCGTGCAGGGCCATTGCCATGAGCCGTGCCAGCACGGCGTCCGATGTTGCCGTAATGATACTGTTTAAGTAGCCGGCCTGCGCGCCGTTTGCGATAAGGCTCCGGATTACGGCCGGAAGTCTGGCATAAGCAGCCTGGAGTTCGGCAACATCCTGGCCTGTCTGAATATCATGGACCAGGTATACCGGAGAGTGCATCCGGGCCTGAAACAGGTCCCGCTCCGTTACAACCCCTATCAGCCGGTCCTTTTCAAATACCGGCAGGTGTTTGATCCGATGCCGCATCATGGTAAGCACAGCCTCAAACACCTTCATAGAAGCCCCGGCCTGCACCAGCGGAGTGCTCATAACGGAGGCTGCGGCCTCGTCCGTGCTGAGGCCTTCCATAATCACTTTCCGGCGCAGATCATCATCGGTAATAATTCCTTCCGGCCGGCCGGCTCCGTCAAGCACCAGTATAGCGCTGCGCCTGCTTGCGGTCAGCAGCTCTGCTGCCTCCCGGATAACGGTATCTGATGCGCAGGAAGGAAAGGCACGGGCAACGGGGCCAACAGGCTCCCACAGAAAAGAGGCCTCCTCTTCCACCCAGCCGGGGGGCTCCGGCCCGCCCTCGGCCAACTGTTGCCTGTCCTCATCCATTGCCCGGGAAAAATGCCCTGCAAACCCGGGATACCGAAGGCACAGACGCAGAAAATTTTCGCGGTCCAGCTCGTAAACGCTTGCGGTTTCCCTGCATCGCAGGGTGCTGGTGGAGACGGCATTGTTGAAAAGAAGAGAAATGCCGCCGTACACCCCGCCCGGAAAAAGCCTCTCCGTGACGGTCTCTTTGCCGTCGTTCCGGATGCTGCGCTCGAGGCTCCCGGATTTGACGATCAAAACATGGGTAAGGATGGTCTCTTCCTGGACAAACAGGGTGTTGCCGCCGGGATAGTCCCGCTGGGTGAGGTTCGCAGCAACTGCTTCCATTTCAGCATCAGGCAGCACTTGAAACGGCGGAACGCCGGCAAGGAACTCCTGCCGGGCAAGCAGCTCCCCGCTATCCAGGGGCTGTCTTTTAGGGGAGAAATTTTCCATGGGCTTAACAGATCAGGGCCAGAGGTTTTTCTTATTGCGGCTTTTATAGCATGAATCCAGCATCTCTGGCCACATTTTTATATGACAGGCCCCTTTGAAAATTCTTTTGTCCCGGACTTAGGTGCCGTAGCTGCTTTTTCGCAAATTTGACACTCAGACTGATTCATGCCATAGAATAAACAGTGTTTATAATCAGCTGCACCCCGGATTGAGGGTTCCACATTATTTGAAACGCCCTTAATGAAAGGTTCCGCCTTATGGAAATAAAAGACAAATACGCGATCGCAGGCCTGGGCTATACGCCCCAGGGGAAAGTGCCTGAAAGGACAAGCCTTGGGTTTCACCTGGAAGCCTGCGCCAATGCCATTGATGATGCCGGGCTCCGCCGCGACGACATCGACGGCCTGATCTGCTACCGGCATTTTCCTCCTGCGACAGGGGAGCAGGACGTAACGCCCTATCTGGTGGCTCAGCAGCTTGGCATCTCGCCCGGCTATATGTTCCAGGATGCCAATTGATCGCGCAGCCACTTGCTGCACGCAGTTGGCGCGCTGGAATCCGGACTCTGCAAATATGTGCTTCTCTCGTACGGCCACTGCGGCCGCTCCGGGGACAGCATGATGCGCATGCTCTCTGATATGACGGGGGAAAATGCCGTCCACGGCCATTTCGGCGCTGCAGGCGGCTATGCCCTGGCCGCCAGAAGGGGCATGTACGAATTCGGCACCGGCCCTGAGACGTGGCAGCATATTGCCGTGTCCCAGCGGTGCTGGGCCAATTTGAATCCCCGGGCCATGATGTATGGAAAAGATCTGACAAATGCGGACTACATGGCCTCAAAATACCTGATTGAACCGTTCCGGCTGCCGGACAACTGCCTGATGAGCGACGGCGGCAGAGCCTGTATCCTGACTTCCGTTGAAAGAGCCCGTGATCTGGCTCATCCTGTAGTCGCCATCAGGGGACTCGGCCAGTCCAACCCCTCTGCCGAACCGGAGGCCGCAGGTTTTCTCGCCGGACCAACAGGCGCCAAAACCGCCTGTGCGGACGCCCTTTCCATGGCGGACATTTCCCTGGATGCCATTGATGCCTGCCAGATCTATGACTGCTTTACCTATACTGTGGAAATCACGCTTCAGGACTACGGGTTTTTCAGGCCGGGCGAGGGCGCGGAATGGTTTTCCGGAGGCGCCACTTCCCCCGGCGGCCGGATGCCCGTCAACACCTCCGGAGGCCAGCTCTCCGAGGCCTACCACATGGGGCTCACCCCCCTGAGCGAGGGCGTGATGCAGCTCATGGGCAGATGCGGCAGGAGACAGCTCGGGCCGGAAACCGGAACGAAGTCCCCGGAAATGATCCTGTGCAGCGACAACGGCGGAATTCTGCAGACCCACGCCTGCTGTATTCTACGGAGGTTGTAATAAAAATGGCATACAAAAAGCCGCTTCCGCAAGTAAACGCAGACAACCGGCCCTTCTGGGAGGCCTGCCGCGAACACCGGTTAAAAATCCAGCAGTGCGAAAACTGCGGCCATCTGCGCTGGCCTCCGGCCTTTTTATGCCCCCGGTGCCATTCACAGCAGACGAAGTGGGCTGCGGTATCCGGCAAAGGCAGCATTTATACCTATGCCGTCTATCACCAGGCCTTCCAGCCGGGATTTGAAGAGGATGTGCCTTACGTGGTGGCAATAATCGAGCTTGCGGAAGGCCCGCGAATGCTTGCAAATATTATTGACTGCGAGCCGGAGGCCGTCTGCTGCGGACTGGAGGTGGAAGTAACGTGGGAGGAGGCGACAGAAGAGTGGAGCATCCCCCGATTCCGGCCGGCCCGGATCTGAAGGCTCCGTGTACAGTGCACGGAATCAGGACTGCCCCGCATCTCCCTGCTCTCCGGCAGGGCCACCTCCTGCCCCATTCCCTCAGCCGCTCCCTCACCCTACGATCCCCGGCTCCTGTTCCAGGGTATAGGCAATGATCCCGGCTCGCTCAGCAAGGAACAAAAGCGCTACGTGAGAGGACAATACGATCCGTGGATGCATGTGAAGCTGACGGCAGAGCTTTATGAGGCGGAAACCGGACGCATGGTCTGGTCGGAGGTTCCGGATGCGGCCCGTCCGGCGCAAGGGGTATCCGCCCGGGCAATGGCCGAGGAAGCTGCGGAAATCATCGGCCGCAAATTTCTCTCCTGCAGCAGTTAATACAGAAGCGGCGTCCCTGCCGACGCCTGTTGCCTGAACGCCGGGGCGCAAACTACAGGTTTGCCCCCGGTCCTTTATCGTATACCGTAGGCTGCTGCAGGAAAACGCCTGCGCCAGGATCAGAACGGGCGCAGGGCCTCTGGCAAAACCGCCGGCTTTAGTCCTGCCTGCCCACGATGGCCACTGCGGCAACGTTTCTTGCCGGGGTTCCGCCCAGGTTATGAGTAAGGGCGTTTTTCAGCCGTCCCACCCGTCGCTTATCAGGCACCCGTTCCAGAAGCTGCTCGTACATGGCATAGATCATGCGCAGCCCGGAGGCACCGATGGGGTGGCCGAAACATTTGAGCCCTCCGTCCACCTGACAGGGAAAGTAGCCGTTCAGATCGTAGAAGCCGCTCATGACATCCTCGTAGGCCCCTCCCTTGGGCGAAATGTGGAGGTCCTCCATGGTGACGAACTCGGTAATGGAGAAGCAGTCATGGACCTCCATCATGCTGATCTCTTCCCGCGGATTCCTGATTCCGGCCTCTTCATAGGCTTTTGTGGCCGCCCGCCGCGTAGTGGCAAAATGGGCCCCGTCCCATTCCGTATAGACCTCTTCCTCTCCGGAGCTGACGGCAATCTGCAGGGCTTTTACTGTTACAATGCCCTGATCCTTTTTGATGCTTCTGGCAATTTCCGGGGTTGTGACAATGGCCGCGGCTGATCCGTCGCTTACGCCGCAGCAGTCAAAAAGCCCCAGCGGATAAGCGACCATGGGAGCAGCCTTGATCTGGTCTGCGGAAACCGAGCGGCGCAGATGGGCCTTTGGATTCATCGCCCCGTTGGCATGGCTTTTTTCTGACACGTGGGCAATGCCCTCCTTGATTTTTTCCATGGAAATATTGTGCTTGGCGGCATAGGCGGTGGCAAGCTGGGCAAAAAGGCCCGGCGCCGTGGCGTTGGAGCCGCGCAGAAACAGTTCCGTGCCGAATGCC
>JAWOFF010000060.1:0-26042 GCA_046482325.1 Desulfosalsimonadaceae bacterium
TTTGGGACCATTTTCAGCCTTTTCGAAAATTGTTTTTAATAATCCCGACACGTCACGTGGCACACCCCGGTGGGCGTTTCCACGGCATAGGGGAAGTATTTGCGCTTCATCCACAGGGCCACATTGACCAGCGAGATCAGCACCGGCACCTCCACCAGCGGGCCGATCACCGCGGCAAATGCCACGCCCGAGTTGATGCCGAACACGGCAACGGACACGGCAATGGCCAGCTCGAAGTTGTTGGAAGCCGCGGTAAACGACAGGGTGGTGGTCTGCTCATAGGTGGCCTTGAACTTCATGGACATATAGAAGGTGATCAGAAACATAACCACGAAATAGATGCAAAGCGGGATGGCGATGCGCAACACGTCAAGCGGCAGCTTTACGATGTATTCGCCTTTGAGCGAAAACATGACCACGATGGTAAACAACAGCGCGATCAGAGTGAGCGGACTGATTTTGGGGATGAATTTTTCCATGTACCAGTCATCGCCCTTGGTCTTCAGGCCGATGAAGCGCGATATAATCCCCGCAATAAACGGGATGCCCAGGTATATGAACACGCTTTCGGCAATCTGGCCGATGGTGACATCCACGGCCGATCCCTCCAGGCCGAACCATCCAGGCAGAATCGTTATGAAAAACCAGGCATAAACAGAGAAAAAAAGCACCTGGAAAACCGAGTTAAACGCCACCAGCCCGGCGCAGTACTCGGCATCGCCCCGGGCCAGCTCGTTCCAGACCAGCACCATGGCAATGCAGCGCGCCAGACCGATTATGATCAGGCCCACCATGTATTCGTGATGGCCGGAGAGAAATGCAATGGCCAGCAGGAACATCAGAACTGGACCGACCACCCAGTTCTGCACCAGGGACAGGACCAGGATCTTGTAATCCCGAAAAACTTCGTCCAGCTTTTCATAGCGCACCTTGGCCAGGGGCGGATACATCATCAGGATCAGGCCGATGGCGATGGGGATGTTGGTGGTGCCCACGGTCACATGGTCCAGCAGATCCGTAACGCCCGGATAGAAGTAGCCGGCCGACACGCCGGCGGCCATTGCCAGAAAGATCCATAAGGTTAAGAATCGGTCGAGAAGCGGCAGTTTTTTAGCGGTTGATTCAGCCATGAACAGATTCTCCTTGTGATTTGCTTCTTCGGAAACTAATTACTCAAAACGGAATCCGGCAAAATAGGTTTCGAGTTTTTCCCTGTTTTCCGGGTCGATATCCGGGCAGTCATCGGCACCCCGGCCGCCTTCGGCCGCCTGGGCGGCAAAGACCATGCAGGTGGCCAGGCCGCATTTTCTGCAGTTGGTTTTGGGCAGCAGCTTCAAAATTTCAAATACCTGCGGCTTTTTCCGGCTTTCCTCGCTGGGAGTGATGCTGTCTTTTTCCGCCCAGACCCGGTTGACCTCGTTTTGCAGCCACTGCAGGATCTTTTCGGCTTCCGCCTCGTCTTGCAGGGCGTTGATGGCGATCTCGGTCGCGCCCACCTTGATGATCTTGCCGTGCACGTGGAGCATTACCGCCGGCGGGTCCCTGAAATACTGGGTGCCGCCCAGCTCCGCGTTTAAATAGGGCAGGGCCGCCGAGATATCCTGGTCCAGCCGGGCGATGCAGTGCACCGATTCGAAGCTGGGGTTGCATTCCGGCCGGAAAATGTTTTTTTCATAGGATTTGAGCAGCATATAGTCCCTTCCATGGTTTTACCTAAATCGCGGCGCCGAAAGTGTACGTCCAGGTGAAATAGATGCCGATGCCGACAAACACGGCCGCGGTCAAACGCCGCAGATAGCGTTCCATGGCCGTCAGGCCCCTGACGAAACCGGCGGCGGCCCTTGTGCCGTATGCCAGCAGCAGGGCAAAGCCGATCACGGGCAGCGCCGTGCCGATGCCGTACCACAGGGGCAGCCAGATGCCGGATTCAAATTTTAGGGCCAGGGGAATGACGCTGCCGAAAAACAGGGCCGCCGATATCGGGCAGAAGGACAGGGCGAAAATAAATCCCAGAAAGATTGCCCCGATGGTGCCGCCGTTGCTCAGCCGGCGGGTGAACTCCGAATTGCCGCTCCCCCAGGATGGCAGGCGCAACGGGATGATATCGGCAATCAGCAGGCCGACGACAATTAAGACCGGCCCGATCAGCTTGTTCATGTACTGCTGCAGAAACATGGATACGCCGGGAATTGAAAACAGACCGGCCACGATGATAAAGCAGATCACGATATAGGCCAGCACCCGGCCGCCGGTGTAGGCCGCCGCCGCCACCAGCGTGCCGTAGCGGGTTTCGATCTGCTTGCCGATAAACGTGGTGGCCGCGATATTGGTGGCCAGCGGGCAGGGTGAAATCGAGGCGATGATCAATCCCGTGGTAAAACACTGTATTTTCATGAAGCCTCCTTTATTCCAGCCATTTTTTGATATCGTCTTTTTTGGGCACCTTGCCCACGGATTTGACCTCGCCGTCGACTACCACGGCCGGGGTGCCGAAAACGCCGTAACCCGCGATCTCCATTGTATCGGTCACCTTTGTCACGTCTGCGGCCGCGCCGGATTCGGAAACGACCTCCTTGACGATTTTTTCGGTTTGCTGGCATTTCGGGCAGCCCGGGCCCAGAATTTTAATTTCCATGAGTATTCCTCCTTTTAGTTTTTATTTTCCATGATGCCGCCGATTCTCGTTCAGGCCTTCATGAGCAGCACTTCGCTGAACGCCGGGGACCCGCACAGATCGGCCTTTTCCAGTTTTTGTCCGCTGCTTCTCCCATACAACCTCCTTATACCTTGAACCTTGAACCTTGAACCTTATACAAACAGCCATCCGTAAATCAATCCGCACAGCGTGGAAAATGCGATCACAATGGCGATATAGGTCGCGGTTTTTTTTGTGCCCAGAATCCCCCGGATGACCAGCATGTTGGGCAGCGACACCGCCGGTCCGGCCAGAAGCAGGGCCAGTGCCGGCCCCTTGCCCATGCCCGAGCCCATGAGGCTCTGCAGAATCGGCACCTCGGTCAAGGTGGCAAAGTACATGAATGCCGCGGATATAGAGGCGAAAAAACAGGTCCAGACCGGCCAGATCGCCGCGATCATGCTGTGCGCCGCGCCCTGCTGCATGCCGGTGAGGGCGAAAAACTGCCCCGGGCTGTCGCCCACAATGGCTTCCACATATTTGGACGGGATAATGGCCTCGTGGGTCGGGCGACCTAAAAAGAAGCCGGCAAACATCACCCCGGCAAACAACAGGGGCATGATCATCAGGGTGTAATTGTAGGTTTCGCCCACCCATTCCTTGAGCTCGTCTTTTTGAAACCATCGCCACAGCACCGGAAC
The DNA here is from genome assembly GCA_046482325.1 of Desulfosalsimonadaceae bacterium. GTDB lineage: Bacteria > Desulfobacterota > Desulfobacteria > Desulfobacterales > Desulfosalsimonadaceae > M55B175. The sequence goes on from JAWOFF010000060.1 coordinate 3,337, forward strand.
CAGCAAGACCAAAGACAGGCCCGCAATATACCAGCGGATGGCATAGATGGTTGCCCAGAAGCCCTGGTCCGAGGCCGGTTTGCCCCAGTTGGCGAATACCAGGAAAATCACCATCAGGCCGAAAAAGATCAGATCCTGCCACAGCCGGCGGGGCATTTCCGCATCCGGCATCTGCATGGCGCCCGCCTGCCGGTGCTGATCTTCCTTACGGTAGATACCGGCCATGGAAAGCCCGATGACAATGGCGAAAATAATGGCACCGATGGCCCGGGCCAGGCCCATTTCCACTCCCAGCACCCGGGCGGTTAATATGATGGCCAGCACGTTGATGGCCGGCCCCGAATACAGAAAGGCAAGGGCTGGCCCGATGCCGGCGCCGCGCTGGTAGATGCTGGCAAAAAGCGGCAGCACCGTACACGAGCATACTGCCAGAATCGTGCCCGATACCGAGGCCACGCCGTAGGACAGGATTTTTTTGGCCTCCGCCCCGAAATACTTGACCACCGCGGCCTGCGAGATAAAGACCGCAATGCCGCCGGCAATGAAAAAGGCCGGCACGAGGCACAGTATCACATGCTCCCGGGCGTATTCCCGGAGCATCAGGAATGCCTCCATAATCGCGAGCTTCACCCGCGGATGGGTAAAGGGCACGATATAGGCGAAAAGGAAAATTATTACGAGATAGATGAATTTTTTTCTCTCAGTCATCAAAAAAGCACTTTCATTGCGCGAGTTTATAAATCAGTAAATTTCTATATAACGATATAATTTGGGCTAAAAAAATTTTTATTTCCGGCAGATGTTCTCCCGCCGGATTTCCGGTATCCGCTGGATCAATTGGGAAACATCCGGATCATCTTCCAGCCACTCATTCAAATGGGCCAGAAGCGTTCGGGCATAAGGGCTGTCACGGCCGTCTGCCAGCCGGTAATTCACCCACAGGCCGTCTTTCCGGAAGGTGGTCAGACCGGCCTCTTCCAATATTTTCAGGTGATTGCTCGCCGTTGACTGGGCGATACCCAAAGCTTCCTGGATTTCGCACACGCACATCATCCGGCGCTGCAGCATTTTAAGAATCTTGACCCGGCTGGGGTCAGACAGGGCCTTCATAATTTTAATAAACTGCTTCACTTGAGCACCCCTCTATATCGTTAAATCGAAATATAATGTTTTATTGGCAGAACGTCAAGGATTTTATTGCCAATGGCTGCCGGTGCAAGAGTCCCCCCGGCAGGAGCAGCAAACGATCTTGACAGAACCGCATCCGCCCCATATCGTCTCTACGATATATTTCAGCAAGGCGCCCGAAAGGGCATAAAAGGGAATCCCGTGTAAGACGGGTGCAGCCCTCTTAAGCCGAAAACGGAGCTGGCCGCCCATTTCAAAGCCCGTGCACACATCGCCGGCCTGTATGCCGAACGACCTGCTTCCAGAACAAAGAAAGGAGGTAAAGCATAATTAAAGCTTTACACCCAGGTTGCATTTTGCTATCCTAATTTTTATATAGTCTATATAGTTTAGCATAAACAGCAAGTTCCTATTCCTCTATTCTCCTAGCTCTCTAATTCTGTAGTTCTACAGTCCTCTTTATCTATTCTGCATCGCGGATTAATTTTGATCACGTTTGATTGTGGGAGGCCCCCGTGGCCATGGTCTATAGAAAATAAAAATATAAGCCCCGGCACAGAACGGGCTGCCGGATCTGGTTCCGGCAGGAGATCTTTCTGTAAGGAGGATTACTATGAATTTTGTACAAAAACAAACTTTTGGCAGGAATCCCGTGGAGGTCAGGGACTCTGACCATTACTCCCTGGAGTATGCGCAGGATTTTGCAGAAAAATGGGACGAGCTCATCGACTGGCAAAGAAGGGCCAAAAGCGAAGGGGACTTCTTCATACAGAGCCTGAAAAAGCGCGGCAAGGAGAGGATCCTGGATGTCGCTACCGGCACCGGCTTTCACTCAGTACGGCTGCTCCAGGCGGGATTTGACGTGACCAGCGTCGACGGAAGTGCGAACATGCTGGATAAGGCTTTCCAGAACGCAAAGGACCACGGATTCCTGCTCAAGACGATCAAAGCGGATTGGCGCTTTTTGACCAGGGATGTGTTAGGCACATACGATGCGGTCATCTGTCTGGGCAATTCCTTCACCCATCTGTTTCACGAAAATGACAGGCGCAAGGTCCTGGCTGAATTCTACTCCATAACGAACCACGACGGAACCCTGATTCTGGATCAGCGCAACTACGATTACATGCTGGACAAGGGTTTCAAATCCAAGCACAAATACTACTACTGTGGTCAGAACGTCGGGGTGGAACCCGAATATCTGGATGATGGGCTGGCCAGGTTCGCTTACTCATTCTCCGACGGCTGCAAGTACTACCTGAACATGTGCCCGATCCGCAAGGATTATGTGCGCAGCCTTATGTTCGAAGCCGGATTTCAGCGTATAGAGACCTTTGGGGATTTCCAGGAGGAGTTTCACGAGGATGACCCGGATTTTTTCATCCATGTTGCGGACAAATATCTGGAGCAATAAGAACAGCAAGAGGCCCTGGCACCCTCCCGCAAAAAAAGCAGCTGTCAAAGTGCAAACAATATAGGAAATACTGATACAGCAGCTTCTCAAGCCCGAAATTCCTTGCCCCGGAGAAGCTCCTCCTCTGCCGATCCGTGACACATAGCTTCTGCTTTTCGCAGAGCGCAGGCTATCCTCGATATTATCAGGGGTGCTTTTTTGTTTTTGTGCTCAGAGGGCTTTGACCCTTGCCTTACCCATGATTTTTTGGTAAGCAGATGACCATGAAAAACAGGGGCCATATGGACAAAACAGAGCCCGGAAGCATTTTTTTTGGAACTCCAAAAAGCCCACTAAACAAGCGGTTTTGAAGCACGTGCCTGGGTGGCGGAATTGGTAGACGCAAGGGACTTAAAATCCCTTGGGGCATAGACCCCGTACGAGTTCGATTCTCGTCCCAGGCACCAGCAGAATCAGGCCTTTCCAAGCAAACATTTTTAAAGCCAGCCAAGATTAATACTCTCGTAAAAATATTTTCTGCATCAGATTGAGTCTCTATTGACTTAAGTCAATGCGCCGACAGGGATTTCATGGCATTGTTTATCCAGTCTTTTACACGCATCCGTAAATACTGTCGTATGGGTGTAATCGTCTTTGATTCGGATTCAAAATTTAAACAAACACAAAAGAGGCAAAGGAGAGAGCTCATGTTTTGTTTTCAATGTCAGGAAACCGCCAAAAACCAGGGATGTACAGTCAAGGGCGTGTGCGGCAAGCCGGAAAATACCGCGGATCTGCAGGACCTGCTCATCTATGTGTGCAAAGGCATTTCCGTATACGGAGAAAAGCTCATGGAGCAGGGAACCGTGGATAAAGACGCAGGCAACTTTATCTGCAAGGCCCTTTTTACAACCATTACCAACGTGGCATGGTCTGATGACGCGATCATCGACCGGATTATCGAAGCGCTCAAGATGCGCGAAACTGTAAAAGAAAAGCTCGGATCCGCCGTATCCGGTGCGCTTCCGGATTGCGCCACCTGGTACTCAACAGACCGGGACGAGATCCTGTCCAAGGCCTTGTCCGACGAGGTCCGCATCACGGCAACCGAAAACGAGGATGCGCGGTCCCTGAGAGAACTCCTTGTTATCGGAACCAAGGGGATTGCCGCTTACGCCGATCATGCAGCAATCCTGGGGCATGAAAAGGAGGATATCTACGGATTTGTCATGGAGGCCCTGGCGTCAACCACAAAGGAACTGTCAACCGATGACATGATCGCCATGGTCATGAAGGCGGGGGATACGGCCGTAAATACCATGGCCCTGCTGGATGCGGCCAATACCGGAGCCTATGGAAACCCGGAAATCACTGAGATCAACATCGGGGTGCGGAATAATCCCGGCATCCTTATCAGCGGCCATGATTTAAAGGATATGGAGGAGCTGCTCAAGCAGACCGAGGGCACCGGGGTTGATGTCTACACCCACGGGGAGATGCTGCCGGCCAACTGCTATCCGGCATTCAAGAAATATGACCATTTTGTGGGAAACTACGGCAGCTCATGGTGGCATCAGAACAAGGAATTTGAATCCTTTAACGGCCCGCTTGTATTGACCACCAACTGCCTGATTCCCATCAAAAAGGACAACTCCTACCTGGACCGGCTGTTTACCACAGGGGTTGTGAACTACCCTGCGGCCCGGCACATCGCGGACAGGCCGGCGGGCGGGGTAAAAAATTTCTCGCCGGTCATTGAAATGGCCAAAAAATGCCAGCCGCCGGAGCAGATCGAATCCGGCAAAATTATGGGCGGGTTTGCCCATAACCAGGTGCTGGCCCTGGCGGACAAGGTGGTTGAGGCGGTCAAATCCGGGGCGATCAAGCGCTTTATAGTCATGGCCGGCTGCGACGGCCGCCAGAAATCCCGCAGCTATTTTACCGAAGTCGCGCAAAATCTGCCCAAGGACACGGTCATCCTTACGGCCGGATGCGCCAAGTACCGCTACAACAAGCTGGACCTGGGCGATATCGGCGGCATTCCCCGGATACTGGACTCAGGACAGTGCAACGACTGTTACTCTCTTGCCGGGATCGCCCTGAAACTAAAGGAGGCGTTCGGATTGGACAATATCAATGAACTGCCCATCTCCTATGATATTGCCTGGTATGAGCAAAAGGCCGTGGCCGTTCTTCTGGCACTTCTCAGCCTGGGGGTTCAGGGCATCCGGCTGGGCCCCACGCTGCCGGCGTTTCTCTCCCCCAACGTGGTCCAGGTACTGGTGGACAAATTCGATATCAAGCCGATCGGCACGGTGGAAGACGACATTGCCGCCATGATGACCGGGAAATAATTTTTTGAAACAAAAATCGAAATTGTTCGGCGCTTCCGGCGGGATGATCCGGGAGTGCCGAACAATCCATGCCCCGGGCTTCTGGTACGTGCTCGTTCCCGCTGGTCAACAATATCTCGCCACGCCGCCGTTACCCGAAAGCCTTCCAAAATTACACCTAAACTGAGCGTTTCAAATTTTTAAACCTGCTTATTTCTGAATTATTTTAAGGTGTTTGAGCTTTTTCGGGCCCGGCCGGCAGGTGTCTGCCAATATATGCCCCCGTATATTGACATATGCTCAAAACTATGACACGTTTTCATTGAACCTAAATTGAGAATCCCGGAGGGTTTGAAAATCTTGCCAGACAGGAGGTTGTAACCTATGCGCTATGGTGTCATGAACTCTCCTTTGAGTTCGCTTATGCAGGAGGTAGAAGCGCTTGGCAAACTCGACTTCGATTATATAGAGGTGACCATGGATGCGCCGTATGCGCACCATTCGGTCATTAAGGCGCAACAGGCGGAGTTTCGCCACGCGCTGGATCGTTTCGGGATGGATCTGGTCTGCCATTTGCCGACCTTTGTTTCCACGGCGGATCTCACCGACACGATCCGTGAAGCCTCCATTCAGGAGACCCTCCAATCCATGCGCCTGGCGGCCGAGCTCGGAGCGCTCAAAGCAGTGCTTCATCCGAGTTTTATCAGGGGGTTGGGAGCCATGCTGCCCGATCTGTCCCAAAAGCACGCCATGGACTCAATGAACCGACTGCTGAACGAGGCCGAAAGACTGAACCTGAGAGTCTGTGTAGAAAACTTATTCCCCCGTTCTTTTTCCCTGGTTCGGCCCGAAGATTTTGACCCGGTGCTAAACCGTTTCTCCAATGCCAGGGTGACCCTGGATACGGGCCATGCCCACATCGACGGGGGGACTGAACGAATCCTGGCTTTCATCAGACGCTTTCCTGATCGCATCGCCCACGTCCATGCCAGTGACAACCGGGGCCGCGATGATGACCATCTTCCCATCGGCGCAGGGACAATTGATTTTGTCGGGGTAGTGAAGGCGTTAAAGGAGATTGGATACGACGAAACGATTACCCTGGAGGTCTTCTCAAAAGACAGGGAATATCTGGGAATAAGCCGGAAGAAGCTGGAGGAAATGTTTGCTGACGGATAAAGAGCCGCATTCGGCCGCCCCGGCCACTACCTGATTTAAGAGGAGCCTCCTGCTTGTCAAAGCCTTCGGGTTTTGATAAAGCTGCGCCATGAACGAGGAACAAAACCATTCCGGAATTATTCTGGCATCCAAATCGCCGCGCCGGCGATTTCTTCTGGAAAACGCCGGCATCCCTATCCAGGTATGCCCCAGCCTGGTACAGGAATCGGATTTTACAACAGGCGAGCCGAGCCGTTATGTAAAGACCCTTGCCCGGGCCAAAGCAGGCGAGGTTGCAGACAGGCATCCGGACAGATGGGTGCTGGGAGCGGACTCCATTGTATGGGCAGGCGGCCGGATAATGGAGAAGCCGGGCTCGGAGCAGGCGGCCAGGGCCATGATGAAAGAGCTTAGCGGCCGGACCCACAGGGTATATACCGGCTACAGCCTTATATGCCGGAAGCGGGGCCATCTGCATGCCGATGTTGTTGAGACAGCAGTGACTTTCAAGACTCTGGCGCCCGAGGAGATTGCATGGTATAGTAAAACAAGCGAGCCTTATGACAAGGCCGGAGGATACGCAATCCAGGGACTGGGCTCCTTTATGATACGGGCAATAAACGGCTCTTACACCAATGTCGTGGGACTTCCGCTTTGTGAGGTAATGGAGCATCTGCTCCGCCATGGGGTTATCATACCGGTCCCCGGAAATAGACAATGGCAAACAGCACCAATGGAAGATACAGCATGAAAGAAGCGGTCGCAGACATACAAAACAGAATCCGCCGGGCTGCCGAAGCCTGCGGAAGAGAGCCCGAATCCGTGCGCCTGGTGGGGGTGACCAAGACAATTCCCGCAGAGCGCATCCCGCCGGCCGTGGAGGCGGGCGTTGCCATTTTGGGGGAAAACTACATTCAGGAAGCCCGGGATAAGATTGAGCAGCTTGCAGACATTGCCGTATCCTGGCATTTCATTGGTCACCTGCAGAGCAATAAGGCCAAATATGCAGTGCGCTGGTTCGATCTCATCCATACAGTTGACAGCCTGAAGCTTGCAAAGGAAATCGACAGGCAGGCTGCAAAAAAATCCAGGGTGCAGAACGTCCTGATCGAGGTAAACACAGGGGGAGAGGCGTCAAAGGCGGGGATCCGGCCGGAAGAGGCGCTGCCGCTTATCCGTTCGATAAGTCAGCTCGAAAACATTGCTGTTAAAGGACTTATGACGATGCCCCCCTATTTTGACGCCCCGGAAACAGTGCGGCCGTATTTCCGGCAGCTTGCCGGCCTGAGAGACAGGATAGCAGCCGAATCCATACCCGGCGTCAGCATGGAGGAGCTTTCCATGGGAATGAGCGGGGATTTCGAAGCCGCTATCCTGGAAGGGGCTACCCTGGTCCGGGTCGGCACCGCAATATTCGGGAAACGCCAGTGAAAATCCTTCTGCACATATGCTGCGCCCCCTGCGCGATATATCCCGTGGAACTGCTGCGGGAAGAGGGCTTCGAAGTGATGGGCTTTTTCTACCGCCATAACATACACCCCTATACCGAATGCATGAAACGCGAAGAGGCTGTGCGGGAATATGCGGAAAAGAGCAATCTGCGTATGATCTACCAGAAAGGCTATGACATGGAAGGCTTTCTCCGGAACATGGTCTTCCGGGAGAGCAAAAGATGCCGGATCTGCTATTATGAACGCCTCAGGGCCAGCGCCTACATTGCCAGAAGGGGCAGGTTTGACCGCTTTACATCCACACTTTTATACAGCAAGCACCAGAATCATGAACTGATCAGCTCCATCGGGGAATCTACGGGCAAACAGATCGGCCCGCCCTTCTATTACGCCGATTTCCGGAAGGGATGGCAGTATGGAATCGAAAAATCCCGGGAGCTGGGCCTTTACCGGCAGCAGTACTGCGGCTGCATCTACAGCGAAAAGGAAAGATTCTACAAGCCGGAACCGGATGAATCCTGATGTTTGGCAATTTTCTCTACTTTATCATCGCACTGCTCATCTACACCACCTACCAGCCCTCATCAGAGCCCCGTCTCCATCCGGCAATTGTATTCCTGTCCTTCTTTGGCCTGGCCCTTATCTTTGCCGCAGGCGTACGCACCGTGTTCCGCGGCATCGAGGCGCGCATAGGCGTGGAGGATTATCATCGGCTGGAATATCGGTTCAACGCGGCTGTCAACCGCTATTCGATAATGGCGCTCTTTATTTACGCCATTGACGTCTATGTTTTAAATCTCGGCTTGTGGCTGAAAAAGGCGGCGGTGTTCCGCATGGTGCCCACGTTCGAAGCCCTGTGTTTCCTCGGCATTTTTATTATCTATTTGTGCCTTGTATGGGGTTTTTCCCACAGGGCCCATGCCCGGCTGTACCAGACCGGAATCTCCGCCAGGGAACATATCCTGTCCAATCTCACCTTTTCCCTTCCCGTTCTGCTGCCCTGGTTTATTCTGTCCATTTCCGCCGATATTCTTCAGCTTTTGCCATTTGAACTGCCCAAGCGCCTGCTGTTTTCCACCGAAGGCCAGATCGTCTATTTTCTTGTTTTTCTAATCCTTATCGCCATTGCAGGACCGGGGCTGATTCAGAAATTCTGGCGCTGCCGCCCCCTTGGAGCAGGAAATATCCGAATGCGCATTGAGGCTCTGTGCCGCCGCACGAACATGGCTTATAAGGATATCATGATCTGGCCGCTTTTCGGCGGCCGCATGATTACGGCCGGCGTGATGGGTCTCGTCCGGCGCTTCCGATATATTCTTGTAACCCCCGCCCTTCTGCGACACCTGGAGCCCCATGAGATAGATGCGGTTATTGCCCATGAAATCGGGCATATCAAAAAAAAACACCTTCTGTTCTACCTGCTCTTCTTTGCCGGTTACCTGATTTTTGCATTCGCTTCACTGGATTTTATTGCCTACGGAATAATTTACGCCCAGGCCGCCTACGGAATTTTAGGGCAGAACAGCGGAGCATTCGCCACCACCGCTTCCATCAGCTTCAGCATTTTGATGATTCTGATCTTTTTGCTTTATTTCCGTTACGGATTCGGCTATTTCATGCGTAACTTCGAACGCCAGGCTGACCTCTACGCCTATACGGTAATAAAAGACGCAACACCTCTGATATCGACATTTGAAAAAATCGCCGCTGCCAGCGGAGAGCCTCCTGAACGGCCCAACTGGCACCATTTCAGCATTCAGGAACGTATCGACTGCCTGCGCAGTTGCGAACAGGACCCCTCCCGGATACACAGACACAACAGCAAAGTCAGAAAAAGCATAGCGGTTTACCTGCTGCTTCTTGCCCTGTTCACCTGGGCGGGACTTCAGATCAACTTCGGAACGGCAGGCGGGCAGATCAACTCCAGCCTCCTGCAATCGCTGGTGGAAAAGCGCCTGGAGCAGCAGCCGCAGAATGCAGATCTGCACGTGTTTCTGGGGGATCTGCACTACAGTGAAAAAGAGTACAGCCGGGCAGCCGCCGCCTATAATAAAGCGATAGCCAACGAGCCGGACAACGCCCGGGCATTAAACAACCTGGCCTGGCTGTATGCAACGACCCGGGAAAAAAATATTTTCCAGCCTGAAAAAGCACTGGACCTGGCCAAAAGAGCAGCCCGCATAAATCCGCAGCCCCATGTGCTGGATACGCTGGCGCAATGCTACTTTGTCAACGGCGAATATCAGAAGGCGGTGGAAACCGAGAAAGAGGCCATCGCCCGGGCGGGGGAAAATGCCTCCCATTACCGGAAACAGCTTCAGAAATTTCAGAAAAACCGGAAGCGCACCCCCTGAACCGCCTAAGCCCGCAGCAGGTCCGGGTTATCCGCACGGGTGTCGATCACCGATTGCACCATATTCTTCATACTGACATTGCCGAAGCACAGGCATTGGATAAACCGCGACTCCTTGAGTTGAAGCCGCTTCATAATTGTCTTCGCATCAAAGCCCATGTCCGCAAGCTCCGAAACTTTGCCATAGAAGTCCTCCAGGTAACACAGCTTTGCGCGCAGGCGCCGGTGGCCGTTTGTAGCTACCGGATGGTGGGCGCAAAACAGGGAGTCAAAGCCGTACCGGAGAATTTTGCGCAAAGAGCGGATCTGACAGGCGATATTCTCATCAGCGCGGAAATACTTGATCCGGTCGGAAAGGTAGAGATCCCCGGAGAAAAGCCAGCCCTGGTGCGGCTCCCAAAAAACCGTATGGTCCTTGCTGTGGCCGGGGGCAGAGATCGGCTGCAGCCGGAAGCCGTCTTTTATAAAGCAGTCAGGGAGCACAAAAGCCTCCAGGGGATCGGAGGCGCCCCAGATCAAATGCTGGTAGGGAAATATCCGTCCCGGCTTCTGCATTTTCCGGCATGTGCGGGGCTGTGCATACACCGGAATGTGGCAATGCCGGGACAGGGCTGCTGCGTTAGCGGCATGATCCTCGTGATAGTGGGTCAACAAAACCGCTTCCACCTCATGTTCCCGCGCGATGCGCAGGACCTCCTTCCGCATGTGGCGCAGGCCGGTATCAATCATTACGCCGCCCACGATATAGATATGAACGGTCATCAACGGACGCCCGACAGGAGACCATCCCAGTTCCCAGGCCTGCACAGGGCCGAAGGATTTGTGCTTTGCAATCTTCATAGGCGCATTCGTTCAATATCGGGTTTCATTTGGCGGCCGGATGTGATAGAAAAACCTATTATTTGCCTTGGCCATCCCGGAACGACTTGTTACGAATACACCTTTATTGAAAGTCTGTCAAAGTTACAAGGATTTGTATGCTACCTGCAATCTGCCGGCAGCCGGATAAATGAAGCACACAGCGAACTGGGGATATACCGTCACGCAGAACGCCGATGGCGGCCATACCATCCGGCTGCAGGGCAATCTATCCATCGAGACGGCTGCAGAGAGTCTGGAACGACTGGTGCCGGAACTGCGGACAAAGGCGCAGCCGCTTTATTTCGATTTGAGCGGGGTTGCCACGCTGGACGACTACGGCGCCCTGATCCTGTTTGAAATCAAACATAAGCTGCAAATTCCGGATTCACAATTTTACATCATCAATCCTTTTGACTCCTACACAAAAAACCTCTCACTGGTCAATTTTGATTTTGAGCAGCGCTGTTCGATTATGCCGGGCAGCAGAAGAGGCAACTTTATCGTGGAGATCGGCTCAGACACTATTGCCGCTTTTTCTTCGGTAAAGTTCATAATTGCTTTTCTCGGCGGCATTGCACTTGCTGTTGCCGAAACCCTAAAGCATCCCCGCCGTCTGAGGGCAAACGACATGATCACCCACATGAAATCCACCGGTGTGGATGCTCTGCCGGTGATTGCCCTGATCAGCTTTCTGCTCGGCCTGATCATCGCGTTCATGTCCTCCCTGCAGCTCAAACAGTTCGGGGCACACATTTACGTGGCATCGCTCGTGGCTATGGCCATGGTATCGGAACTGGGACCCATTATGACGGCGATCGTGGCCTCCGGCAGAACAGGCTCTGCATTTGCCGCTGAGATTGCCACCATGAAAATCTCGGAGGAAGTAGACGCCCTGTATGTAATGGGCTTCGATCCCACGCTCTTTCTTGTCATCCCCCGTATGATCGCCTCCTTTATCACCATTCCGCTTCTCACGGTGTTTGCCAATTTCTTCGGTATAGCAGGAGGACTTCTGATCGGAATTGCCATGCTGGATTTAACAGCAAGCGCCTATATCAGCCAGACCATTGAGGCCCTCACGCTGTTTGAACTTGGATGGGGGCTTATGAAATCCTTTATTTTTGCCCTGCTGGTTTCAGGGATTGGCTGCCTGAAGGGGTTTCAGGCGCAGGGCGGCGCCGCGGCGGTTGGCCGGGCCGCGACCTCGGCGGTGGTAGCCAGCATTTTTTTCATCATCCTGACCGATTCGATATTTGCCGTAATCCGCAGTTATATGGGATAAATCCATGGAAGGCAGAGCCACTATAGTTGAAGTGAAAAATCTCACGGTCCGCTACGGCGGGGAACTGGTGCTCGATGATATCAGCTTCTCAGTGCATACAGGGGAACGCTTTATGATTGCGGGCGGCTCGGGAAGCGGCAAAAGCACCCTCATGCGCCATATTCTGGGGCTGGAAAATCCGGAAAAAGGGCTGGTGCTCATTGATGACACCGACATCACTCAATGCCAGGATGCGCAGCTCAAGCAGGTTCTGAGAAACATCGGCGTGCTCTTTCAGAGCAGCGCACTGTTGGGATCTATGACCATAGGAGAAAACGTTGCCCTTCCCATACTTGAATTCACACGGCTGCCCAAAAACGCAGTTGCCGACATGGTGCGCATGAAGCTATCGCTGGTCGGGCTGGAGTGTTATGAAGACCATCTCCCCTCGGAGATCAGCGGCGGCATGAAAAAACGCGCCGGCTTAGCCCGGGCGCTTGCGCTGAACCCGGCCATTCTTTTCCTGGACGAGCCATCTGCCGGCCTGGATCCGATCACTGCTGCGGAAATCGACGATCTGATCCAGAATATCAATGAGTCCATGGGCACAACCATGATTATTGTAACCCATTCACTGGAAAGCATTTTCAACCTGGGCCAGCGGCTTATCCTGCTTGAGAAGGCATCACGGCATATTATAGCCGAGGGCGCCCCCCTGGACCTGCAAAATCACAGCCCGCGACCGGCGGTGCGGCATTTTTTCAACGCAAGGGGGAAAAGCGGATCCGCCGGCGGCTAAACAGCAACCGATAACCAAGAACAGATAACTGACAAGCGAGAACAGACAAGCGGCAACCGAGCCGGCTACGAATTGCGGAGAAACAACAAACTGCAGTTATTTCAACCTCCCGGAGCGAATAGATGCCCTCAGTAAAAACACAATTTTCAGTAGGCCTTTTTGTTGTTGCGGGAATGGCCGTGGTGGTGCTTTTTATTATATGGCTCGGCCTGATGCAGCATTTTCATGAGGGACGAAAATACACCGCCTTTTTTGATGAATCAGTGCAGGGCCTGAAAAAGGACTCCTCTGTCAAATACCGGGGAGTGGACATTGGCCGGGTGAACAGTATCCGGGTGGCGCCGGACGGCAGGCTCATTCAGATAACCCTGGATCTTCGCGAACCGCTGCAAAACCCTTCCGAGATATATGCCCGGATCAAATCCGTGGGCATTACCGGGATCATGTTCGTGGAGATGGAGCGGATTCCGGAAGGCGAAAGCATCCAGCCGCCGGAACTCAATTTTGAACCCAAACATCCGGTCATCGCCACCAGGCCCTCGGAAATGAAGCAGCTCTTTACGGATCTCTACGATATTATTGACGAGATCCGGAAGGTGGACTTTAAACGTATTGCCGACAATGTGTCCGGTACCCTGGACAATATCAACAAAACGCTTGCGGATGCCCGGGTCGGGCAGATATCGAAACGAATACAGGGCAGCCTCACAGCCGCTGAAGAATTAATGGCTCCGGAAAAATGGCGGCCGATCCGCAAAAACATACGACAGGCAAGCCGTGATATCAATCAGCTCATTGCCAAAACGGACAGTTCTGTTGATTCCGCAACCCGCTCGCTTTCCGAAAAAAGCCGGGAGATGAGCGAATCTATGAAAAAATTCCGGGATGCCGTGGACAATGCAAACCAACTGATTGATTCCGGCTGTGATCTCGTCAATAATACCAACCGCCAGATGGAGCAGATGCAGCAGCAGATCCACAATTCCCTCCAGCATCTGGAATCGGTGAGCATCAACTTAAACCGGCTGATTGAAGATCTGGCCAACCAGCCATCCAGGCTTTTCTTCAGTCAACCGCAGCCGCCTGCCAAAGCAGTTGAGCAGAAAGGACAGTGATCATGGCCCAAAAGCGTGCAACCGGTCTTGTATATGCGTGTATCGCCGCGGCCCTGCTGCTCAGTGCGGGATGCGGCCTGAGGAAAAACAGCCCGCCTCCAACGGTTCATTACCACCTGGATTATCCGCCCCCGGCTGCCGCCTTTGCCCCGCCCCTTCCCATCGTCCTCCGGGTGGATTCCTTTCAGCCCACTTACCTCTACAGCAGGCAGGGCATCGTCTACCGGGACAGTTCCAGCTCCACATCCCGCTACATCTATCACAAGTGGATAGCCCCGCCGGATAGAATGGTACCGCAACTGCTGGCAAGGGATCTGCGCCGGGCAGGTATTGCGCGGGCAGTTTTTTTAAACGGCGGAGAAAGGGCTACCCACCGGCTGGTGGGCAATATTGAGGCGTTTTATGAGTCAGACCGGGAAAAACAGTGGACTGCTGTGGCAGCCATTGCAGTGACCCTGATCGACCTGGAAAAAAAAGGCACTGCCGAGCAAATCTGCTTTCAAAAAAACTACAAGAGCCGGCAGCCCTGCCCGGAAAAAACCCCAGCGGCTTATGTCAGGGCTGCCGGCAAGGCAATGTCGAAAATATCCAACCGTCTTGCCACAGACATTTATAAAACACTTACCCCTCAAAAAGCAAAAAGCGCTTCCTCCGGCCGGTAAAAACCGGAGGACCGCGATCCGTGCTCTTCATGTGTCACGGCAGAAGGGGAGATCTAAAATGTATCGGTATGGGTAAATTCCTCCAGGGATTTGCGCTTTGGCACCGATGGCACCTTGGAGGGATAGCCCAGGGGAATCAGGGCTACCAGTTCATAGCCCTCGGGAACGTTTAATGCGGCCTTTGCCTTGTCATGGTCAAAAAGGCCGATTATGATGGAACCAAGCCCGAAGGAATGCGCGGCCAGGCAGATATTCTGCGAGGCAACGCCGAGATCAAACATAAACCAGTCACCGAATTTGGTGGCAGCCTGCTCTTTGTAAAAGCCGGAGGTCCCCAGTTTGGCGCAAAGTGCCAAAAGGACCGGGGCTCTGGTGATGGACTTGGATGCCGGGTTTGAGCCCGGAACCGCTTCATGCACCTTCTCCTTTACCCCGGCGTCCCTGATCACAATTACCTCCCAGCACTGGGTGTTTGCCCAGGAGGGTGCCCACTGGACCGATTCCAGGATATTGCGGAGCACATCTTCGGAAACGTCCGTATCCTCATAGTTTCTAATGCTGCGTCTTTCCTTGATCAATTTCATTGCGTCCTGCATACTTCCTCCTTCCAATTGGCCGTTACAGACCGGTATACTGACATAACACCCCTATTATCCCAACCTAATCACGGAAAAGACCGCATTGCAAGATCAATTCCGCAAGCTGCAGATCTGCAGGGGTAGTGATTTTCAAATTCCATGGGCTGCCGGCAATCATATGCACCGAGCCCCCGCAGTGTTCGATCAGGGAAGCATCGTCAGTGCTGCGGAAGCCGCTTTTTTGCGCCTCTGCATGCGCTCCGCGTATCTTTGCCAGATCAAATGCCTGAGGTGTCTGAGCCAGCCACAGTGTCCTTCGATCCAGGGTATGCTCCACCCTGCCGGATGCTGAAACCTGCTTTACAGTATCTGAGACCGGCACGCCAAGAGAGCAGGCCCCTTCTTTTTCGGCCAGCTCAATGCACTGCCGGATATGCCCGGCAGAAACAAAGGGGCGAACTCCGTCGTGGATCACAACGGTCGCTTCAGGATCGCAAACGGCGGAAAGACCGTTGAAGACAGAAGCCTGGCGGTGCGGGCCGGCGGCGACCAGGTGAACGGGCTTATCGGTGACAAGGAAGGCGAGAACAGAGCGCCGGCAGTAGGCAAAATCCGCCTCCGGCACAACGAGAATAATCCCGGCGATATCGGCGGAAGCGGCAAAAGCCCGGGTGGTTCGGGTCAGTATGGGAAGACCGGAGAGCATGAGGTACTGCTTGCGGCCCCCTGCGTTCATGCGCAGACCCTCGCCTCCGGCTACGATAATGCCAAACGCCCTTTTCATCCGACTGCGGCTATCTGAGATACTGCAGGCTTTTGGGAAGGGGAATGCCTTTGCCCATCCGGTCTTCGCCGTAATTGACGCCTGCCAGCACTTCAATGTCCTTTAGTGCCCGGGCGTCGCCCTCAAAGACCACCTGCTTGATGTTTTCCTTCTGGATCTTGCCCCCGGCCCACTGGATGTCAAGGACGCTGCTGGCGTCAAAGCGGTCGTTGTTTACCACCAGCTCGACTTCTCCGCCGTAATTTTGCACTATCTTGGCAACCAGCAGGCTGGGCCTGGCGTGAAAACCCAGATCCTGCGGAATATTGACGGTAATGGAACTACGCTCCACGTTTTCCTTCAGGATCTGGCGGGCCGCCTCCCTGCCGGAGGAGAAATAGTGGTTGACATAATACAGGCCGTAATTGATGGTGCAGTCTAGCAGAATATCCGGGTCCACAAGTTCGCCGAGTCTTTCCCGGGCATTCTTGTAGCTCTGCTTGTATCCCACCTCGATCAAATGCCGCTCATAGAAATGCAGGAGCCTGCCCATGATCTGCAGCAGGTGAAAAATCACGGAAAAATAAGCCCTGAGCTGTTTCAGGCGGCGGTTGCCGTAACGATATCCCCCGTGGATCACGTAGGTGTCGAAGGAGGACTGAAGGTTGTGCACCAGCATTTCAAAGCGGCGGATTTCCACCTCGTTGACCCGGCTGGGCACCAGGTTTTTGATTTCATCCTTGTTATAGACGTCATAGAACTCGTAGGAGTCGAAGTCTTCGGCTATGGACAAAAATTCGTTGGCAACCCAGACCAGGTGCTGCTGCTGCAGGTCCTTTTCCTCGTCCTCGAAATCATAATCCAGCACCTGACCGGTGGTAACCCCGGGAAAATCCTCCGGGCCGTAGGCGATATCCGGCATCTGGATCTCAAGGCGGTGCGCCTCCTCAATTATCACCGGAGCCAGCTTCATCAGGGAGCTCGTCATAAATTCCAGGACAAAATCGCCCTGCTTGCGGAATTCCTCCTTGGAATCAATATCATAAAACACCAGACGGTTGGAGATATGGCGCTGGGAATAGCCGCCGAGGCTCAGGTGGCGGACTGCGGCGGCAAGCTCCCGGTAAAAGTACCAGTCGGAGTTGTTTTTCGCCCCGTGAAAATCCAGAAAATCCTCAAGCAGGTGCGAGCTGGTAATAAGCTTGGAAAAAAAGGTTTTCGTGAAGATGTTGTGCGGAGATTCATACTGGACCAGATACATGAAGGATTTCAGATATTCGGCGGAGTAGAAGCGCACCTTCTCTCCGAATGAAATATCACATGAGCCGCTCTCCGGCTTCTGAGCTTCCATGGCCTCGCCTACATCATGTCTTTCTGGGTTTCCGTGACGGTTTTGTCAATTTCTTCGGCCAGGTCCTGAGGGAGGCCTTCGATATCGACATTCAGGAACCCGCGCACGATTGTGGAAACGGCCTCGTCTTCATCAAGACCGCGGGCCATCAGGTATTCAATTTCCCGCTGGTCAATCTTTCCCACGGCCGCCTCGTGGCTCATATCAACGCCCGGCACATAACCCTGCAGCTCGGGGATGGCGTGCATGAGTCCGTCGCTTAAAATCAAACCCTTGCACTCCAGGTGGCCCCTGCACCCGGCCACCTTGCCGATCATCTCGCCCCTGGCGATAATGGTGCCGCCTGCAGATATGGCGCGCGATATTACTTCCGCCCGGGTTTGGGGCTGATTTAACACAACCCGGGAGCCCACATCCAGATAGGTGTCCCGGGTTGCTGCCAGTATGCTGTTAAAGCGGGCCACAGCCCCTTTTCCGTCAAGGATGGCGAGGGGATTCATTTCAAGTGTGCCCAAAGGGCGCAGGGATATGAAATTGTTGACAATCACGCCGCCTTCTTCAACATATACCGCACTGCGCGGCCGCACATTCACCTGCTCGCCCCAGTCATGAATCATGGTAAAATGAAGAGTCGCCCCTTTTTTAACATAGAACTCGGAAATCCCCAGGTGCAGCCCTGAGCTGACATGCGAGGCTGTTGCACAGCCGGTAATCACGTGCATTTCGGATCCGGCTTCAGCAATAATAACATTGTGCACATTCTGGGTGCTGTCCTCTTCCGACATGTACAGACAGGCCTGGACCGGACGGGCAATCTTCGCCCCCGGCCGGGAGCGGATAAAATAGCCGTTGTGCGGCATACTGCTGGCATGTGCGGCGTACTGGTCCTTTTCCGGGTCGAGATAATTCCACATATAGTCGCCGAGCCAGTCGTACTTATGCAGGGCCTCGGTAATGGATAGCATCTCCACATCCTGGTTTGCCGTCCGGGAATGAATAACGGAGGCATCCTGCTGAATGTATGTCGCAGAACGGTTCTCCCCGGAGACATCCACCCCCACATGAAGCCAGCGCCGGGAGTCCTCAGGGTCGGCAAACTTTAAGTCACTTACATAGTCATGAGAGGCGGAACCCTGCTTATACCCGGAAGGCTCCGGCTCATTGGAGCCGGAATCTTTCATCCCGCTCAGTTTACTGCACATCGAATACACTCCTCATATCCGTATTCCCGTATCCACTTCAATATCTCCCTGGCGTTTCGCATGCAGCACAGGTGGCCATTGTATAAAACCTGGCCCTGATCGGCCGTAATATAATCAAGGATATGACCGGTATGGGTAATCACCAAAGCTGATTTGGTGCGTTTTTTCACGTGCGATTGCTCCCGCCGGGCCCGGGGGCACTTAATGCCCCGCTCCAGCAGGGTGTTGACCACATCGCCCAGGAGCACTATGTTTTCCAGATCCACACCGGATTCCGGCTCGTCCAAAAGCACCAGGTCCGGCTGCTGGGCCATAAGCTGCAAAAGCTCCGAACGTTTGATCTCGCCGCCTGAGAGATTGTGGTTGACGTCCCGGTCCAGAAAGGAGGAGAAATCCACCTGCCTGGCCAAAGATTCCGCATCCACGTTTCTGCCGTGCCCGCACAGCGTAACCAGGTCTCTTGTCTTTAAACCGGCAATGGTAGGGGGCCGCTGAAAGGAGACCCCTATGCCAAGCTGTGCCCGTTCATGAATCGGCATGTGGGTGATGTCTTCGCCTTTAAAAACAATGCGGCCTTTTGTAATTGTATATCCGGAAAAGCCCATTATGGCCATCATAAGAGACGTCTTTCCCGATCCGTTGGGCCCGAACAGAATATGGGTCTCCCCTTCCGGGATCTCCATATTGATCCGGTCCAGAATGGTTTCCCCGTTGATTTCAACAACAAGGTCCTCTATCTGCAGCATGTGCCAATCCTTCGGTATTGATTTGCCGGGCTGGCGGCGGCAAAACCGGGCCCGGCCTGTGCAAAACACCAGGGAAAAAGGGCCGGCGGCAGCCTGTAAGCCGAATTCTGTATCCCGCCTCAGGTCTCCCTGAAACGGGCAACGATCATTCATCTAAGGACAGCGGTTGCCCGCTGCCTCCTGCGACCTACCCGGAAGCTCGGACGGGCCGCCCTGTAACGCTTCCCTACTTGGTCTTGCACCGGGTGGGGTTTACCGAGCATCCCCGGTCGCCCGGGGACCTGGTGCGCTCTTACCGCACCGTTGCACCCTTACCCCATAGCTCCCGTCGTTCCGCCAACCGGGACGGAATCCCGGAAGATGCAGGGCGGTACTGTTTCTGTGGCACTAGCCTTCACGTTTCCGTGACTCCACGTTATGGAGCACCCTGCCCTTTGGTGTTCGGACTTTCCTCCGGATTATTCATCCAGCGATCGTTCGGCCGCCGCCGACCGTTCTTTTATTATAATACATACAGGATGCGTTGGCAATGGGGACAGCACTTCAATTCATCCCCGCGGTGGAGTTCATTGTAAAGCTGCGGCGGAATATTCATATAGCAGCCCATGCAGACCGCATCTTTTACCCCGGCAACAGCACCTCCGCCTGTATGACCCTGGATAAACCGATACTTTTGGAACATATAAGCGCTGACATGCGGCTTGATCTCCTCGCAGGCCGCTCGCAGGCGCTCCTGTTCCGAACGGCAATCCCGGGCGTATGCATCGAGTTCGCCCCGTTTTTCCGCGATCCGCTCTTTTTCCTGTCTGTATTGCGTATTAAGCCTGGAGATGACGTTTTCCGCAGCCTCCATATCATCGAGGCACTGCAGCATCTGATCCTCGATCGCTGAATTGCCTGCACGAATTTCATCGATCTCCTTTAACATGGCCCGGTATTCCTGATTGGTCTTTACGGAGCGAAGCTGGGCCTCGCGTTTGGCTATGCGGGACTGATTGTTCCGGACATCAGCTTCGCGGGCGCGGTAGGCTTTCCGTAAGAATTCCAGTGCTTTTTTCTGCTCTTCAAGCTGCTTTTCAATCTCTGTCAGCCCGGCCTGCATCTGTTCCTCCTGAGCCGGGAGCCTGTCCAGTTCGGATTGCAGCTGCGATATGCGCCTCTCCTTCTCCTGCAGGTCTATCAGTAATTCGATCTGCTCTTTTAATTCTTGATTGTCCATTAAACACATTCCCGGGGCTCATCTGTTCCCGCTGCCGCATGGCCCCTGCAATACGGCAGCAGAATGGAAAAACGGGCCGTCACAAAGCCGGCGCTTTACCGCCAGGCACGAAAAATCAAAAACAGACAAAGGGGTCAGCCTCCTTGCCGGATGCAAGCACATCGACCTCATGGCCGCTGTCAGCCAGTCCGGAGGCAAGCCGCCTGCGGATCAGATCCACCATCAGGTGCTCGGTGCCGAAATGGCCGGCATCAATCAACCCCCGCTGATAGAGCTGGGCGTCGCGGGCCTCATGATAGCGCAGGTCACCGCTCACAAAAACATCTGCACAGCTCGAAAAAAAGGCCTCCAGCAGCCCCGATCCCCCGCCGGTGCAGACCGCTACCCGTTCCACCGGCATTTTCAGATCTCCAACCACGCGCAGGGCTGCAAGCCCCAAAACTGATTTCACAGTCCGGGCCAGCCCGGCAAGATCCGGGGGCTCATCCAGCGTTCCGATCCGGCCCTGCCCGTCTGCAGCTTCCTCCTCTGCCCGCGGCCGGAGAGCAGAAACATTTTTAAGGCCGATTTTTTCGGAAAGGACATCATTTAAACCGCCGCTTACCCAGTCAAGATTGGTGTGGGCGGAGAATATGGCCAGATGATGGCTTATCGCCGTCTCAATCATCCGGCCCAGCGGAGTGCTGCAGTCAATCTGTTTGACCGCCCGAAACAGAAACGGATGGTGGGTAAGCAAAAGATCCGCGCCCTGCTCGCAGGCATCTGCTACAACCTCCGGGGTGGGATCCAGCGAAACCAGGACCTTTTCCACCCGCCATTCGGGGCTTCCGACCTGCAGGCCGGGATTGTCCCAGCTTTCCGCCAGATGGCGGGGGGCCAGATACTCCATATGCGCAATAATATCGGATACGGCTGTCATTTGCCCGACCTATAAAAAAAGCGTGGGGGCCGTCCCCCACGCTTTCATAATGCTTTTTCCGGCTCCGGCTGAGTGCTGCAGGCCTCCGGCCTTTTTACTGGCCAGAAGCCTTTTTCCCCGGCCGGAAACGGCTTTACGCAAAAATATAAACACTTGAGAACTTTCATCTTTGTATTGCTTTCTGTCAGGTCGCGGAATCCGGTACGGCACGGATGCTGAAAAAAGTGGGCCCACCTGGGGTCGAACCAGGGACCGACCGGTTATGAGCCGGTGGCTCTGCCAACTGAGCTATGGGCCCGCAAGCAATGTCTTTAAAAATTTTTAGGTAACCCGTTCTATCCCTTTTGTCAAGGCCTGAATCCCGGCATCGCCGCTGCATCAATCAACTGGTTTCAATAAAGTTCTTGAGCTTGCGGCTGCGGGTGGGATGACGCAGCTTACGCAGAGCCTTGGCCTCAATCTGCCGTATGCGCTCACGCGTCACCGCAAAATCGCCGCCCACCTCCTCGAGGGTGTGGTCAGCCTTTTCACCGATTCCAAAGCGCATCCGCAGCACCTTTTCTTCTCTGGGAGTGAGAGTTGCCAGAACCTTTCGGGTCTGCTCGGCCAGATTCAGGCTGACGGCAGCCTCCGAAGGCAGCATAAAGGATTTGTCCTCGATAAAATCGCCCAGATGACTGTCGTCCTCCTCGCCTATGGGAGTCTCCAGGGAGATGGGTTCACGGGCGATTTTAAGAACCTTGCGCACCTTGTCGAGCGGCACCTCCATTTTTTCCGCAATCTCTTCCGGGGAGGGCTCCCTTCCCATCTCCTGGACCAGATAACGCGAGGTGCGGATCAGCTTGTTGATCGTCTCGATCATGTGCACCGGAATGCGAATCGTCCTTGCCTGATCAGCAATGGCACGGGTTATGGCCTGCCGGATCCACCAGGTTGCATAGGTACTGAACTTGTATCCCCTGCGGTACTCAAACTTGTCCACGGCCTTCATCAGGCCTATGTTGCCCTCCTGGATTAAATCCAGAAACTGCAGGCCGCGGTTGGTATACTTTTTGGCGATGCTGACCACCAGGCGCAGATTGGCCTGAACCAACTCCTTCTTGGCCGACTTGGCCATGGCCCGTCCATCCTCAATGCTGCTCATAATGCGCTTTAGCGTTCGGGTATCCGCTTTGATTTCGCGCTCGCGGTGTTCAATCTGGGTCTGTATCTTCTGTATATCATAGAACAGGCTGGAGACTTCGGCGGGATCAATGCTGGTGCACTCACAGGCCCACTGCACAAATGTCTGCTCATCGCAGTCTTCCACCTTCTGCCGGACTTCGCTCAAAGGAGCGTCAAATACGGCCGCACACCTGCAGAAAAGCTTGTGGGTGATATCAAACCACTCCACCTGTCCCCTGATTTTTTTCTC
>JAWOFF010000140.1:0-4132 GCA_046482325.1 Desulfosalsimonadaceae bacterium
CCGGAAAACAGAAGGTATGTGACAGCCCCGAAATAGAGCACCATTATCAGAAAACCCTCAAATCCGATATTCGCGATTCCCCGTTTTTCCCGTCGCAGCATGCCAAGCAGCAGAATAGCAGTCATGAGGATTGTAAGGGCAATAAAGAATATCTGCTGGTTTGAGATGGCATGATAGATTGATCCATTGCGGTAAGCGATATCGGCTACTGCTGCAAACAAAGTATCAAAAGCATTGCCACCGATAATTCCGCCTATGGCCAGTGTATACGCTCCCAGCCTCACTGCGGCAAGCGTTGTCACAAGCTCCGGCAGGGAAGTCACCACGGCGGTAAGGATGGCCCCAACGGCGGATTCCGACAGACCCGTTTGCCAGGAGATCGCCATGCCCGTCCGGGCCACCAGCCAGCCGGAGATGCCAACAATCGCAGCAATTATGGCAAGTCCCAGAAAAAGACGGGGCAGATTTTCCTGCTGTGCGCCCGCCGCGGCTTTATCCTGCCGGGTTTCGGCGGTCAATTGCGGAAGCCACATGGGACTGCTATGTGACTTTGAGATCATCCGCACGCCGTAGATATAAATCAAAAAAATCAAAGGCGTCGCCGGGCTGATTGACCACAGGCTAAAATCCGGAGTGGCCGTTGCTACAAGGGTGATGGATAAAAGGACGATCAACAAAACCCCTTGCATCAGATTACTTAAAGAAGCTGCCGCATGTTCCAGATTCGCTTGTTGATAAACCAAATCCGCAATGACAAGAAACAGCGTTTGAACCGCAATTCCGCCGATAGCGTTACTGACAGCCAACTCTGCGGCGCCGTGCCAAGCAGCGGTCACCGAGGTAATGATACCGGCCAGGGATGTCACGGCTCCTAAAAAAAGGGCGCCTGTAACCGCTTCTCCCATACCTGTGCGGTCCGCAAGACGGTCCGCTATGTTGGATAAGCGCCAGCCCCCGAGTACAATGAAAACTGCTGCTGTAAAAAATATCCCTGCAGTTACCGGCAGGGATAAGGTCTGAAAATAAGACTCCATAGGTGCTAATATATTTCGATCTGGAAATTTCGCAAGGCTTTAACTAGTGTCCATCCATTTCACATGGATGGCACAATCTGGTGTTTCCAATCCAGAAATGTGAATTTTTTCGCAAGGTCAAGGAAAACAAGGGGTTGCGCGGAGGCGTACTGGACGTACGCCGCACAAGCAACCCCGCAGTTTGACGCAGAGATTGCGGAAAAAGGCCATTTATGGATGGAAACTAACTATGTTATTCGACGTCAAGTTCCCCGGAACGACTCAGAGCCAGTTTGGCCATGACCGGCCCGATCAGCTCATGGAGCACCGTGGCACCGATAACAATTCCGATAAAGGTATCTGCTACGGGGGCAAATTCGGGTTTGCCCCGGATCATCAGCGCCAGTCCGATGACTATACCCCCTTGGGGAAGCAGGCCAAAGGCCGTGTAACGCCGGACTTTTTGAGACGCACCGGAAAGAGTTGCCCCCACAAATGTACCGGCAAACTTCCCGGCTGCCCTGAAAATGACAAATAAAACGACAAGGCTGACAACTCCCGCTGAAAGGGCGGCAAAATTTAGATGCATGGCACTGATGGTAAAAAACAGCACAAAAATCAGTTCCTCGGTGTAGCGTTCGAGCATTTGGAAAATCCGTTCCTGATATTTACAAAAATTGGCCACCACCACACCCATAGCCATTGTGGCAAGCAGCTCGTCCAAACCCAGCATGCCTGCTACTCCAAAGCATGTCGCGAGCATGCCGAAAACCAGCACGATCATTGCGCTTTCGGTTTCACGCTGAAACAGGACAACACAGCTTTTTAATAGCCAGCCAAAAATTGCCCCGAGGATGATTCCGCCTGCCACAGATAGGAAAGGCTCGATCAGGGCGGATTTTACAGAGAGGGTGTCTCCCATGAAAATACCTGCCACCGCGATGGCAATGCTGTAGTTGATAATACCGAGGGCGTCATCAATTGCGGCAATACCCATAATACTTGCGCTCACATCACCTTTGGCCTTGTATTCATGAGCTACGGCCAAAGTAGCGGTGGGGTCAGTTGGCGAGGCCGTGGCTCCCAAAAGTATGCATAACGGCAGCAGCATGGCGTATTCATGTCCGGCAAAGCTGAATCCCAGCAAATAGGTAGCTGCAAAAACCCCGAATATCACAACAAAAAATGCCGACTCCGCTTCGAACAGGGCAATGGAAATGATTCCCTTTCCCAGCCGCTTAAACCTGGAGATCAATAGGGTGCCGCCCACGGAAAAGGTTATAAATGCAAGAGCTATATCCGTGATACCGCCGGTATGATGCACAAAATCCACTGGAATCCACCCGCTCAGCCGGGGATTTAACACAATGCCGGCTAAAATATACCCCGTAATCTTCGGAAGTCTTATTATCCGCGCAGTCTCGCCCATCGCCAAACCGGCCATGATGATCAAGCCCACGACCAATGCACTCTCCATTGATTCCCTCCGACTGAAAATAAAGGGGTCAGGTCTATTCTTAATGTACTCGTAAAAAGTCCAAATTGGGACGGCAAAGTAAAAAGTTCAAGATCAAGGCGCAGAGTTTTTCGAGGATTGCAGCGTACTTAGCAGTACGTGAAATTCCGAGAAAAACGCTGCAACGAAGCCGGCCGCCTTGCGGCAATTGGACTTTTTACGAAGCCATCAACTTTATGGTTTTTGGATATTAAGCTTACGCATGCGGGCGCGCAAGGTACTGCGGTCGAGTCCGAGAATTTCAGCGGCGCTGTCTTTCCCGCCGACTTTCCATTGGGTCTGTTCCAGGACTCGAATAATATGGTCGCGCTCAACCGCGGCCAGGGTTTTCTCGCTGTCACTTAACCTCTTGAAAGGCGTTCTAAGTTCATCAACCAGGCGCAGCTTGGGCCCCGAGGAGTTGATCACCGCGCGTTCCAGGACGTTTTCCAGCTCCCGGACATTGCCGGGCCAGGGATATGCCCGCAAGGCCTCCATAACTTTGGTCGGGATGTTTTCAATGGTCTTGCCCATCCGCCGGGAAATTTTTTTGACGTAAAAATCAACCAGGAGCGGGATGTCTTCCAAACGATCCCGGAGCGGCGGCATGGTAATCGGAAAAACATTTAACCGATACCAGAGATCCTCACGAAAATTGCCCTTACGGACTTCTTCTTCCAGATTACGATTGGTGGCGGCAATAATCCGCGCGTCGACCTTAAGGGTGCGGGTGCTGCCCAGCCGTTCAAACTCCCCGTCCTGGAGCACTCGCAGCAGCTTGGGTTGCAGTTCCAGCGGCAGTTCGCCGATTTCATCCAGAAAAATGGTGGTGCCGTTGGCGACCTCAAATCGTCCCGTGTGCCTGGCATGAGCCCCGGTGAAGGCGCCTTTCTCATGACCGAACAGTTCGCTTTCGATCAGGTTTGTCGGCAAGGCCGCGCAATTTACTTTTAACATCGCCCGGTTTTTGCGGGAGCCCAGGTTATGAAGAGCCCGGGCCACCAGCTCTTTACCGGTCCCTGTCTCACCAAGAACCAATACGGTGGTATCGCTTTCGGCGATTTGTTCAATTTTATAGAGCACGTATTTGAGCCCGTCACTTTGACCGATGATATGCTCATGGTTGTATTCCAGTTTGATTTCTTCCTGGAGATAGGCTCTTTCCGCTTCCAGTTGCTCTTTTAATTTTTCTACTTCAGAAAGCGCTGTTTCAGCGGTTCGTTTTCGTTCTTCCGCCTCTTCCAGGGCGGCGGTCAGTTCAGCCGTTTTCTTTTCAACCAGTTCTTCAAGATTCCTTCTATAATTTACCCGGTCGGTCACATCCTCGATGGCCAGCATGATCAATTGGGTCTGGCTTGCCTTTCGGTAAATCCGTCTGGCATTTAAATGCATGATTTTTCGACCGATGGTCTCAAAATTATGTTCCACCTCAAAGTCATGGAACAGGGAATTCTGAGGAAGAATGTCTTCAAGTAATTCCCTGAGTTGGGGAATGTCCCATTGCCGGTTGCCAAGATCATATATTAAAACCCCCTCGGTCTTATCCGGCTGGACGCCGAAGACCTGATAGAAAGAAGGATTGGCTTTGACGACCTTTAATTCAGAATCAAGCACCACTAATGGT
>JAWOFF010000162.1:0-102908 GCA_046482325.1 Desulfosalsimonadaceae bacterium
TATTTCCACCGCTTCAGATACCAGTCCTGCATCATGGCCTTGATTACTGCGGCCGTCAGTACCGGCTGCTCAACGGAGAAGACATGTTTCTCAAGGCCTTTGTTTAAAATCTGTATATAGATCTGTTCAGTGGCAAGCTCGCCTTCAATGGATTTTTTCTGCTGAGTTTTGTCCAGATTCTTGGTTTCCATAAAGGAAAAATAAAACCAGGGGTGCATGACCTCTGTCAGGTATAGGTGGGTGCGAATGGCGGTCCGCAGCTTCTTGTCCTCGGCTTCCACCTGCTCGATCTGCTGGCGCAGCACCCCCTGGGTAAGCCGCCTTCCCTGGTTCTGGATCATCTCCAGCAGCTCATCCTTGCTTGTAAAATAAGAATAGAGCGCTCCCATGCTCAGGCCAGAGGCCCGGCTCAGGTCCCGCAGGCTCATGGTGTGAAAGCCTTTTTCGTTGGAGAGCTTTAAGGTTGTATTGAATATATTGGTCAGGTTCCGGACTGCCACGGCCTCCTTTTTGGTCTTGATGGAGGCCTGGTTTTTCCTGAATGTTTCACGGCATATTTCTTCCATGGAAACAAGAGCCATCTGCCGGAATTCGTCAAATCGGACAGAATGCATGGTATCAGAGGCGGTTTGCATAATAATAACGCTTTGTCTGGGAAAAGATTGCGGGGCGCTGAGGCCCTGAAAACGTCTGCTGCTTATACTGAAGGGTTTATCGGGAGCGAAGCATTTTGTCAACAAAAAACGAGCAACTGCTCTATTTTTGTGGCCTTATTTTTTGTGTTCTGGCCGCCCGGGATACTTTACGCCTTATCCGCTGCTGGTGACCACCTGGTTTCTTCCGTTATTTTTGGCCCTGTAGAGCGCCTTGTCCGCTTTTTCCAAAAGCATGTCCCTGCTTTCTTCAAATGTGGGGACGCAGCAGGAAAGCCCCAGGCTCATGCTTGCCCGGATACTCTGGTTTTGGAAGATCACTTCCATTTGTTCAGTTTCGCGTCTTGTTTTTTCGGCAAAACCTGCGGCCTCGCGCTCCGTCAGCCCCGTTAGCAGAACCACGAACTCTTCGCCTCCGTAGCGGGCGATAAAGTCAGTATCCCGCTTGAATATGCGCGAAAAAACCCGGGCAGTCTGCTTTAAAAATTCATCTCCGGCAAGATGGCCGTAGGTGTCGTTGATGTGTTTGAAGTGATCGATATCGCTTATGATAACAGCGAGCCGGGTGCCGTTTCTCGCGGCCTGCTTCCAGTGAAGGGTAAATATTTCATCAAAGTAGCGCCTGTTGTAGAGGCCGGTCAGGATGTCGGTCCGGCTGATTTTTTCTATTTCCTGGGACTGGATTTTGAGCAAATGTTCATTTTCCAGTGCATCCCAGTATTCCCGGTTCCCCCTGTAGGCAACAAGGGTCATGTAGGCGGCATATAAAAAGATCAAAAAAGCGATTGGCAGGTGAATTCCCTGATACAGCAGGATCAGGCCGGCCGGGCAGAGAGTGAGCAGGTTGTAGCCGATGCTGGTGCGCCGCGAAGGAATAAAGGCCACCACACCTCCGGAGTCAAGCCCCACTGTGCTTGCCAGCATGATCATTTTCGAGAACAGTTCTCCGGGTAGAAGCATGAAATAGACAAATCCTGATCCCCAGGCCAGAGCCGTGGCGTAGACGCTGGCAAAAAAGGCGCAATAATTGCCTTTTCTGTGGATTTTCTCCAATCTGTCAAAAAGATGGGAGTGCAAGATCCGGAAGATGGAAACAAGAGACATCACGCACAGAAAAACAAGGGAGAAGGTGGAGTGGCGCCTGTAGAAGCCGTCCACGGAAAGCACGGCAAGAGTTACGGCGATGTAGAAATACATGCCGACGGTGGAGCGTGTTTTCAGGTCCTCAATTACCCGCCTGTTTATTCGCTGTCGCTGAAACCCCATTACCTGACGCTTTTTATTTTTGTCCGTATAAGGCTTCCACCCTGGAGGTGATTCCGCCCCGGGCGCTGAATTCTCCTTTTACCTGCATGGACTTTGGTTCAAGTTTTACTGTAAGGTCGTCAAGAATGCGGTTTACCACATTCTCATAGAAAATGCCCACATTGCGGTATTGCAGCAGATAGTACTTCAGGGACTTGAGCTCCACGATGGTCTTGTCCGGCACATAGACGATGGTAATGGTTCCTGTGTCCGGCAGGCCGGTCATGGGACATACGGAGGTGAATTCCGGGTGCTGGATACTGATTTCAATGTCGCGCCGGCCTTTGTATTCATAGTCCAGGATTTGCAGGACATCGGTCCGTATGCCTTCAGGCGACAGGATGTCGTAGGGTGTTTGATAATTATCCTTCTGCACCATGGGTTTTTTTCCTCGGGGCCGGGCAAAGCTGTTCGGATTCCCTGTTGCTATAGAGCCGGTATTTCATTATATTTCATAGCAGATTTATGCGAATTCAGACGCCTTGTCAAATTCTTGTGGCCAAATAAGGCGCAGATACCTTTTTTTCTCCAACTTCAACGAGCTCGGAGCAGACATTTTATGACTCATTTGCCGCGATACGGTCCTCTTTTTGTTGACTTGTACGAACTGACAATGGCGGCGGGCTATTTTGACCATCAAATAAGGGATGAGGCCGCTTTTTCCCTTTTTGTCCGGAATTATCCCGCGGACCGCAATTTTTTTATCGCCGCCGGTCTGGCTGACGTTTTGGCGGAACTGGATCATTTTCGTTTCTCGGAGGCGGATCTGGCTTATCTGGAATCTACGGGTCAGTTCTCTTCGCAGTTTTTGTCATACTTGCAGGATTTTCGCTTTACCGGCGAAATCCGGGCCATGCCTGAGGGTACGGTTTTTTTCAGGGACGAGCCCGTCATCGAGGTCAGGGCCCCCCTTATCCAGGCACAGCTTCTGGAGACGCTGCTTTTGAACATCATCGGTTTTCAAAGCCTTATCGCCACTAAGGCGGCCCGCTGCATACATGCGGCCGGCGGGCGTGCTCTGATCGACTTTTCCGCCCGCCGCACCCAGAGCGCTGAGGCCTCCCTGAAGGTTGCCAGGAGTTCCTGTCTGGCTGGGTTTGCCGGCACAAGCAATGTTCTGGCAGGTCGGCTTTACAGCATTCCGGTTTCCGGCACCATGGCCCATTCCTTTGTCACCGCCTTTGATTCGGAGATAGAGGCTTTCCGGGCCTTTGTTGCCAGTTATCCCCGGAATTCCGTGCTCCTGATTGATACCTATGACACCATCCAGGGGGCAAGAAATGCCGTGCAAGTGGCCAAAGAAATGGCGGAGCGGGGCGAGAGGATGATCGGCGTACGTCTGGACTCCGGGGACATGGTGGATCTGAGCCGGCGGGTGCGCAAAATATTCGATGAAGCAGGGCTTCCGGAAGTAAAGATTTTTGCCTCCAGCGGCTTTGATGAGCACAAAATCGCCCGTGTCCTGGAAGCAGGTGCCTGCATTGATGCTTTTGGCGTGGGCACCAGGATGGGCGTATCTGCTGATGCGCCCTATTTTGATATAGTCTACAAGATGGTGCACTTCCGGGGCCGCAATATCCGGAAACTGAGCACCGGAAAGGCCAATCTTGCCGGGGAGAAACAGGTTTTTCGCCGCAGCGACGGACAAGGCCGCTGCGTGGAGGACGTCATAGGTCTAAAGCAGGAGCCGGGCCCTGAAAATACCGAAGCCCTTCTTGAGACGGTCATGGAAGATGGCGTGCGGCAGATTCCGGATCCGGAGCTGACCGAGATCCGCAGCCGAGTGGAGCGTAATTTGGAGTGCCTTCCGGAGCGCTGTAAAGATCTGCAGGATGCGGCCGGCTATCCTGTATCCATCAGCAGGCGCCTGCAAAGTGCGCAGCAGGCGCACTAGCTTCAGAAACGCCTGAGTTTCCGAAAAACCGTCAACACTCCCTTAGCAGTTCTTCTGCAGGGAGTTTTTTTGTCGTGGCGGCTATGCGGGCTTTTTTGACGGGATCGGAAAAAGGGTTGCATCCGCCGGACCGGTTGGGCTAAAAGGAACCTTGCTTGAATTCCGGAGTATGGTGCTTATTTTCCTTTTTTTCCAGGCGGTATACGTATACGCTGCCCAAAATTGCATAAAGAAGCGATGCAGCCGCATCAGGCGGCTGCCGCAAAAGGAGTGTTTGTATGCATTATGAAGGCAATATCATCCGGCCTCCCAGCGAGGCCAACAGCATCCTGCTGCAGGTAACGGTGGGGTGCTCGCATAATAAGTGCACCTTCTGCGGAACCTATAAAGGCGAGCGGTTTAAAATCAAGTCCGATCAGGTCATTATGGAGGACATAGATTTTGCCGCCAGATACTGCAGAAATCAGGACCGCCTGTTTATCTGCGACGGCGACGCCCTGATCGTGCCCCAGAAGCGGCTGCTCAGGATTCTGCAGGAAATTGAGAGCCGGCTGCCATGGGTCAGGCGGGCAGGCATTTATGCCAATACCAAGGGCATTAAAATGAAAAGCGATGAGGAGCTTGCAGAACTCCGCCGCCACGGCCTGAAAATAGCCTATATGGGTGTGGAGTCCGGAGACGACGTCACCCTGAAAAAGGTCAACAAGGGAGCCTCCTCCCGGACCATGATCGACATGGGCAGAAAAATCCGCGCTGCCGGCATCCAGCTCTCCGTTACAGTTCTTCTGGGCCTGGGCGGGCGCGAGCGATCCCTGGTGCATGCCATGGAAACCGGCCGGGTGCTCTCTGCCATGGATCCGGAATACGTGGGAGCGCTAAGCCTTATGCTGATTCCCGGCACGCCCTTGTACGAGGATTATGAAGCGGGCCGGTTTGAACTGCTCGGGGCTCAGGAGATGCTCTCTGAACTGCGCACCATGTTTGCCCATACAGAGCTGTCCAACGGTTTGTTTCATGCCAACCACGCATCCAACTATCTGCCCATCCGCGCAAAGCTGCCAGAGGACAAGGAGAAGACGGTACAGCTCATTGATTCCGCCCTTGAGGGTGAGGTTTCCCTTAAGCCGGAATTTCTGAGAGCCCTTTAATTGCAGATGGAAAATCTGTCACGTTGCAAAAAGGAGCCTGGCAATGATGAAAGAATCTCTCAGCGGCACCCACACCGACCTGGACACGCTGTGCATTAACACAATCCGCACCCTCTCCATTGACGCCATTGAAAAAGCAGCCTCCGGCCATCCCGGTGCTCCCATGGGAATGGCGCCGGCTGCCTACGTTCTTTGGAAGAATCATTTGCGGCATAGCCCCAAAAACCCGGAGTGGAGCGACAGGGACCGCTTTGTTTTGTCGGCGGGCCACGCCTCCATGCTGCTCTACAGCCTGCTGCATTTATTCGGTTACGAACTGCGCATGGAGGATATAAAATCCTTTCGCCAGTGGCGCAGCGTTACACCGGGCCATCCCGAGTACCGGATTACGCCGGGAGTGGAAACCACTACAGGGCCGCTTGGACAGGGAATTGCCAATGCAGTGGGCATGGCAATTGCGGAGAGGCACCTGCAAAGCCGGTTCAACCAGCCGGGAAGAGAGATCATAGACCACTATACCTATGTCATGTGCGGCGACGGCGATCTTATGGAAGGCATCTCCTACGAGGCCGCTTCTTTTGCAGGCCATCTGGGCCTTGGCAAACTTATCTGTTTCTATGACGACAATGACATCTCAATCGAGGGAAGCACGGACATCACATTTACCGAAGACGTGACGGCGCGATTCGGGGCATGCAACTGGCAGGTGCTTCCGGTTGCCGACGGAAACGATCCGGATGCTATAGACCAGGCCATAAGCCGGGCCCGAAAGGAGACCGGCAGGCCGAGTCTCATCATTCTGCGCACCCATATTGCCTATGGAAGCCCCAACAAACAGGGGTCAGCAGATTCCCACGGTGCGCCCCTGGGAGGAGAAGAGGTGGCGCTGACAAAGAAGCGCCTTGGCTGCCCGCAGGATCAGTGCTTTTGTGTGCCGGATGCGGTGTATGAGTGCTGTCGCGGGGCGGGCGAAGCCGGCGATGCGCTGCAGGCACAGTGGCAACAGAGCTTTTCCGCCTATGAAAAGGAGTTCCCCGAACTTGCCGGGAAGTATCTGGATATGCAGCAGCGCGCTCTTGCGGCAGACTGGGATGCGGATATTCCGGAGTTCTCATCCGGCGGGGAAAAGATTGCCACCAGAAAGGCCTCCGGTGCCGTCATAAATGCCATCGCGGGCAAAACCCCCGGCCTTGTCGGCG
Source organism: Desulfosalsimonadaceae bacterium (assembly GCA_046482325.1). Taxonomy (GTDB): domain Bacteria; phylum Desulfobacterota; class Desulfobacteria; order Desulfobacterales; family Desulfosalsimonadaceae; genus M55B175. The sequence continues at coordinate 6,200 of JAWOFF010000162.1, forward strand.
GTTCAGCGGATCTGGGACCATCGAACAAAAGCATCATTGACGCATCCGCTGCTTTCCAGAAAAACAGCCCGGCAGGAAGAAACATCAGCTTCGGCGTGCGCGAGCATGCCATGGGCGCAATTGCAAACGGCCTTATTCTCCATGGCGGCCTGCGGCCTTACACAGCCACATTTCTGGTATTCGCCGACTACATGCGGCCGGCCATGCGCCTTGCTGCATTGATGCAGCAGCCTGTTATTTATATCTTCTCCCATGACAGCATCTCAGTGGGCGAGGACGGCCCGACGCATCAGCCCATAGAACATCTGGCCTCATTGCGGGCCATTCCCAATCTTACTGTTATCCGGCCGGCTGATGCCAATGAAACCGCAGCTGCATGGAGATGTGCTCTGAAAAGCGCAAACTCTCCCGTTGCCCTTATCTTAAGCCGCCAGAAGCTGCCGATTATAGACAGGTCCCGCTGCGCCCCGGCCGAAGACCTGGAAAAGGGCGCCTACGTGCTCCTGGATTCGGAACGAAAGCCGGATGTCATCCTGATCGGCACCGGCTCCGAGGTGCACATCTGCCTGGAGGCCTGGGGCAGGCTTGAGGAGCAAAACATTGCAGCCCGCGTGGTTAACATGCCGAGCTGGGAGCTGTTTGAGCAGATGCCCGGCGAATACAGGGATTCTGTGCTGCCCCCGGATGTTTTCCGCCGCATTGCGGTGGAAGCCGGGATTTCCATGGGCTGGGAGCGCTGGGTTGGTGCAGGGGGCTCAGTAATTGCCATGCAGCGCTTCGGCGCCTCCGCTCCCGGACCAGTGCTTCAGGAGAATTTCGGCTATACAGCGGATAATGTCGTGGAGGCGGCAAAGAAAATGATGGGCTAATTTCAAGAATTAAGGAAACGGGGGTCGGAAAGGTCTGTATTTTCTGATTCCTTGCCTTTCATTTTCCCCTCGGATAAAATGTTTTGCTCGTATGCGTCCAGCAGAGATCTAGCCTCGCGCAGATGGCTGATGGCGGTGAGGCGGCGGCGGAATTCCGTACTTGCGGGAAGTTTTTTGGAAAACCAGCCCAGCCTGCTGCGCAGCATGCGGCAGGCTTTTTCTTCGCCGAACAAAGCTGCGGTTTCCGCGAGGTAGCGCCGCATCAGCGCAAAGTGTTCTGCAGCAGGAATCCGCGCAATCGGCTTTTTTTCCAGGGCGGCCAGGGCCTGGGTGAAAATCCAGGGATTGCCGATGGCCGCCCGCCCGATCATTGCCCCGTCGCAGCCGGTGGCATCCAGCATGGCCGGCACATCAGAAGCCCTCTTGATGTCTCCGCTGCCGATGACCGGGATGGCAAGGCTTTGTTTGATTTCTTTGATGAGACCCCAGTTTGCCTGCCCTGAAAAACCCTGTCTTGCTGTCCTCGGATGGATTGTAACCGCATCCGCCCCGCAGTCCTCGGCAATGCAGGCAATTTCTAATGCCTGTATGCCTGAGGCCTCCCAGCCGGAGCGCATTTTTATCGTCAGGGGAATGCGGATAGACTCCCTTACGGAGCGGATAATGGCGCGTGCCTGCTTTGGATCCCTCATCAGGGCAGCCCCCGAACCGCTTCGGAGTACCTTTTTGACAGCGCAGCCAAAATTGATATCAATGATATCCGCCCCCCGCGCCTGTACATGCTCAGCGGCCCAGGCCATTATTTCCGGGTGCTGGCCGAATAGCTGAACGGCAAGAGGCCTTTCCGTCCCGGACATGGCAAGCATGTTCCAGCTCTCTTCGGAGCCGTAGTAAAGACCGTTGGAGCTGATCATCTCGGAGCACACCAGTCCGCATCCGGCCTCCCTGGCATACACGCGGAAGGGCATGTGGGTAATCCCCGCCATGGGAGCAAGAATCAGGGGAGCGGAAAGTGTTACCGGCCCGATTCTCATGCGTCCGGCACCTCCCTTGTGGGATGCAGGCAGGGATTGGCGTAGCAGAACAGGCAGTTGTGCTGACAGGGCTGATCGCTGTAGGAGCCGATATCTCTTGACGCCGTGCATCCGCAGCCCTGTTTGACCCGCTGGCCGGAGTCCCTGCGCAGCGAAACATTGCCGCCGAACAGTTCCATAAGAAGCCTGCCGGATATGCAGGCGCTTGCCTGCACCTCTGTATCCGGGCCGAGCGCGGCCAGCACCCGGCTTTCGCAGCAGGTAAACAGATCAATGCCCAGGGGCCTGAGGATTTTCTCCATCCAACGGATGATACCTGCCTTTTTCTCTAAGGGCGGATCGTGGAAAAAAAAGCCGGGCAGCCTTGCTATGCGCTTTTCGATTTTTGGGTAATGGTCCATAAAACTGGTAATACAGCGGCAAACCCCTAAGGTTGCAGCGGTTTCAGCAATTGCTGGGAAATCCGCCAGGTTATTCTGTATTGGCCGGCCCGGGGGGCTGAAAAAGCAGACGGGATCAAATCTCCAGTTAATGCATTCCGGACCGAATCGCTCGCACAGGCCGGCAAGTGTTTGAAGGCGGGCCTCCAGTGAGGGGAGGCCGGGTTCCAGCCAGTTGGACTGAGAATTTATGGTAAAATGAAAAAACAGGTGGTAGCCCAGCCCCCGCAGTCTCTCGCCGCAGCCCTTATCCAGAAAAGGCCGGAAGTTCTTGGACCAGAAGACAATCGTGTGCACATCCCCGGGTTTTGCGGCAACATGGAATACCCGCTGGTTGTAAGGGTTTTTTACCGAAAAAAAACCCTTTTCAACAGAGTCCATGAACCAGTCCATGTAAAACGCCGGGATATCGGTACGCCTGGAGGCGGAAATGATAACGGGTGCGGCGGTGCTTTCTGTCATTTGTCCTTTTTTGGCTGCCGCTGCCGCAGGGAGACCACTTTTGCTTCGCCTTCAGGCTGGCTTTTTTGGCCCTGTTTATCCTGATCCTGATCCTGGCCCTGGCCCTGCTCCTCTTTTGTTTCCCCGGCCGGCTCCTGCTCTTCTTCGGCAGGAGCCTCGATTTTTTCCAGCCGCAGCCGCTTGCCGCCCATGGTAAACTCTTCGCCGTTTATATAAACGTCCCGCAGTATCCAGGTTGCGGTTTTGACAGGAATCTGGAGCAGGAGCAGTTTTACGTGGTACCAGTCCTTTTTCACGTCCGGAGAGATGGCCTCGATGCGGGCAAAACTCGCCGGCTGCCCTTCGTAATAGATTAGTACAATATCGTTTTCCTGTGTCATCGGGCTCCATTCCTTTTTCTGCTTCTCTGCCTGCGCCCGCCGAAGCCGGGCGGGGCCTGCCGGGCAACAGCGTATGTAATTCATTATAACCGAAATTGAGCGATTTTCAAGTTTGCAGCAGATACCAGGAAGATGACCGGCAAGCTATAAGATACTTTCGGCGGGGATTAAGGGGGGGGTCAGTCGGAGGGGCCCGGAAACAGAAGGGTTCGGATCCAGTGAAAAAAGGAGTTTCCGCGGAGCTTTTCCCGGTCTAGGGCGTCAATGTCTGCCTTCAGGATTTCTGGGTCGGTAAACCATTCTGAACGCTTGGCAAATGGCTGATCCGGGTCCAGATCTTTTACCACCCCGGCCGGGTTGCCCACGGCAATGCTGTTTGCCGGAATGGAGTGCACAACTACGGATCCTGCGCCGATGATGCTGTTTTGGCCGATGGAGACGTTTTTGCAGATAATGGCGGAGTCGCCGATCCATACGTTGTCGGCTATGGAGACCGGCTTTGCAGGACCTGTCGTCCATATGCGGTTGTATATCCCGTGCCAGTCCGAGTCGGTAATATAGACCTGGCTGGCCAGCATGGTGTTGCTGCCGATACTTATGCGGCTGGCCGAGCTGATACGAACGCCCGGGCAGAGCAGGCAGTAGTCGCCGACGGCAATGGCGCCGGAGCCTTTTTCTTCCGGCCATACCGTTAAACGCACTTTCTTGTCCGCAGTACACAGGATGTTGGCGTATTTGCCGATTGTGATTCGGGAGCCGAAAACCTCCATGTTCCAGGGCCGGGTTATGGTGAAGCCCGATCCGAGATAGTCCAGCTGTGGGGCGAGAAAATGCCTGGCGTAGACATGCTGGAAGCGCAGGTAGGCTTTTTTCAGATAATAGGGCCGGTGATCTTTTCGCAATGCCAGTGCCTTATTTCAGGTATTTTGCAAATTCAGAGAATTGCCAGAATTCATGGTTGAAAAGGCCCGCAGCCGGCGTCAGCTGATACAGGGCATCTGCCGCCATAATGACCACGCCGTTGGTCCAGGTGATCTTATCCTCCGGCCATATGACCATGTCCGGGTAGGTGAAGCCGCACCAGAAAGAGCCGTCTTCAAACTTGCGCTCAGCCAGCCAGTTAAAGACGATGCCTGCAATTCTGAGGCTGCCCGTTGCTGCAAGGGCCAGCACCAGTTCGCAGGTTTCCGCTATGGTGATCCAGGGCCTGTCTGATACACAGAGCACGCCCATGCCTTCCACCACGAATTTTTTCCACTGCTGGTCGATGCGTTCCCGGGCCGCTTCCCCGGTCACGGCGCCCGAAAGAACGGGGTAGAACCAGTCCATGGAATATCTGGACTTGGTGATATTGAAAAGATGATAGCCGTTGCAAATTGCCTCGCCCAGCCGCTGCAGGCCCTGCCGCCATCCAGGGGGGCGTTCTCCAAGGATTCCGGCAATGGAGAGCGCGCATTTCAGGCTCATGTAAATGGAACTGGAGCCTGTCAGAAGGGCCATGGGATCAATCTCCAGTTCCGGGCTTTTGGCCCAGTAAATCACTCCGCTTGGCGCCTGCAGTTCCAGGGCGAAATCAATGGCGGCGCGAACCGTGGGCCACATTTGCCTGAGAAAGGCAGCATCGCCGCTTATCAGGTAATAGTGCAAAACCCCCACCGCCACATAACTGGAGAGATTGGTCTCGCGGGTTCTGTCCAGCGGCCGGCCGTCAAGATAGGATGCATACCAGCTTCCGTCTGTAAGCTGCATCGACGCAAGCCAGTCGTAGGCAGCCCGGGCCTGTTCCATATAGCCGCATATGGCAAGCCCCATGGCGGCTTCCACGTGATCCCACGGATCGGTTTTACCGCCTTCGCTCCAGGGGATCTCGCCGTTTTCCTTTTGCAGCCGGGCAATCAACAGGGCAATGGTTTCGATGTCAACCGAAACCGCCGCTCGTTTCCAGGGGGCCTCCATCTTCATAGCTTCTCCACTTTTCCCGTCGGCTGGCGCCGGTTTAGCACAACAATCTTCGAACATCGTTCAAACAAATACAGCAATATGCCACAAACCGGATGGAGAAGCAAGGAATTTCTCTATATTCCATCAGCTTATCCTATGTTCGGCATAAGGCTCCACTTGATTGCCCAAAAGCCGTTGTGCCCGAAGCGGTCCAGGCATACAATGCCCCCGTTTTGGAATTTTATAACGGTAATGTCCGGGCTTCCTGCTGTCAGATAGCCTGCAAGCCGCTCCATAAATGGGAGATGGCCCACCAGCATCAGGTTCTGGCCGGTCTCGAGCCCTTCCGCCACCGGCTCCACATCGTCTAGTGCCTTTATTCCGCTCATTTCAGATATTTTATCCGGGGCCCCCAGATAACGGCCGAAAATATCAGCTGTTTGCAGGGCACGTTTTTTTCCGCTGTGGCGGACGGCATCCAGGCTGATTCCATAGCCGGCGGCGGTTTTGGCAATACGTTCCACTTCTTCGGCTCCCTCATCTGAGAGGGGCTGTTCCGGATCCACGTCCTTTTTTACATTTTTTCCGTGCTGCACCAGAAAAAGTGCCATAAGCGACCTCCTTCAGGGTTTGGGGTTTTTCTGCACGCATCTGTAATCATAGATAAACAATGACAGCTTATGTGCAACCTGAACTGATCGTTTCAATTTTTTAAATTTTTTGATTTTTATTGTTTTAAGATAGTTAAGCCATATATCTGCGGCAAGCTTAAAAATCGCTCGCTTTGGGTGGACGGTGGACGAGGGGAAAAATCATACTTATGTTGGTTTTTCTGCCGGGGACGCGTCCCCTTGCTTTGCCGGCAAAAGATCCTTGACGGATTTTTTTGGGTGGCATAGGTAATTACATTAATTTAAAGTAGAAAGGAGATAACGGTTTTATGGCATATACAATCGCGCTGGCTGGCAAAGGCGGAACAGGCAAAACAACCCTTGGCGGCCTCTTGATCAAATATATGATAAAGTCCGGCAAAACGCCGATCCTCGCTGTGGACGCGGATTCGAATTATAATTTCAACGAGGTGCTGGGCCTCGAGGTGCCGGATACTATAGGCAATGCGCGCGAAGACATGAAGAAAGGCGCGGTACCCAGCGGCATGACCAAGGACGTGTTCATGACCATGCGTATGGAAGAGGCGGTTATTGAAACCGGCGACTACGACCTTATCGTGATGGGCCAGCCCGAGGGCCAGGGCTGCTATTGCGCGGCCAATACACTGTTGACCAACTCTCTGGAGCGTCTGTCTGACAATTATCCCTATATTGTGATGGACAACGAAGCAGGAATGGAGCATATCAGCCGGCTGACCACAAGAAACGTGAACGTGCTGCTGATTGTAACCGACGCCTCCAGGCGCGGACTCCAGGCGGCGCTTCGGATCAATGACCTGGCCAAAGAGTTAAATATCGGTGTGGAGCGGACCTGTCTGATTTTCAATCAGGCCAAAGACGGAGTTCCGGAAAAAATGGCCGGGAAAGTCAGAGAAGCCGGAGTAGAGCTGCTGGGAGCAGTGCCGGAGGATGCTTCCGTTTATGACTATGACTTTGATGGGACCCCGATTGTCAATCTGCCGGAGGATAGCCTGGCAGTGAGCTCCGCCTATGCTCTTTTTGACAAAATATTTTAATTCAGGCGGAAGCCGCTTTTCATGAGGAGTGGGAAAAAACATAGCGCCGTACTGCCGCAGGATTCGGCAATACCGCCCTATCCCCGACTCTATATTTATTACCTCTCCGGCCGGGTGCCGGCACGTGCCGAGCGGTCTCTGGGCCCTTCCTTTATCGGCAACTGGCAGGAGGAGGATACATCCTTTCTGTTTTTCTCGGAGCCGGCGGACGTCCGGATGGCGTCACTCACGGCGGCTTTTCCGGGACTGCGGGTAAAAGATCGCTTCGAGATGAGCTATGAGGACTGGCAGGGAGGGCCGGTCCCGGCCTTTCAGGAAGGGCGGTTCCATGTTATGCCGCCCTGGGCTGCCGAGCCGGCCGAGCCGGATAAAATCTGCATTATGCTGGATCCGGGGGTTGTCTTCGGGGCGGGCAATCATCCAACCACCCGCCACTGCCTGCATGCCGTTCAATGGCTGATGAGCCGGCAGCAGGTGGAGACAGTGCTCGATCTGGGCACGGGAACCGGTCTTTTGGCCCTTGCTGCAGCCCGTATGGGTGCCGGAAGTGTTCTGGCTGTGGATAATAACTTTTTGGCTGCTGCCACCGCATTGGCCAATACCCGGCGCAACGGGCTCGGGGACCGCGTGTTTACGGTATGTGCAAGGGCAGAGGATTTTATTGATCATCCTGCAGAGCTGCTTGTTGCCAATATTCACTATGATGTGATGGGAAAACTCGTGGCAAATCCGGGCTTTCGCCGGAAACGGTGGGCTGTGCTATCAGGCCTGATGCGCAGCCAGGCGGGCCGGATAAAGGCGGAGCTGGCTGCATGCGGGGCCGAAGTTTTGGATGAATTGATACAGGACGGGGTCTGGCATACCATATGCGCAAAGTTGCGGCCGGCCCGGTGAATCTGTTCGGACCGTCGAAAGGACGCTGAATGTATATCAAATGCTGGGGCTCAAGAGGTTCTATACCGGTTTCCGGCCCTGAGTATCATAAATACGGCGGTGATACGACATGCATTGAAATCCGGACCAAAAACGGAGAACTGATTATCGTCGATGCCGGCACCGGCATGCGGCGGCTGGGCAATCAGCTGACAATAGAGGGATGCCGCCAGTTCAACGTTATTTTCACCCACTCCCACTGGGATCATCTGCTGGGTTTCCCCTTTTTTAAACCCCTGTTTGATCCCAATTCCGCTATTTATATCTATCGCTGCCCCTTTCCCGGAAAGTTTGTGGAAACCATCGTGGCCAAGATGATGAGTCCGCCCCATTTTCCCGTCAGGTATTCGGATCTGCGGGCACAAATCTCCTACATCGACGGATGTCCCTCAAGCTTTCAAATTGATACGGTTACAGTAACCCCGATCGCCCTGAGCCACCCCAACAATGGCTGTGGATACCGGTTTGTTGAGGATGGAAAAGCCTTTGTGTTTCTAACCGACAATGAGCTGGGGTATACACATGCAGGCGGCCTGAAGTTTAAAGATTACAAGGCTTTTTGTGAAGGGGCTGAGCTGTTGTTCCATGATGCGGAGTATACGCCGGAGGAATATGCGGAAAGCATTGAATGGGGTCATTCCACATATGCACACGCACTTGAGCTCGCCATTGCCGCAGGGGTAAACCGTCTTGGACTTATTCATCACAATCGGGACCGGACTGACCAGGGCATGGACCATATCGTCAATCAGTGCAGAAGTCTTATTTCCGAGCGGAAAGCCGGCCTGACCTGTTTTGCAGTGGGGCGCGACATGAGCTTTGAAGTTTGACGGAAAAAACCAAAGGATATACAAGCAGATTTTATGCAGGAAAAAACAAACGGATGGACTCTGGAGCTGGATCTGCCTAAACCCAGCCTGGAGGATAACCGGGCAGACGCGGACAGATTGCTTGGCGCAGCCAGGCAGGCTCTGGAGGCCGAGGCGGTAGACATTGACCTGGGAGTCCTCAGAAAGCTTCCCCAACAGCTTCGCAAATGGGACTACAGGGTGCGCTGCTTTTGCTTCAATGACTACGGCAGATGGCGGTTGCTGGCAGTCAAGAGCCCGGAGGATGCCACCTTCTTTGCAGGTCTGGCCGTGGATCTGGGCACCACCCGGGTGGTGCTCCGCCTGATCAGCCTTGATACCGGGGAAACAATTGCGGAGTCCTCTTTTGACAATCCACAGATCGCAATCGGCCCGGATATTCTGGAGCGTGCGCATTTTGCAGACAAGGAAGGCGGCCTGGAAGAACTCCGGCTGCTGATAATAGAGGGGTTGCAGACAAATATCGGGCGCATTGCAGAAGACGCCGGCCTTTGTACAGAAGATATCTGTTTAATGGCCCTGGCGGGAAACACCAGCATGACCCATCTGTTTTTGGGGCTTTCGCCTTCCGGCATTATCCGCGAGCCCTACATCCCGGTGATCAACTGCCCCGGCCTGATCCCCGCCCGGTCGCTCGGCCTGCAACTTCATCCCGGAGCCGGAGTGTTTGTTTTTCCGAATGTGGGTAGCTACTTCGGCGGAGACTTGATTGCCGGAATTCTGTATTCGGGGCTCCATGAGAGCGAGCAGATTTCCATGCTGGTGGACGTGGGCACCAATGCAGAGGTGGTTCTGGGCAGCAGGGACTGGCTGGTGGCCTGTGCCGGTGCTGCCGGTCCCGCCCTGGAAGGCGGCGTCTCGGAGATCGGCATGACAGCCGCCCCGGGGGTTATCGACGAGGTGCGAATCGATCCGGAAAGCGGCAGCTTTGACATTCATACCATTGGGGACCAGCCGCCCAAAGGGATATGCGGCTCCGGAATGATTGATCTGGCAGCCCAGCTTTTTCTTGCCGGTATCCTGGATTTCCGTGGACGGCTCGTATCGAAGGCCGCACCGGAGCGCATCTATGAGACAGACGAGGGTCCGCGCCTTATCGTTGTTGGTGCTGCCGACTCAGCCAGCGGAGAGGCCCTGACCCTCGGCCAGGCTGATTTTGACAGCCTGATCCGGTCCAAGGCCGCCATGTATACGATACTGGAGACGATCACCGGATATGTGGGCGTGGGTTTTAAGGATATTTCCCGCTTCTATGTGGCAGGCACCTTTGGTTCCTTTATCCGCCCCCGCTCTGCCATTACCATCGGTATGATTCCGGATCTGCCGGAACAGACGTATCAGAGTCTGGGCAACAGCTCGCTAGGCGGCGCGGCCCGGCTTCTCCGCTCCCGCCGCGCGGTAACGGAAGTCCGGCGCATTTATCAAAACATTACCTATCTGGAGTTAAACGTAAACCAGGAGTTTATGAACCGCTTCAGCGCCGCCAAGTTTCTGCCGCACACCGAGGCCGCCTGCTTTCCCTCTGTAAAAAGAGCCAATTAGTCTTTCCCGCCCTGCGGGCTGCTCAGCAGAAAATGGGGCACAAAGCGGGGGTCAAGGTCTTTTGCGTCTACACTTCCGTATTCCTCGGCAAGTTCGGTAAACAGGGATTCCAGCGCTTTCCCCAGTGTATCCGCGATTTCATCCCTGGTAAAGCCGGATTCGGCGGAAAGCCATGTGAGAAACCGGGTTTTCATCCCGCTTCGGATGCCGGGAGTATGCGCTCCCCCCTCCCACAAATCCCGGTAAAAGGCCTTGAATGTCTCTACCGGCAAGGGCTCCGGCCGCCTGGCCATATTCAGCTCGCTGCGGGCCCAGAGGGTGAGCAGAAGGTTCTTGTAGGTAATAAAGAAGCCTTCCGGCAGATCTGCGGTCGGAACCCCCATGCAGGAGAGGATGTCGTCAAACGCCATGGCCTGCTTCAGCGCCCGGTGGGCTGTTTTGATGTCGGCAAGCGAGGCAAACTCACGGTAGAGGCCTTCGGTTTCATAATTGTCAAAAAAGCGCGGACGTTCCACCAGAAGCCCGCCGATCATGCCCACCAGATATTCATCCCAGAAGCTCAGGGCCAGCCGGTTGCTGGCAAACCAGCCCTGTCTGCGCCACTCTTTGGCACGCCGGCGCAGCTTGACCACCAGGCCGTATCCCAGCCGGAAGATGTCTATCAGCGGATAGGTCTTGATCAGGGCCGCGGTCTTGTTGTCATCAAGATGGCTGTTTTTGTCCACTAACCGCTCAAATCCGATTTCCAAGTAGCCGCAGGCCTTTTTTACCACGCTGCGCAGTTCTTCGCAGCTGTAGACTGGTTTTTGATCGGCCGCGGCAATCTGGTTGCAGAGCCCGGCAAATTCGGTCTGGATCTGCTGCAAGACTTCACCGAGCTGGATCAGGCTCAAGGCCCGGGTAAAGCGATGGCTTTCATCCAGGAAGGCCGCATGCTGGAGCGGAACCGGAAAAAAAAGTTCGGGGGTTCGCTGCGCTGGAATCTGTTTTTTTCTGTTCTGGATGGCTTTTGCGCTAATAGGCTGGTAGACGCCTACCGCCTCGTCAAACGGCAGGAACCCTTTTTCCGCAAGTCGTACGTTGCGGAATCGGAAAGCCTCCTCCTCGCTTTCCGCAGGCAGCACGTTTGCCGCCCGCAAAAGGGTCTCCTGGTAACGGGGATGGTCGGCCATGGCAAGGCGGTTTAGCATGTCAGCCAGAAAGGCCTGCTGTGCATCCAGGGCTTCCGGGTCGTTCTCCCGCTGTTCCGGGGGATCGACCAGCCGGATATAGAATACGTCGTCAAAAGTAAAAAAATCCCCGTCCAGCTCCGAAGGGTCCTGGTCATGGTTGCGAATACAGAGATCCACGGTGTTGTAGAGATAATATTCAATCAGTTCCGGTTTCTCCGTCATCGCCCATTGGGTGAACCGGCCCGGGGCGGCCTTTAAAAGCAGGTGCAGCCAGTGGGTGACGGACTTTAGCTGAATCTGGTCTTTCTGCCAGATTTCCACATCCAGGATATATTCCCACTGGCGGTCGGAGGCCATGGCCAGAAGCTCAAGGGCGTCGAAAGGGCCTATTTCGTGGACCAGAAAAAAAAAGTCCTCCTCGGCAAAAGAGTGGACCAGCGCCCTTGGCTGGGGATGATCCAGAATTTCGCGGTTTGCCTGATCCGATGAGAGCGAGAGGATGCGGCGCCTGTCCGCTTCCAGCTTGGCCACCCGTTCCAGGTGCTTTTCCCACTCACTTTTTTGTGTTTTTGGATTTGTCATCATGGTTGAAATAATTTTTTTGATTGCCGGCTATTTGCCGGGCAGTGCAGCGGCAGCATCTCTTCTTCCAGGGCCAGGTTGTTTGGCGAATCCCAGTCTATATGAGAGAGCTCATCTTTTCAACTTCCAAAGGTTTTGAGCAGGACTTCTTCGAGCGGCCGCTTGGGTACATGATGGACGCCCGCTTCATCGCGCCAGTATTTTATGCCGCCCCCGGTCTGAAGTGTGGACTCCAGAACAATCTCTTCTGCCGGCGCACCAAGGGCGATTACCAGCATGATCTTGTACTGCTCCGGGATGCTTAGCACGCCGCGGAGCTTTTCGCGGTCTATGGCGCCGATAAAACAGCCGGCCAGGCCTTTTTCACGGGCGCCGAGAAGAATGCTCTGGCCCGCGATCCCGTGGTCACACCAGAACTCGGTACTGATTTCGGTATCGCCAAGCAGCACGATATAGGCCGCCGGGCGTTCGCCTTCAGCCGGACCGCTCCAGCCCTTGATGTAGGCAGCCCAGCCGAGGCAGAAAAAAATCTGCGCATTAACCGCCGGATCATTGCTGGTGATGTATTTCAGCGGCTGGCGGTTGGCTGCTGATGCAGACAGCCTTCCAAGGTCCACAAGCTGGGCAAGAGTTTGCCCGTCAATGCTGCGATCATGCTTAAAGCGCCTGCAGCTTCGGTTTTTTTTGACAAGTTCGGCGACGTTCATGGTAAGGACTCCTGATATAAGGCATTCATTCTTTACATGCAAATTTTTCCTGCACAGGCATCTGCTGTCGGATCCAGATCAGCACACGCTCAATCTCGGATTGAAATTCCTGCAGTGCTTTGCCGCGATGGCTGACCCTGCTTTTTTCTTCTCTTGTCAGCTGGGCAAAGGTTTTTTCCAGAGGCGGATAGTAAAATACCGGATCGTAGCCGAAGCCGTTTTCTCCTGCAGGCACATGGGTGATCAGTCCTTCGCAGCGTGCCTCGTAGGTCAGCGCGGCTCCGGTGGGAACGGCAAGCGATATAACGCATTCAAAAGCGGCCTGACGGTTTTCCATGCCTTCCATTTCTTTCAGCAGCCTCTCCGTATTGTCGGCATCCGATGGGTTTTCACCGGCGTAGCGGGCCGATCGTGTGCCCGGAGCCCCGTCCAGGGCCTGCACGCACAGCCCGGAGTCGTCTGCCAGTGCCGGCAGCCCCAGCACGCGGGATGTAAGGCTTGATTTCTGATAGGCGTTTTCGTCAAAGGTGTCGCCGTCTTCTGCCGCTTCCGGGATGGGGCCGAAATCGTTTAAATTTTTTACGGTCACCGGTGCATCCTTGAGCAGATCCCGGATTTCGGCGGTCTTTCCCGGATTTCTGGTGGCAATTACAATAGTGGTTGGCTGTTTCATACAAGAATCCAGTTTATTTGTTTGCTGAGCATGGGCTTCCGCCGGCCCCGGCAGAGCGCTCAGCTTAGGTTAATATAATCAGCGGTTTTTTTTCCGCAAGCCCTCTGTTGTCAAGGCCGAGCCAAAAGGGGAATCCTTCTGCACCGGAACTGGTGCGAAAAAGCCGGGGAACCTGTGGAGTTCAGGGAAGCGGATGGACAACTCGCCGACCATCCTGTAATCAGTCTAAATAACAAAACAAAAAAGCTTTTGCAAAACCTTTTTGTTTAGGGTGGTTCTGTCTTGCTGCAAAGGCTGGCGGGGCATAAAGGGTTTTTAAAAACCCGAGCCCTTTCGTACATTCCTGCCGCCCGTGCAACAGTAGTCGTAGATTACGCGAACGGCGTTATTATAATTATCCGTGTCCAGGGTGCCGAATTCTTCCTGTAACTCTTCCGCCATCTCGCGGCTTTGTACCTCACCCCGCTGAAACAGGCGGCGGACGAGCATGGCCTTGTATCCATTAAAGGAATTGTAGCTGATTTCCGGGTTGTCGTGAGGGCAGATGCGCTTTAGCTGCTCCACCCGCTTTTCATATTCGTCGAGCTTTTTCTCAAGCCGTGCCCGAATCTTGTTTTTTGGCGGGAGCAAAATGGTGACGGATTTGATCATCGCAGCAGTTTTTCCTCATTTTCTTGCCCGGTGTTTTCCCTGCTAGCACCCTTGTCTGTCCGGGCACCGATCAGCTGAACCAAATTTTATTACCAGTATTTCGAACAAATTTCAAGTTCAAATGCGGCCGCCTGCAGAAGCGCGGAACCGGGGCAGGCGCTGGAAGTATCCCCCCCACAGGCCGCAGTCCGGGACCGAACCGGTCAGTAACTCCCAGGGTCAGCTGAAGGCGCTTAGGCAATAAGGCACTAAGGTAATAAGGCACTTAGGCAATAAGGCACTAAGGTAATAAGGCAATAAGGCAATAAGGCAATAAGGCACTAAGGCACTAAGGCAATAAGGTAATAAGGCAATAAGGTAATAAGGCGCTTAGGCACTAAGGCGCTTAGTTTAGGTCAGAAGAAAACCCGGACAACTCCCGGACAAGCCCGGGGGAAGGGCAGAAAGAAAAGACTTTACAGGCGGTTGCGGATTGGTATAGTGACCTGATAATTGCCCGGCTACGCCGGGGCAGCAGCAGAAGCGGACAACAAAAACGCAAGACAAGGATGCAGCCATGCATAAACTTTTGGTCGATGATGCCGGGGGAAAACATTTTCTCCTCGGCAATGAAGCCATTACCCGGGGGGCGCTTGAGGCGGGAGTGGCTTTTGCCTCCACCTATCCGGGCACGCCGTCCTCGGAGATCTCACTGAATTTTTTTCAAATTTCGCAGCAAAGCCCGCTCTATTTTGAATACAGCACCAATGAAAAGGTGGCTCTGGAAGTTTCCGCGGCTGCGGCCAACTGCGGACTGCGGAGCATGTGCATTATGAAGCATGTGGGGGTCAACGTGGCCGCGGATGCTTTGATGACACTGGCCTATCTCGGTGTAAGGGGCGGGCTTGTCCTGTTGACCGCCGATGACCCGTATATGTTCTCCAGCCAGAATGAGCAGGACAACCGCTATTACGGAAAGCTCTCCGGGCTGCCGATCCTTGAGCCCAGCTCCGTAAGCGAGGCCAAGGATATGGTGGGCTATGCTTTCGAGCTCTCAGAGGCCCTTCAGGAACCGGTAATGCTGCGGACCACAACCCGGCTGAACCATTCCACCGCCCGGGTTGCTTTTGGGGAACTCAAGCAGCCGAAAACAAGCGGGGAGTTTGTCCGGGACCCATACAATTATGTGGCGGTTCCCGCGGTATCGCGCAATCTGCATATCAAGCTGTTAAAGCGTATAGAGCAGGCCGGGCAGATGGCCGCCGCCTCGGAGCTGAACTTTGTATCCGGTGCCGGAGCCTGGGGGGTTGTGTGCAACGGGGTCAGCTATAACTATGTATCAGATGCCGTTGTGGATCTGGGGATTTCGGGGCGGACGAAAATTCTGCGCATAGGATTCTCCCACCCCATGCCCGGCGAGCTTATCAAATCCTTTGTAAAGGATTGCGAGAAGATTCTCGTTGTCGAGGAGGGAGAGCCCTACATGGAAGAAGCGGTAAAGGCCTATGCGCAGGAAGCAGGCGTTACAGCTCCCATCAAGGGAAAGGATCCGGAGCTTTTTTCCAGGTTGTTCGAGTATGACCCGGCCATGGTCCGCGAAAACATCGCGGCCTTTTTCGGCGTCGAATGCAGCAGGCAGGAGCCGCCGGATGCATCCGATGTGCCTGAGCTTGCCCAGCGCCCGCCCAACCTCTGTGCCGGATGCTCGCACAGGGCTACCTTCTATGCGGTAAACAAGGCCACGGAAGACATGGAAACCATCCGGCCCACAGATATCGGCTGTTATACTCTGGGGTTTATGCCCCCTCTTTCCTGCGGGGATTTCCTTATCTGCATGGGCTCTTCTGCCGGCGCATCCTGCGGATTCTCCAGGGCTACCGGAAAAAAGGTCATCGGTTTCATTGGCGATTCCACCTTTTTTCATTCCGGTATTCCGGGTCTTATCAATGCCGTTTTCAATCAGCATAACCTGACACTTGTTATTCTCGACAACCAGACTACAGCCATGACAGGGCATCAGCCGCATCCGGGCGTTGATATGGAGGAGCTCGATTATACGGGCTATCAGCAGGTCTCCATTGAATCCGTGGTTCGCGGCATCGGCGTGAATCATGTCAGCGTTATCAGGCCGTATAACGTGAAAAAAAGCATTGCTGCGATACGGGAGGCGGTGACCCATGAGGGGGTTTCCGTGGTTATTGCCCGGCAGAACTGCACCCTGTTTGACAAAAGCCTTAAAAAATCCACGGGTCGTCCCTTTTATGTAAGCCAGCGCTGCAGAAATCATCGCAACTGTATCAATGAGCTGGGCTGCCCCGCCTTTTATCTGGAAAAGGGCCGCGTGCAGATCAATGCTTCCATCTGCACCGGATGCGGTGTCTGCGCCCAGGTATGCCCCGAAAAAGCTATTTTGCCGTTGAAAAAAAACAGGGAATGACAGTTTGCCGGCGCCTGCCGGGGCCGTCCCGCGATGTGCCGCAGCCGCCGGCGAGTGTGTCGGGATGTGAGAGACGATATGGATATTACACGTTTGATTATTGTTGCCGTAGGGGGCCAGGGCAACCTGCTGGCTTCAAAGGTCCTGGGAGAAGCGGCCTGCCGGCTTGATGTCCCCGTGCGGATGAGCGAAATCCATGGTATGGCCCAAAGGGGCGGCGTGGTGGAGTCGGCCATGGTGTTCGGGGATGCGCAAAGCACCATTATTTCGGACGCAGAAGCCGATGTGCTGCTTTCTTTTGAACCGCTTGAGGCTTTGCGCGCGCTGCGGAAATGCAGCTCGCGCACTGCGGTGATTACCAATACAACCCCTCTGCCGCCGTTTACCGCATCCATTGGAAAAGGCGTGTATCCTGACGTGGACGAGATGCTCGCGTGCCTGGAGGCCAAAGTGGGCCGTCTTATCGCTTTTGATGCCGCAGAGCTTGCCGGGGCAGCCGGGAACGCCCTTTCTGTCAATATGGTTCTTCTCGGCGCCTTGATAGAAGCGGGTGTTTTGCCTGTAACCGCTGAGAGCGTGCAGGAAGCGATAGCAGAGACCACCAAAAAAGCCTTTCTGGAGAGCAATCACAAGGCCTTTGATCTGGGCCGCCGGGCTGTGCGCGGTCAGGCGGAATAGAAGCCTCGGAACATACGGTTATGTCCTTAGATCAGGGGCTATCCGGCGGCAATCTGGTTTTTATAGATTGCTTCCTGCTCATCGAGTATCTCGGTTAGCACCGAGAGCGTGGTCATGGGGTTCATGACAACCGCCCGCAGAACCACGCTGCTCTCTGCCAGTTCCGGATCGACCGTCAGGGTCGTGCGGGATACAAAGCTCCGGCCCGCTTCGCGCTCTATCCGCTGCAAATCGCGGTTTAAGGTATTTAAACGCTCATTGGCCTCTTTGCGCTTTGCCAGATCTGTTGTCTGCAGTTTTTTTTGCAGCTCCGGGGGGCAGAGGCGATAGGTGAGTATGTTTAGCTCGGGTTCGGTGACTATTTCAAAGAAGGTCCTGCCGGAAATCTCGGCAGCAAAGGCGCGGGCGGTTTCAATGCCGTGATTTATTAACAGCTCATAGCCCTTGGTGCCCATAATCTTCAGGGCACTGTCCAGAATCAGGGAGCTGGCCTCTCTGGAGCCGGAAAGCGACTTTATCCCCAGGTCCACCGAGCCTCTGCGGTTGACATAGTTGGCGTAATAGGCAATAACATCCATTCGGGTCGGGTCTTTAAAATAGACCATGCCGCAGCTCATGGGCATGTAAAACTGTTTGTGCCCGTCAATGGTGACGGAATCCGCCTTTTTGATGCCGTTTAAAAGGTGGCTGTATTTGCCGGAAACCAGCGTCGGGCCGCCCCAGGCGGCATCAACGTGGAAGTGTATGCCGTGTTCGCTGCAGATATCCGCCATTTCTTCCAGGGGATCCACGGTGCCGGTCTCCGTGGCCCCGGCAATACCCACAACGGCAAGAATGCAGGTCTTTTCAGGACCCCGGCGGAGTTCCCCGATTGTTTGCCGCAGGGCGTGGGTGTCCATCTTGTTGCGGGCATCTGTTTTAACAGGTATAATATTTTTGTTGCCAATGCCCAGGATGCCCGCGGATTTTCGCAGCGAGTAGTGCCCCAGCCGGGAGGTGAGAATCACGGTTCGGTCAATATCGTATGCCCGGGAGGCGGCTGCCATGCCGTCGATTTCAACACCCTCAAATCCCGGCTTCGGAGCAAACCGGGCGTTTCTGGCCACCCACAGCGCGGTCAGGTTGGCTGTCGTTCCGCCTTCCACAAATGCCCCGAGGGTGGTTTCCGTATTCTGTACATGCTCCCGGTAAAAGGCCTCGGAGTTTTCATAGATCAGGCGGTGGATTTTGGCTATGACCTGCTTTTCAATAACCGAGACCACCTTGGAGGTCTCCACCTTGACTACGTTCTGGTTCAATGCAGCCACGATGGTTTTCAAATGCACCATGAAAAAGGGGATGGCGCTTGTCATGTGGCCCACAAAATAGGGGGAGGCAACATTTACCGCGTGTGGGGCGATTTCATCAATTACGCAGGTGATGACATCAGCGAGTTTCTTCTCAGGATTCTGCCGCACAACAGTATCCGTGAAGCGCTCGGAGAGTTCCCTGAGGCTTCTGGCTTCTGTAATGCCCACATGCATTTTTAAAAAATCATGAAGGCCGAACAGGATCTGCTCCATGTATTTGATGAGCGTCACCCGCGAGGCGGTGTCTTCCGGCCGGATAAAGACCCTGAACAGATGTTCCCAGTCAGCAAGCAGTTCCGGCTGCCCGGAGTCCTGCGGATTGTTTGCGGAGTATTTGGTTCCCATGAAATTTGCGCTGAGTTTGTTGGTTTTCGTTGTTGCCGACTGCTTTCCTGTGTTTCTTAAAACCCCTTTTGGGGGTGCATGGAAAGAATTCAGAATATCGGAGCTTTTGCCAGGCCATAAATCTTATACCTATACGGATTTTCGGTACGCAGTCAACAATTGATGTATTCGAAAACAGCTTTTTCCGAAGCGGTCAATGACTGGATAGCCTGATGTTTTACTCTAAAATCCATCTTTGTTCTGATTGGGGCTTATGACGCGTTATCAGGAGATTTCGCATAAGGAGCTGCAGGCCCTTCTGCAAAACGGAGCCGTGCTTGTTGCGGTAAACCGCAGGCTCGCCAGAAAACAATCCGCGGAATACGGGGATCAGATGCTGGCCGAAGGACGCCTTGCCTGGCAGAGCCCGCAGGTTTATTGCTATGAGGCCTGGCTGGAGAAGCTCTATGATTCGTTTTTGATGCAGCTTGATCCGGCCGAAGGCGGGCAGTGGCCTGATTTTCTGCCAGAAGGCCGGGAGTTGTGGCTCTGGGAGGAGATCGTGCGCGGATCTGAACATGGCCATGATCTGCTCCAGGCGCAGGCTGCGGCCAAAACAGCCAGCGAGGCATGGCTTTTGTGCAGCCAGTACCGACTGGATACGGATATGCTGGCCAATGTTTCGCCGCCTCCGGATACAGAGGCTTTTATCACGTGGGCCCGTCGGTTTGTAAGCTGGTGCCGGGCGGAAAACTGGGTTGAGCCCGCCCGTCTGCCGGATTTTGTGGCACAGGCCGTTCAAAGCGGCCGGATTGTTCCGCCGGAGACCATTGTGTTCGCCGGCTTTGATGAGTTCAGCCCCCAGTTCGAAGATCTGGCCGCAGCCTTCCGGCACGCCGGCTGCTTGCTCTGTACGCTGGCGCTTCCGCGCCAGAAGACGCCCTCAGCCTGCTTTGCTCTGCCTGATACGGAAACGGAGATTTATGAGGCTGCTCGCTGGGCAAGAAACACCCTGGAGGCTCATCCGCACAAGCGCATCGGGGTTATTGTCCCGGATCTCGCATCTGTACGCACCAGCTTGGTGAGGATTTTTGACGATGTGCTTCACCCCGGCCTGGTCTTTACGGCGGATGATCGCCTCGAGCGGCTCTATAATGTCTCCCTGGGCCCGCCCCTTGCCGATTACGCAATGATCCGGACGGCTACGGAGGTTCTCGAACATGCGGGCGGCCTACTTGCCGTGGAAGAGGCCGGCCGTTTGCTGCAGAGCCCGTTCATAGGCGGCAGCCGCGCGGAGCTTACCAGGCGGGCAGTGCTTGATGCACAGCTGCGCAAGCGGGGGGAGACAGAAACCGCCCTTGCCTGTCTGCCCGAATTTGCCGCGGATGCCGGCTGCCCGATACTCTCCCGGCTTATTACACGGTATAAGGAAATTTCTGCCGGCCTGCCCGACGCTGCCCGCCCTTCGGAGTGGGCTCAGAATTTTGCATCCCTTCTTAGCAGCCTTGAATGGCCGGGGGATCGGAACCTCTCCAGTGTGGAGTACCAGACCCTGGATGCATGGCGCGGGGTGCTCTCACGCTTTGCCGGCCTGGATCGGATTCTGGGTGCTGTCTGCCGGGAGCGTGCCCTGCAGGTGCTGCGGCGTATGCTGGCGGAGGGCGCTTTCCAGCCGGAAAGCGCGGAATTGCCTGTGCAGGTCCTGGGAGTGCTGGAGTCGGCCGGCGAGCGTTTTGATGCCGCGTGGATCATGGGGCTGCACAATGAGAACTGGCCGCCGTCTGCCAGGCCGAATCCCCTGATTCCGGTCTGGCTGCAGCGCAAGCACAATGTTATCCATTGTTCGGCAAACCGCGAATTGAGCTATTCCCGCCGTATTACCCAGCGGCTGCTGGGATGTGCAGCCGAAACAATCATAAGCTATCCCGAAAGGGAGGGGGACGCAGGGCTTTTTGCAAGCCCCCTGATAAGCGGGCTTCAGTCGGCGGAGAAGCCTCCGGCTGCCTTGGAGAAGCAGGAGTTCTGGCGTGCATTTCTGCGCTCTGCTGCAATCGAATATCTCTGCGATACCTCCGGTCCGGAAATCCGGGAGGATACTTCTGTTCGCGGGGGTACGGGTCTGCTGAAGGCCCAGGCCAACTGCCCCTTCTCTGCTTTTGCCCGGTACAGGCTGGGGGCAGAAGCCCTTGAGATCCCCGCACCAGGTCTTGATGCAGCGGAGCGGGGTACCCTGGTACATCGCTGCCTGCAGTTTCTGTGGCAGCGGCTTGAAAGCAGCGAAGCATTGCTGACAATGACGGAGGCGGATCTGCAGGAGTTGATAGAGCAGTCCGGGGCGGAAGCGGTGGCTGCTGCCGCAGCGGAAAAACCCCGGACGTTTACGGAGCGTTTTGCCGTTGTGGAGCGGCAGCGGCTTTTTTTGCTGCTGAAAGAGTGGCTGGCCCTCGAGTGCCAACGCAGCGCATTTCTGGTTGTTGCCTGCGAGGCCAGGGCTTCGGTCAGCCTGTGCGGCCTGCGGCTTACTGCGATTGCCGACCGGATTGACCGCCTTCCGGACGGGCGGTTTGTCATTATCGACTACAAGACCGGAAAACCCGGTTTACAGGAGTGGTTTGGCGAGCGCATAACTGAGCCGCAGCTGCCCCTGTATGCTGTTGCCCAGCAGACTCCGGTGGGCGGAGTTTTTTTCGCTCAGGTGCGCAAAGGCGAGGCCCGCTTTACAGGAATTGCCGAAGAGCCTGATCTGGCGCCGGGAGCCGGGGATGTGCAAAAGAAGGCCGGAGCAGAATCGATTGCTGCTCTTCTTCAACGGTGGCGGCTTCAGCTGCAAAGCCTGGCAGAGGAGGTGAAGTCCGGTTATGCCCCGGTTTCCCCGGTATCGGTGAATACAAGCTGCCGCTACTGCGAACTGATGCCCATATGCCGAATCAAGGAAAAAGACATGCTGGAGCAGGAACATGCAAACAACACCTGAAGCAGCCCCTGCAGATGCTGAGCAGCGGGAGGCTGCCCTTGATCCCGGATCGAGTTTCATCGTGCAGGCGCCTGCGGGTTCTGGCAAAACAGGTCTTCTGATTCAGCGCTACCTGTGTCTGCTGGCCCGGGTCGAGGCGCCCGAGGAGATTCTGGCCATTACCTTCACCCGCAAGGCTTCCGCGGAAATGCGTTCC
This sequence comes from Desulfosalsimonadaceae bacterium, assembly GCA_046482325.1. GTDB lineage: Bacteria > Desulfobacterota > Desulfobacteria > Desulfobacterales > Desulfosalsimonadaceae > M55B175. Next base: position 28,079 of record JAWOFF010000162.1, read on the forward strand.
CGGATTCTGGAATCACTGCAGCAGGCAGAGAAGCATCCGCCCGCAGGGCCCCACGAGCGAAAAACCTGGGAGCTGGCTTGCGCCGCCCGCAGCCGTGCCCGGCAGTTTTGCTGGGAGCTTTCGGACAATCCGGGCAGGCTGCGGATTCAAACAATAGATGCCCTTTGTGCGGCCATCGTTCGCCAGATGCCCTGTCTTTCACGCTTCGGGGCCCCTCCGGAGGTCTCGGAGGATCCGCAGCCCCTGTACCTGGAGGCGGCCCGCCGGACCCTTGCGGAACTGGAGGCGGGCTCGCGCTGGTCTTCCCCCATTGAAGCCCTGGTGCGGCATATGGACAATCAGCTGGAGCGGCTGGAGCAGATGATTGCCGGAATGCTTGCAAAAAGGGATCAGTGGCTCCGGCACCTGGCAGCGCCGGGAAACCCTCAGCTGCAGCGCAGACAGCTGGAAGAGGGGCTGCAGTTCTTAATAACAGAAGCTCTGGCAGACTGCAGCCGGCCGTTGCCCGCAGACTGCATAGAACAGCTTTTGGATCTGGCCCGCTTTGCTGCGGCCAACCTGGAAGCTGGCGGTGCCCGGTCGCCTATTGTTGCGTGCAGGGATCTCAGCGATCTGCCGCCCGCCCGCCCGGAAGCCCTTGAGCAGTGGCTGGGCATCTGCGAGCTGCTTGTAACAGGGGGGGGCACCTGGAGGCGCCGGGCGGACAAAAATCTGGGCTTTCCGCCACCCGGCAGCGCTGAAAAAGGCAGCGGACTCAGACGGTTGTACGAGGAAAAAAAACGTGAGTTTAGCGAGCTGCTGCAGCGGCTGAGCGATCAGGAACAGCTTTGCAGGTCCCTTGACATGCTGCGCTACCTGCCGGAGCCCCGGTACGGGGAAGGGCAGTGGCAGATAATGCAGGCATTGTTTGAAATTCTCAGGCTCTCTGTGGCCCACCTGGAGATTGTCTTCCGTTCCGCCGGGAAGGCTGATTTTGCCGAGGTGGCTCTGCGGGCGGCAAACGCTCTGGGAACCCCGGAGCACCCTACGGATCTGGGCCTTGCCATGGATTGCCGGATACAGCACATCCTGATTGATGAGTTCCAGGATACCAGCATCACACAGTTTACGCTTCTGGAAAAGCTGACAATGGGCTGGCAGCCGGGAGACGGCAGGAGTTTTTTCGCAGTGGGTGACCCCATGCAGTCCATATACGGGTTTCGGGAAGCCGAGGTAGGACTCTTTTTAAAGGCCCGCAGCGAGGGTTTGGGCCAGATCCACCTGCAGCCGCTTACCCTTTCTGTTAATTTCCGCTCCCAGCAAAAACTTGTGGACTGGGTAAACGAGAGCTTTCCTTTTGTTTTTCCGCAGACAAGCGATGCCGCCACTGGGGCTGTGGCCTATGCGCCGGCGGTTTCCGCCCTTGAGCCGGAGCCGGGGCCGGCAGCGGAGATCCATCCCATTGTCCCTTTAAACCGGGAGACAGAGGCGGAAACGGTGCTGGACTGCATCGGCAAGGCAAAAGAGCAGGATCCCGGCGGCAGTATCGCGGTGCTGGCAAGGAGCCGTCCGCACCTGGAAAACAGCCTTGCGCTTTTAAAGGCCAGGGGCATTTCTTTTACCGCCGTTGAGATCGAGTCCTTAAAGGATCGGCCGGTTATCCAGGATCTTTTGTCGCTTACACGGGCCCTTTCGCATCCGGCTGACCGGATCGCATGGCTGGCCGTGCTGCGCGCTCCCTGGTGCGGACTGTCTCTTGCCGACCTCCACGCCCTGGCAGGAGATAGCCCGGGAGTACCTGTTTTCGATCTGCTGGGCGATCACGAGCGTGCGGCACGCTTTACAGGAGAGGGGAAAATCCGTGCGGCCCGGGTTCGCGAGGCTTTGGCCCCGGCGCTGGAAAACCGGGGCCGCCGTTCGTTAAGACGGCTTGTGGAAGGGGCATGGCTCAAACTTGGTGGTCCGGCCTGCTGTTTTACGGCGGCCGAACTGGCAGATGCCGCGGCCTATCTGGAGCTTGTGGATGAAACTGCGGGCAGCGGCTTTATAGGCGATATGGCGGCTTTTGAACAGTCCGTCTCCCGCCTGTTCGCCCGTGCAGATACCGACGCCGACGAACGGCTTCAGGTAATGACGATCCATAAGGCCAAAGGCCTTGAATTTGATACGGTCATTCTGCCTGGGCTGGACCGCCCGCCGCCTTCGGAAGAGAGCCGCCTGCTGATGTGGCTGGAGCGCTCCTCCGGCAGGCGCAGCGACCTTCTGCTGGCTCCTGTCCAGGAATCCGGCAGCCAGAGAAGCGGCGCTTATGAATACATCCGCCTGTTTGAGAAAAAAAAGCGGGCTTTCGAGGACACCAGGCTGTTGTATGTGGCCGCAACACGGGCCAGAAAACGGTTGCATCTTATCGGCGGAGCAAAACAGGCGGAAGAGGGCTACGGTCTTCGCCCCCCGGACCCCCGCTCTCTGCTGGCGCCTTTGTGGCCGGTGGTTTCCGGGGTGTTCTCCGGTTCGGCGGAGGGGCAGGCGGAGCAAATCCCGCTGGAAGAATCCGGCCAGGCGGCCCGGCAGACAGCCGAGTCCGGTTGTATCCGCCGGCTTTGCGCCACCTGGCAGGCGCCGGAGACGCCGTCCGGGCTGGAGCACTTTGTGCCGCGGCAAAAGGAGGTTCCTTCACCAGAGCCCCAGAATCCGCCTTTTGATTGGGCAGGGGAGACTGTGCGCCGTGTGGGAACCGTGATGCACCGCTGGCTTCGGGTGATTTGCGAGCAGGGACTGCAAAAGTGGAACAGGCGGCAGGTGCAGGCTTTTTCTCCCCGTTTCCGCAGGGATTTACAGGCGGCCGGAATCAGCGGTAATATGCTGGATGCGGCGGAAGAGCAGGTAAAAACCGCCCTGTCGGCTGCCATCGAAGATGCCGTCGGGCGCTGGATTCTTTGCCGGCACCGGCAGGACGCCTGTGAATACGCCTTGACGGGGCTTGTCTCGGGAAGAAGGGTAAACGTCGTGATTGACCGTACTTTTGTGGACGAGGCCGGGGTGCGCTGGATTATTGATTATAAGAGCAGCGTGCACACGGGCGGGTCGGTGAAACTGTTTCTGGACCGGGAAAAAGCCCGCTATGAAGAGCAGATGGCGGTCTACGGCCGTCTTCTGGAGGCTACCGAAAACCGCCCTATGTATTATATGCTATATTTTCCGCAGCTTAGAAGCTATCGTCAGTGGCCGGCCCAATAGGATCTTTTTCATATTCCCGCGAAAGCCCCTGCGTGCGGCAGGCCTGGCGTGCCAGGGCGATAAGCGAGGGTATGTTGATGCCAAAGGGGCAGTAGCAGCGGGTGCACAGGACGCAGTCATACCAGACCATATCCCGGATTTTCTCCATCTCAGCCCGGTTTACCTTTGCATTTTTCCGCTGCAGCCTTCCGATGGAGTGGATGAATTTATAGGAAGGCATGTGCCGGGAATCTTTGCTTGCGGAGTAAATAAAGCAACTCTCTGCGCACAGGCTGCAGTGGGTGCAGACTTTGAGACTCATCCGGATCTCCCGCTTGTGCTTTTTTAATATGCGCCGTATTGGTTCGGGATCGACCTGCTCTGTCTGCTTCATTGCTTTGCCTCCCGGCTGTTGAACTGCCAGACGCGTTTTGGCGCAGCCAGGCTGTACTCGTTGACAATAAAAAATCTGCCGAAAAAGAAAAATATCATGTGAAAGAATTTGGAAAACGGGATCATGATCAGCATCAGCTCTCCTGCGGCCATGTGCAGCAGGATCATCTGCCGGTAGTCAACAAGCAGGTGATGACGTGCGAGAAAACCGGTTGCAAAGGGAAGCAAAGCCAGCAGCAGCAGAAAAATGTCATAGGCGCTGGTAAGCGCCCGCACGCGCCTGGCAAGCAGCCTGCGGAGAAGGAAAAACAGGCCGCAGAAGAGGACCACAAGAGTGCATATGTCGGATACCGTCTCGGAAAAAGAGGGAATGGAGATGCCAACTGCGGTTTTTATCAGTAAATTGTGGCCCATCAGAAAGATGGGGGTGATAAACAGGAAGATGTGGAAGATGATGCTTACTCCGGAGACAACCGGGCTGGCACCCAGGGCAGTGGTTTTTATCTGACCGATCCATCGGATCCAGCGCCTGGCGCGGCTGTTGTCTTTACCTTTGTAAAGACTTGCGGCGAAGCTGATTGCACGCGGGGAAGTTTTGCGTGTATAAGACCAAAGACGCAGGCTCTGAACAAGCAGGCCGGCTGCAAAAACGATCAGCGCTACCCATACCATCGGGCCCTGGAGAATATACAGGATCTGTTCGTAAAGTGCCATGGAGATCAGTTTTCCTGAAAGTAGCGCTTTTCATAGCCTTTTTGCACGATGGTGCGCTGAATCTGGTCTTTCCATTGCATGGGCTGGCGGATCTTTATAATGTCCTCAAGCCGGTTCTGCGCCTTGAGGCGTTCATAGATCTGGTGCCAGGCACAGGGTATTTCGGGACTGATCTCGCATCTGTCTCCCTGGGTGCCGCCGCAGGGACCGTTGAAGAGCCCTTTGGCGCAGCGGGTTACCGGGCAGATCCCTGCGGTGTAGGCCAGGACGCATTCTCCGCAGGCCCGGCATCGCTCTTCATACAAACCGATATCTCTGTCGACGCCGATTGAAACTGTGTTGACAGCAGGAAAGACCGGCGTCTGCGGATATCGCTCCGCAAGCATCTGGACCCCGGCACCGCAGGCCATGGAGAGCATGCAGTCGGCTTTTTTACTGAAATCGTCGAGCTCCTCTAAAAAAGCCTCGTTGCATTGGCGCTCCACCGTGTGGCACCGGATCTGTTTGTGGGGATCCTCACCTTCCAGGGCATGCTCTGTCTCGGCTTTTAAAATATTTGTTTCCTTTTGTCCGCCGGCCAGGCATACCGATACGCAACCGCCGCATCCAACGATCAGCACATTTTTATAGGGTTTAATATAGCCAAGAATTTCCTCGAGTGGTTTGGGTTTGGCTTTAATCATGCTTTTCTCCAAGTATCATAACAGACTCCGCAGCTGCCTTGTTGTCTCTATGGCACTCGCCGCAGAGGTTCGGTCCGCCGGCGCGGTGGATTGAACTGCTTTCCATGTGGCAGCCGATGCACTGCATATGGAAGGCCTCCGTAAGTTTTATACTGCTGTCCGGGCCGTGGCAGGAGGCGCATCGGGCATTATGGGTTCCGGAATACAGTTTGCCGGGATCCAGGATGTTGTTGTGCTGGCTGTCATAGATATGGTGGCATTTGAGGCAATCATGAGCGCCCATATGCATGCCATGGGGAAAGGCTACTGGCTCGCGCCCGTTTTTACAATTCTTCTGTTTTACAGGACATGCATCCAGCATGGAAAAGGTGAAAATGCCGGCGAATACAAGCAGAACAAGTATGGCACTGAGAACGGTTTTTTTTGGTAGATACCCCACGTCTGTGTTCCCCCGGAGAACTCAGTGTAAAATGCCCCTGTGCAGGAATAAAATATTTTAAATGCCAGATAGTTTTTTTAATTGTCAAGCCAATTTGCTAAAATACAATTTTTTATGCGGTTTGCAAGGATTGTTTTGCATTTGTCCTGCCGGCCGGCCTGGGCCTGAGCGGCTGCGGCACCGGCAGAACGGGTTTTGGCGGAGATAGAAAGCATGGGAATAATCGAGACAATGATACTGCTTTTTATCGTTGATGTTTCAGCATGAATACAGCCATGATCCCCTGGTGGTTCCAATTGCCATGCCTTCCATTGCCGGTCCTTCCGCTGTGATGACTTTGATTATACTCAAGACAGACAAGACCGTCGCCACCCTGAGCATCCTGGAAGCGCTTGCAGCGGTGTTTGCCGCAGCATTTCTGCTGCTCTACTGCGGGCGGATGCTGATGGAGCGTTTGGGTTCCCGGGTCCTGCGGGCGCTGGAAAAGTTTATGGGCATGCTTTTAAGTCTGCTGGCAGTGGACATGATGATGGAGGGAATCCGGAGCGTGCTGCAGACACTCCCGTGAGGACCTGCTGTTTTATTCGCCGATGATTTTTACCAGCACTCGTTTTTTGCGTCTACCGTCAAACTCCCCATAGAAGATCTGTTCCCAGGTGCCGAAATCCAGACGGCCCTCTGTTACCGCAACCACCACTTCGCGGCCCATTACCTGGCGCTTCATATGGGCGTCCGCGTTGTCTTCGCCAACGTTATGCCGATACTGGCCTACGGGCTCATGGGGCGCCAGGCGCTCCAGCCATTCATCATAATCCTGATGCAGACCGGATTCATCATCGTTGATAAAGACCGAGGCGGTAATATGCATGGCGTTTACAAGGACGAGTCCCTCCCGGATGCCGCTTTTTTCAAGGCATTCCTTTACCTGCGGCGTAATGTTGATAAAGGCCCTTCTTGTTGGTACCTGAAAAAAAAGCTCTTTGCGGTAGCTTTGCATATTGTCTCCTGACTTTGTTTTTCCGGAAAACCGAATACGGTTTATTTTTCTGTGAAATAATTGTCAAGGTTTATAAAGCGGTCTGTCCCGTCTGATTTATCCCGGGCGCTCCATTGAAACCCGCTGCCGGCGAGGGAAACGCCGGTTGGGATATCGCCTTTTATTGCAACCAGGTGATCAAGGTGCTCTAAGAATATATCCACTATGTCCGGGTCAAAGCTGAGCTCGCGCTCTTTTTTAATGATATCTCTGGCAATCTCAACAGGATAGGGGCGTTTATAGGGGCGGTTCGATGTAAGGGCGTCAAAGACATCCATTATTGCAACAATGCGCCCGGCAATGGGAATATTATTTTTTTTCAGTCCCCGGGGATAGCCTGAGCCGTTCCACTTTTCATGATGGGTAAGAGCAATCTCATGGGCGGTTTGCAGCACCTCTGCCCTTGAATTCCTGAGAATCGAGGCTCCTATGGTGGTATGGGTCTTGATGGTTTCAAACTCTTCTTTGGTGAGACGGTCGGGCTTGAGCAGAATTCTGTCCGGTATGCCGATCTTGCCGATATCATGCATGGGCGAGGCATAGCGGATGTTTCTCACCCTGCGTTCATCCAGGCCGTACTTTTCGGCAATAAAGGCGCAAAACTGACTCATCCGAAGAATATGATCGCCGGTGTCCTCGTCTTTATATTCCGCCGCCCGGGCCAGCCGGTTGATGGTGTCGAGATAGGCGGACTGAAGCTCATCATGTGTTGTTTTCAAATTGTTCAAGGCGGTGTTGAGATCCTCTGCATATTTGGAAAGCTGCTGGTTGCTGCTTTCCAGCTCCCGGTTGATACGCTCGCGCTCTTTGAGCAGAAACCGCTCCCTCAGAACCCGCTTGAACCGGAGAAGGATCTCCTTGTTGCTGATGGGCTTGTAGATAAAATCCGAAGCGCCTTCGGCAATCAGGGTTTCATAGCTGAAATCCTCCACGTATCCGGTAATAACTATGAAATCCGTCCGGGAAATCTGTCTGGCCTGTTTGAGCAGATCCACCCCGTTGATTCCGGGCATATTGATATCTGTGATGGCCACGTCAATCGGTGTTTTTTTCAAAAGTTCCAGGGCGGTCTCGCCGTTGTCTGCGGTCAGGCATTGATAGCCGGCCCTGGTGAACAGCAGTTCCATCATCTCACGAATGGGCGGCTCATCATCTACAATCAGCACATGCACCGACTTTTCCCTGTCTTCCGTCCTGTCTAGCGGCATGCAACCTCCGGAGCGCCGAAATCGGTTAGGTTGTGTCCCGGTCGTCAGGCGCGGTTGGCTGTTTCGGGGGAATAGTTCGGGTTAAAATTCTCAGAGCTAGTGCTCTGCGGCAGATACACATGTACCCAAGAGCCCTGGCCGGGTTCGCCGTCAACAAGAATATCGCCTCCGTATTTTTTTACAATCCGCTGGGACAGTGAAAGCCCCAGGCCTTTGCCGGTTTCTGTCTTGGTGGTAAAGAAAGGGTCGAACACCCTGTCTGCTATCGCCGGATCAATGCCGCAGCCGTTATCATGCACGGAGATGCAGACGTAGGATCCTGCCGGCAGATTCTCCGGCTTATCAGTGCTTTTCTCCGTGATTTGCCGGGGGCGGACCAGAACAGAAATGCTCCCGGAACCGTCTTTGGTTGCAATGGCTTCTGCCGCGTTGGTGCAGATGTTGACAACCACCTGTTCTATCTGGTCGGGATCGGCCATGACCTCCGGGCAGTCGCTGGCTATGTCCACGGAAAGTTCGATGCGGCGGGAAAAAGAGCCCCTGACCAGCCGGAGAGCCTGATTGACGGTTTCCGGCAGATCGATGGGCCGTATTTTTTGGTCTTTGTCTGTGCGCGTGTATTGCTGCACCCGGCGGATGATTTCTTTTGCCCGGTTTGTCGCATCAAGGGCTTTGTTAAGATTGCTTCGCTGCCGGCTGTCTTCCGGCAGCTCCATCAGGGTCATGTCGATGTAGCCGATAAGCGGAAACAGGATGTTGTTAAAGTTGTGGGCAAAGCCGGCGGCAAGGGTGCCCAGGGCTTCGCTTTTCTGGCTGAGCAGAAGCTGGGTTTCCAGGCTCTGGCGTTCCTTTTCCGCCTCAATTCGCTCGGTAACATCGCGGCAGATGCCCCTGAAGCCGAGCGGGGTTTTGTCCCGGGATTCTATAAGAGACACCGAGGCTTCTATGAAGCAGGATGAGCCGTCTTTTCGCATGAGCTTCCAGTTAAAGGTCCGGCTTGGCCTGCGCGTGCGGTAGACCATGTTAAAGGTCTGGTATATGTCGGCATGGCATTGCGGGTCGCAGATCTCCCGGTAGTACATCTGCTGAAGTTCGGATTCGGAATAGCCCAGCATATTGCACAGCGAGGGGTTGCAGAAGGAGAACCGGCCTTTCAGGTCCACTTCATAGTAGCCGTCATCTATGGTTTCCAGGATACTGCGGTACTTCTCTTCGCTTTTGCGCAGCTTTTCTTCGGATTTTAAGCGCTCGGTGATATCCGGTCCCAGGCAGGCAATCGCTATTGCCTGATCCTCGTTGTCTTTGATGGTCAGGCTGTTGTATTCCAGAACCCTGGTTTTTCTGGTGGAGGCAAGAAGGCTTACGTAACCGGATCTTGCACCTTTTTCCGCGAGCGCGGACAGATAGTCAACCACTTCCTGCCGGTATTTATACGGAATGAACTGCCTGATATTTTTTCCTCTAAACCACTTGCGGTCTTCTATGCCGGACTCTTTGCGCCAGCTTCTGTTTACCGCCAGAATGGTGCCCTCCAGGTCGTGCAGGCACAAGAGGTCGGAAATATTGTCCAGAATATAGCGGAGCTGCTCTTTTCGAAGCCGCCTGAATCCGGCTGCCGGGCCTTGCTTTGTGCGGGATGAAGGCATGTTTTACAATCGTTTTGCAGGCATGGGAATTGTCTTGCAATCCTGGCCTTCGGTTTTATATAGAACCGGTGTTTCGGTTTTGGCTCTATGCATTGTACTGCATAAAAAAACAATTATCATTATTTTCATTTTTTATATCAGGTCAGAACGGATGTCAAAGGCTTTATCCGGGGGCCGGAGCATGTGACCTCTTGCAGATTCCGGGCGTATTGCTTACCGTATAACTGTATTTTATCAGACCTAAACTGAGCGTTTTAAATTTTTAAACCTATTTATTTCTGAATTGTTTTAAGGTATTTAAAGCATTTTTAGCTTTAAAAATTTCAAACCCTCCGGGATTTTCAATTTAGGCCAGAAAAAAACATGAATTTTTGCAAAAGCATCCGGCTATGGAGCACTCAGAAAAAATAAAACAGATTGAATCCTTGCTGCCCAAGGCGATGCATGCGGACAGGCATGCCGCAAAAAGCAAACTCAAGCGCCTGCGGCGGCGGAAAAAAGCAGGGGATGGCGGCAAAACGCTTAACCTCCTGGAAAGCCGCCTGCGCCGCTCCATTGTTCACAAGCGAAAGCGGCGGCAAAACCGTCCGGCGCTTTTGTATCCGCAAAATCTGCCGATCGTTGAGAGAAAAGAAGATGTTGTGTCAGCCATTGCAGACTATCAGGTGGTGGTTATCTCCGGAGAGACCGGCTCGGGCAAAACCACCCAGATTCCCAAGTTCTGCCTGGAAGCAGGCCGCGGCGTGGAAGGGGCTATCGGCTGCACCCAGCCCCGGCGGATAGCGGCTGTTACCGTGGCCAACCGCATTGCCGCAGAGCTCGGCGAGGAGCCGGGCCAATCCGTGGGCTACCAGATCCGCTTCCAGGACCGTTTCAACAAGGAAGACGGGTTTGTCAAGGTAATGACCGACGGCATTCTTCTGGCTGAAGCCCAGGGGGACAAGTATTTAAACGACTACGATACACTCATTGTGGACGAGGCCCATGAGAGAAGCCTCAATATCGATTTTATCCTGGGCATCCTCCGCAGGCTTTTAAAGACCCGCAAAGATCTCAAGCTGATTATTACTTCCGCCACCATTGATACGGAAAAATTCTCCCGGGCTTTTGATAACGCGCCGGTCATTGAGGTTTCCGGCCGCATGTATCCGGTGGAGCTAAGACACGAAGAGCCTGCAGGCAACAAAGGGGGCGATGATCTCACCTATGTGGAAAAGGCTGTGGAAGCTGTGGATGAGGTGGTGGCGGAGAAGATCCCGGGCGATGTCCTTGTGTTTATGCCGACGGAACAGGATATCCGGGAGACCTGTGAGATGATAGAAGGCCGCGGCTATCCGCATACAACTGTTCTTCCGCTCTATGCCCGGCTTTCTGCCGCTGATCAGATGCGGGTTTTCCAGTCCGTGGCCGGCCGGAAAATCGTAGTTGCCACCAACGTGGCCGAGACCTCGATCACGGTGCCGGGCATCCGCTACGTGATTGACACGGGCCTTGCCCGTATCTCCCGCTATGAGCCGCGCTCCAGAACTACACAGCTTCCGGTCTCGCCGATCTCCAAAAGCAGTGCCGATCAGCGCAAGGGCCGCTGCGGCCGCGTGGAAAGCGGGGTATGCATTCGCCTGTATTCGGAGTTTGACTATGAGTCCCGTCCTCTGTTTACGCTGCCGGAGATCCAGCGCTCCAATCTTTCAGAAGTGATTCTGCGCATGCTGTCTCTGAACCTGGGCGATATCCAGTCCTTTCCCTTTATTGATCCACCGCCTGCCAGGCAGATCAAGGACGGATTTGACCTGCTCCACGAACTCGGGGCGATTGTTGCGGCTGCCGGCAAAAAGAAGGCCGGGGAAAAGAGCGTGCGGTTGACCCGCCGGGGCAGGGTGATGGCCGGCATCCCTCTGGATCCGCGACTTTCGCGGATGCTGCTGGAGGCGGCATCCCGCGGCTGCCTGGCTGAAATGACGGTGATCGCCTCTGCTCTTACCATCATTGACCCCAGGGAGCGGCCGGAAGGGGCGGAGGAAAAGGCGGATGCCGCCCACAGGCGGTTTTTCGATCCGTCCTCGGATTTTGTTACATGGGTCAACATCTGGCGTGCCTGCTTCGGGGCTCCCGGATTGGAACGGGCTTTTGTACGGGCAAAAGAACTCAAGCGTTTCTGCAGGGAAAACTGGTTCTCATTCAAGCGGATGCGGGAATGGCAGGACGTGCATGAGCAGATTGTACTGATTTTAAACGAATCCGGCATCTGCGGGCAGGCAGAGGAGCACCCGGAAGGGGCGGCTGAAGGTGAACAGGATTTTTCCCCGCGCTACAGCGCCATTCACTGCTCCATCCTGAGCGGCTTTTTGTCCAATATCGCGATGAAAAAGGAGAAAAACATCTACCAGGCGGCCAGGAACCGGGAGATGATGATATTTCCGGGCTCAGGGGTGTTTGGCAGGGGCGGCCCCTGGACCGTGGCCGCCGGGATGGTTGCCACCTCCCGGCTTTTCGGCCGCAATGTGGCCAATATCGACCGCACCTGGCTGGAGCCGATAGGCCGTGGTCTTTGCCGCTATACCTATCTCAATCCGCGCTGGGAGAAAAAGCCTGAGGCCGTGATGGCAGACGAGCAGGTCTCGCTTTTCGGCCTGATTGTGGAGCCGGGCCGTCCCCGGCCCTACGGCCCTGTGGACCCGGAGGGGGCAGCGGAGATTTTTATCAGGGAGGCTCTTATTGGCGGGGAGGTGAAAAAGGAACTGCCTTTCATGCAGCATAACCGGGAGCAGGCGGAGTCAATCCGGGATATGGAAAACCGCTTCCGCCGAAGGGATCTCCTGGTGGGCGAGGCGGCCATGCTGGAATTTTACCGGGAGCGGCTGGGGACGGTCTATGACATGGCCGGGCTCAAAAAAAAGATCAAAAAAAAAGGCTCGGATGAGTTTCTGCGGATGGTGCCGCAGGATCTCATGACCTATGATCCGGATGAGGCCGATCTGGAGCAGTTTCCGGATTCGCTCTGCCTGGGCGGAGACGGGCGCTTTTCCGTGAAATACCGCTTCGAGCCCGGGGCCCCGGTTGACGGGGTAACGGTCAATCTCCCCGTCTCGGCGGCATCCTTAGTGTCGCTTGAGCAGACCGACTGGATCGTACCCGGGCTTCTGGAGGAGAAGATCGCTGGCCTTATCCGGGCGCTGCCCAAAATCTTTCGCAAACAGCTGGTTCCAGTAAACGAGACGGTGGAGCGGATCATGAAAGAGATGCCCCTGTACCGGGGGTCTTTGAAAGCCTCCCTGAGCCGTTTTATCTATGAGCGCTTCGGTGTGGACATCCCGGTCTCCGAGTGGCGGGAGGAGGAGCTGCCCGAGCACCTGCGCCTGAGGTTTGCCATTACGGGCTCTGACGGAAAGGAGCTGGCCGCGGGCCGGGACAAGCAGGTGCTGCTCGAAGGTACATCTGATGAAATCCAGCCGGACGTTCTGGCAAAAGAACGCGCGAAATGGGAAAAGGATGGGCTTGACAAATGGGATCTGCCGGATCTGCCGAAAGCCGTCGAGGTGACCTCAGGCAAAAACTGCTACCCGGTCTACCCCGCGTTGACAGCGGAGAAGGACAAGGTCGCCCTGAGGCTCTTTCAGGATCAGAAGACCGCCCTGGCGGAGCACCGCGCCGGTGTGGCACGTCTCTATCGCCAGTATTTTTCCAGGGATTTGAAGTTTTTAAAAAAAACCGTGGCCCTGCCTTCTTCCGCGGAACAGGCAGCCGCGTACTTCGGCGGCAGAAAAAAGCTCGAGACGCAGGTGGTGGACCGGATCATGACGGATCTGTTTGCCGAAAACATCCGCACGGAGGCGGATTTTTACGCCCATGCCAGGGCGCAGGCCGACCGGATGCTCTCCGGGGGACAGGCGCTTCAGCAGGCTGTCGTCCCGGTGCTTGAGCAGTACGGCCGGACCCGGGAGATGATCTATAAGCTGGAGCTTCGCCACGGGCAAAAACCCCTGCTCTCCGGGTTTTTAAACGAGATGCGCCGGAGCCTTGAGCGGCTCGTGCCGCAGAACTTTGTCATGCTCTACAGCCGGGAGCGGCTCTTTCATATGCCCCGGTATTTGAAAGCCCTTTACCTGCGGGCCGAACGCGGGGTGGTGGATCTGGAAAAGGACCAGAAAAAGGCGGAGCAGGTCAAGCCCTTCAGCGATGAGCTCAGCCGGTTTCTGGAAACTCTGGATCAGACCGCCTCGCATGAGAAGCGCGAAGCTGTGGAGACCTTTTTCTGGATGATCGAGGAGTTCAAGGTCTCGCTTTTTGCCCAGGAGTTAAAAACCCCCTATCCCATATCCGCCAAAAAGCTCAAAAACCAGGCGGATAAGATCCGCCGGATGGTATGAGGATGCCAGGGATGCCGAAGATAAGTGTCGTCATTCCCGCTTACAATCGTGCCTGGGCGCTGGGCCGGGCCTTTGATTCGGTGCTTGCCCAGGATTTTCCGGATTTCGAGCTGCTCGTCGTGGACGACGGCTCAGACGATGATACCCGGGCGCTTCTTGAGGCTTACGGGTCCCGCCTGACCTGGATCGCCCAGTCCAACCAGGGCGTGAGTGCGGCCAGAAACCGGGGCGTGGCCCGGGCCGCGGGTGATCTGGTCGCCTTTCTGGACTCGGACGACTACTGGTATCCGCAAAAGCTGCGGGTCCAGGCTGCCTTTTTTGACGCCCGTCCCGATGCCCGGATCTGCCAGACCCAGGAGATCTGGATCCGGAACGGCCGGCGCGTCAATCCCGGCCGCCGCCACGCAAAGCCGGCCGGCGATATCTTTGTTCCCTCGCTCTCGCTCTGCCTGGTAAGCCCGTCTGCGGTCATGCTGAAAAAGTCGCTTTTTGAGGAGATGGGCGGATTTGATGAGGCGCTACCCGCCTGCGAGGACTATGACCTCTGGCTTCGGGTCAGCGCCCGCTATCCGGTCCACCTGATCGACCGGCCGCTCGTGGTCAAAACCGGCGGCCATTCCGACCAGCTCTCCGGCCAGCCTGGGCTGGACAGGTACAGGATAGCTTCCCTGGAAAAACTCCTTTGCCGGGGGGGGCTTTCCCCAAAGCAGCAGCGGGCGGCTGAAGCGGTGCTGGCGGAGAAATGCGCGATTTACGCGAAGGGATGCAAAAAGCGGGGCAGAATCGGTGAAGCCTCTTATTACCGGAACTTGGCCGGCAGCTACGCTAAGGCGGGCGGGGATTCCGGCTCATAGTAGCGGCCAGGGTGCATGTTTTGAAGTTCAACTGGTTGGGCGTCTCCTCTATGGAGCCGCGGATATTGGCGATGGCGACAAAACGCCGGTTTATGCCGATGTGCATGGGGTTGAATACCTGGTCAATCCCCTGGAACTCCACAAGCGGGTTGTTGTCCAGCCAGCACATGAACTCCTCTGTCCCAAGGGCATAGGAAGTAAGGGACTTGCCGTTGAAAAAGCCCTTGTAGCAGTTTGTGACCGCCCCGCTTTTGACCAGATCCATCAGGGCATCTGTAAAGACCGGGGTGTGCACGCCCAGATCCTTTTTGGCCACCCGGCCGGAAAAGAAGGTTCTTAAACGGAATGTCTGGCTCTGCAGTTTCGGATCAATAAAACAGCACGCCGCCGTAGCCCACAAAGGTGTCGCCGGGGTTGTGCTCGTAGCTCGAGCTGTAGCCCACAAGCCGCCCTTTTCGGGCTCCCATCTGCTGCGCGGCAGCCAGGGAGGCTGCGACTGCTCCGGGACAGCAGGCATTGTGGTTTGTGAGCGCCTCGTTTATAACGCCTTCGGAATCCATGGCCAGCATCGTCTCAATTACCTGCCGGTCGTTTTTGTTCTTGACCCATTCATAGGCACCGGCGCCCTTGCCCGCCGGTGTAAAGCCGAAGCTGGGGCCGTAGTGGGTAAGATCGGTGGAGCCCACAACGATAATTTTTTTGCCTGATTTTTCCGCGATTTCCACTGCTTTGCGGCCGATATCCGCGGCAGCGGTCTTTGCAGGCGGGCCTACGGGCAAAAGCCGGGCATTTGGGAAAAAATACTTGATAAAGGGCAGTTGCAGTTCGATGGTGTTGTCCGGGGTAAAGCGGGTAGGGGTTTCCACTGTGAATTTGTACTCCCGGCATAGTTCCTCAGCAAGATCGGCGTCTATTGTGATTTCGCCTAAGGGCGTCTCCCAGGAGCCTTTGGCCGTGATGTAGCCCGGCGTGTTGGGCGGCAGGTGCATGCCGAAAATCAGCACCGTATCCGGTTCCTCCCCGGATTTCTGCGGCTGGAGCGCGGCAATGACGTTGCA
This sequence comes from Desulfosalsimonadaceae bacterium, assembly GCA_046482325.1. Classification (GTDB taxonomy): domain Bacteria; phylum Desulfobacterota; class Desulfobacteria; order Desulfobacterales; family Desulfosalsimonadaceae; genus M55B175. The sequence goes on from JAWOFF010000162.1 coordinate 43,672, forward strand.
GGCCAGGCTCCCGGAGAAAACCCAGCCGGCATGGGGTACGATGCCGCCCTTATATGCCGGATCCGGATCGACCCGGAACCGCTCGTCATTTAAAAATTCCCTGATCAGATTTTCACATTCCGCTGGTGCCGCAGGATACCAGCTGCCGGCAAATACGGGCTTGCGCGTATCCATAAGGCCCTCCGTTTCTTTTGTTAATAACTGTGTTTTTTTTACCTAAACTGAGCGCTTTTCTTTATTTTTCCCTGTGTTTACTGAAAGCGCTTTATAGCGTTTGCAAAACCCGGCATGGCATTTGTAATGGTTGCATCATCGACGCAGAATGCCAGCCGGATATGGCCGGGGCCGCCGAATCCGCTTCCCGGCACCGCCAGGATCAGCTCCTCCTGTAGAGCCTGCACGAACTGAACGTCATCGGCTATAGGAGAGCGGGGAAAAAGGTAGAAAGTCCCCGGCGGCCTGACAAAATCATAGCCGCAGTCCCGGAGTCCGTCACAGAGCAGTTCGCGTTTTCTTGCGTAATGGGAAATATCCACGCTCTCTCCCTGCAGTCCTGATATTACGCGCTGCATAAACGCCGGGGCGTTTACAAATCCCAGGATGCGGTTGGACAGTGCCATGCCGGCCGCAAGATCTTCTTTGCTCCCGGCTTCCGGGTTGATGGCGGCGAACCCTATGCGCTCACCAGGTACCGAGAGATCCTTGGAATAGGATGTGGCGATCAGGCTGTCCGGATACGCGGCAAAGATGCTGGGTACCCCGATGCCGTCAAAAACGATTTTTTTGTAGGGCTCGTCCGAGAGCAGGTAGATGGTGCGCCCGTGCTCCCTGCTCTTTTTTGCAAGCAGCTCGCCTAAATCCCGCAGGCTCTTTGCGGAATAGACCTGGCCGGTGGGATTGTTGGGCGAATTGATGAGAACGGCCCTGGTTTTTTCGCTTATGACAGACTCGACTGCCTCAAGATCCAGGGAAAAATCGGCTTTGGTGGCGGCGGTTCGCAGGACGCCCCCGTGGTTGTCCGCGTAGAATCCGTATTCCACAAAATAGGGAGCAGGCGTGATCACTTCGTCGCCCGGCTCCAGGATGGTTTTTAAAATTACGTTAATTCCTCCTGCGGCCCCGCAGGTCATCAGGACCTGCTCTTCGCTGACGGCGGTTCCATGCTCGCGGGAAAGCTGAGCGGCCACCGCCCTGCGCACTTCCGGGTAGCCCGGATTGGGCATGTAGGAGTGAGCACCCCCTTTTTTTTCCTCGGCAATCTCTGCAAGCCGGGATGTAAATCTCTCGGGCGGCTCCAGGTAGGGGTTTCCCAGGCTGAAGTCAAACACGTTTTCGCTGCCGTGGATTTGCTTCAGCCTGGCGCCTTCTTCAAACATTTTGCGAATCCAGGACGATTGTTCCAGAAACGTCGCAATGCGGCTGGCAATTGTCATACGGGACTCCGCTTCTATTGGGCCGGTTCTACTGATTTTACTTCCGGGATCTCCTGTTTGAGAATGCGTTCAATACCGTTTTTAAGCGTCATCTGGGACATGGGGCAGCCCGCGCATGCGCCCTGCAACCGTACTTTCACTATCCCTTCCTCAACATCGACCAACTCAACATCTCCGCCGTCAGCCTGCAGGGAAGGCCGGATTTTCTCAAGTACCTGCTGAACCTGTTCTTTCATTGGAAATCTCCTTTTTTGGCATGCATTCAATGGGATGGCTTTTCCAAACCATTCTTTTTGTGTATCCAATAAAATAATAAGTCTTATCCGCTTATGCTATGATGAAATCAGAATATATTGCAACTGTTTTTAATTATTGGCATATGCCTGAAACCCTTGGTTCAGGTGAAATTACCGGTTCTGCTGTGCAGCAAAGGCGGTGGCGAATTCGCGGAACCGGTCCAGTGCAATAGCTTCGCGGATGGAACGCATGAGGCTTTCGTAGAAAAAAAGGTTGTGAATGCTTGTAAGCCGGTGTACGAGGAGTTCGCGTGAGCGGTAGAGGTGTTGAAGATAGGCCCTTGAGAAATTTCTGCAGGTATAGCAGCCGCAGGCCTGGTCGATGGGTGCCGTATCTGTCCGGAACCTTGCGTTTGCAATGTTTATGGTTCCTGAGCGGGTAAAGAGCTGGCCGTTTCTTGCGTTGCGCGTGGGCATGACGCAATCGAACATGTCCGCGCCCATGCCTGCAAGCTGAACAAGATCCTGCGGTGTGCCTACACCCATAACATAGCGTGGTTTTTCTTTGGGCAGAAGCGGCAGGGTCAGATCGGCCATCTCCATCATAAGCGGCTTTGGCTCCCCCACGCTAAGCCCTCCCACCGCATAGCCGGGAAAATCCATGGATGTAAGCTCTTCTGCGGATCGGCGCCGGAGGGCTGCATGCATTCCGCCCTGCACAATGCCGAAAAGGGCCTGATCGCCGGGGGTCTCCAGCCAGGCAAGGCGGCAGCGATCGGCCCAGCGCGATGTCAGTGCAACCGCATCGCTGGCTTTTTCGAACTCCGCCGGGTAGGAGATGCATTGATCCAGGCACATGATAATATCCGCTCCGATCCGCCGTTGTATGGAGACCGCATCCTCCGGGGAGATCAGGTGTGAGGAGCCGTCAATATGGGACTGAAAAGAAAAGCCTGCTTCGGTGACCTTTGAGATTTTGGCCAGGGAATAGATCTGAAAGCCCCCGCTGTCTGTCAGGATGGGGCCGTGGTGGTTCATAAAGCTGTGGAGGCCGCCGAATTTTTCCAGTACCCCGCAGCCGGGGCGAAGATACAGGTGGTAGGTGTTGGCAAGGATGATGCGGGCGCCGCATCCTGACAGGTCCTCCGGAGAGAGCGCTTTTACGCTGCCTGCAGTGCCTACCGGCATGAATACGGGAGTTTCCACGGGGCCGCGCGATGTGCTGAGAAGACCTGCACGCGCCCTGCTTTCGCTCGATTCCGCCGTTATTTGGAAATTTAGGGGCATCAGCCTTCTGTACGCAGCTTAGCGGGGGTCCTCAATTAACATGGCGTCTCCGTAGCTGTAGAAGCGGTAGCGCTCCCGGATGGCCTTTCGGTAGGCGGCCAAAAGGTTGTCTTTTCCGGCAAACGCGGACACCAGCATCAGCAGGGTGGAGCGGGGGAGATGGAAGTTGGTGATGATGGCATCCACGGCGCGGAAGCGGTAGCCCGGGTAGATAAAAAGATCGCAGCTGTCGCTGTGCGGCCGGATGCGGCCTTCAGCATCTGCTGCGTACTCCAGGGTACGCACCGTTGTGGTGCCCACCGCCACGATGCGCCGCCCCTCTGCTTTTGCCCGGTTGACGGCCGCGGCTGTGTCTCCGGGAATTTCGTAGGTTTCCTCGTGCATCCGGTGCTCCCGGATGTCTGTCACCCGGATCGGCATAAACGTCCCGTAGCTCACGTGCAGGGTCAGAGCGGCGGATTCCACCCCTTTTTCCCGTATCTTCTCAAGCAGGGGTTCCGTGAAGTGGAGCCCCGCCGTCGGAGCCGCCACAGCGCCCCTTCGGGATGCATACACGGTCTGGTAGCGGCTCCGGTCGGCTTCGGTCTCCTGCCGCCGGATATAGGGGGGAAGCGGCATCTCCCCATGGTTTTCAATAAGTTGTTCAAATTCCCTCTGCGACTGAAACTCCACCGTAAATCTGCCTTTTTCAAAGGCCTTGACCTCTGCGGCCGGGTAGTTGCCGAAGAAAAGCCTTGTACCGGCACCCGGGGCCCTTGAGGCCCGTATCAGGCATTCACAGGTGATTTTGCCACTGCCTTCCGCCTGCAACTGAGGATAATTTAGGATCAACAGCTCAATTTTGCCGCCGCTTTCTTTTTTCCCGTACAGCCGGGCCGGGATCACCTGCGTGTTGTTCAGCATGAGAAGGTCGGAGGGCCGGAGCAGGTTCAGGATGTCGGCAAAGCGCATGTGCGCAACCGCCCCGGTTTGCCGGTTGAGATGCATAAGACGGGCGCGGTCCCGTTTCTCCGAAGGATACTGGGCCACCAGTTCCTGGGGCAGTTCGTAGTCGTAGTCCGAGACTTTAAACATGATGGCACTGTAAAGAGCAATTAAACAAGTTTTTACGATTTTCCGATATAGACCAGCAAAAGACCCGCAATCATCAGCACGAAACCGAATTTCTGCAGGCCTGCCTCCGGCATTTCAAGGACTTTCCGCATCATTTCCTTCATTCTGGCCGGGAAGGTAAAATAGGGCAGTCCCTCCACAATCATGACCATGCCAAGCACACAGAGGAAGAATTCCATAAGCACACATTCCTTGTTTGATTCCGGTAAACCAAAGAGAATATATGCAAATTGTCTGAAATGTCAAAATGAAAAGATGCTTTTTCCTATCCGCGCGTCATCAGCACGCCCGGAATAATCAGGAATGCGGCAAAAAGGTGCTGCCATCCCAGGGATTCATTAAGGATTATAAAACCACTGACAGCGGCCACCAGTGGGACGAGATTCAAATAAACAGCAGTTTTCGCCGGACCAATGGCCTTTACCGCGTTGTTCCATATCACATACGAGACGGCCGTTCCCAGGACCCCTGCGCACAGGCCGCCCATCCAGGATACGGGCCGGATCTCGGCCAGAGGCAGGGCGGCCAGGCTATGAAAGCCAAGCAGGCTCAGCCCCGCAATCCCCCAGAGGGAGCCGTAAGCCGTAAATTGCAGCCCGGAATGCTCTGCGGGGACAAAGCGGTTGATCACGGTATACAGGGCCCAGTTGAGCATGGCCGCCATCATCAGCAGGTTTCCCCGCATGGTTTCAAGAGAAAAATCAAGGCCCCGGGGAAGCAGGATCACGACAATCCCGCAAAAGGAGGCAAAAAGCCCCTGCCATTGCCTTTTGTTTAAGCGCTCCATGCCCAGCAGCCTGCTGATCAGGGCCACAGCTACAGGGGTTGTGCCGAAAATCAGGCCGGCATTGGCGGCAGAGGTATAGTTCATGGCCAGGCTGAAAAAGAAGGGAAAGCAGGCCATCCCCAAAAGCCCTAGCGCCACTGCCAGCAGGTGATCCCGGAGGTGCATGCGAACCGTCCCGTGGTGGCCGGCGCTGAGCGCAGCCATCAGAAGCAGTGCAAGTCCTGCGCTTGCAACCCGGATATGGGCAAAGCCGAGGGGATCCAGGCTTTTAAGGCCAAGCTTGGTAAAAAGAAAGGTAAGGCCCCACAGATGGATGACCAGAAGCATCCTGGCATCGTCTGCCGCTTTCAGCCTTTTAGTTTGCAGCCTGTTCATATATCGCCTCCTTTAGGTAAAAATCTTCTGGGGTTGATGTAATGCAGCAGCAGAAAGATAGCTAACGAATTGTTGTTATGGGTACATCACAGAAATTGATCACCGGCGGAAGCTGCCGCTTTATGCTTGCATTCGCCTGTGTTCCAGGCCTAAAGTACATGAATAACAAAACCGGTCCGTACAGGCCCGCTGGCGGCCGGAAAAGGCAGGGCGATAAGTATTATGATACACAATCCGGACCTGGATATTAATCTTTTGAGGGCTTTTGTGGCTGTAGCGGAATGCAGGAGCTTTACCCGGGCCGCATCCAGACTGAACCGGACCCAGTCGGCCGTCAGCATGCAGGTCAGGCGGCTGGAGCAGAATATGGGAAGGTTTCTTCTGGTTCGGCACAAGGGCGGGGTAAGGCTCACGGACAGCGGTGAGGTGATGCTGCAATACGCCAGGCGCATATTGCAGCTAAACGACGAGGTGATGGCAGAAATCGGGGATCCGGAGGTTAAAGGCCGGGTCCGCCTGGGAATTCCGGACGATTACGCCGCATATTTGTTGCCCGCGGTATTGTCCGGATTCAGCCCGCTCTATCCCCGGATCAGCCTCGAGGTCTGCTGCGAGTTGAGCGTGGATCTGCTGCGCCTTTTAAGCGACGGGGATGTTGATCTGGCGGTGACCACCCGTCAGCCCCAGTCCCCGGGCGGAGCGGTAATCCGCAGGGAGCAGCTGGTGTGGGCCCAGGCCCGGGGCTGCCGGCTCTACGAGCAGGACCCTCTGCCCCTGGCGCTTTTCCCCGACGGAGTGTGCGTGTTCCGGGAATCTGCGCTCGCAGCCCTGCAGTACTGCGGCAGGAAATGGCGGCTGGTATGCACCAGCCGCGGGCTTTCCGGCATTCGCGCGGTTGTAGCCTCGGGCATGGCGATAACGGTGGTAACAGAAAATACGGCATCTTCCAACATGCGCCTTGTTTCTGCGGAAGAAGGCCTGCCGGCCCTGCCGCAGGTGGATATTTCCCTTCACGTATCCCGCTCGCCCGCAAATGAAGCTGTATCCGTTTTTGCCGACTACATCAGCCGGAGCCTGAAAAACTGCTGAGCCCAAACGGTCGGCCCCTAGTCCGTTATTTAACCTAAATTGAGCGATTTTCAAGTTTGCCGCCGCACCCGGAAAGGTTGTTTATACCAGGGAGAGCTTTGGACTTGTATTTTTCTGCCTAAACATTTAAAAAGGCTTGGGGTCATTAGCAAAAACAATCATTAGCAGAAACGGAGCCTAATAAAAACAGCATCTTGGATTTTGTTTGCAAGATTTCCGGAATATATGGTAGCGGATCGGTATTACAGGGATCCCCGAAAGCGCAAAACGCGCTGTATTGGAACCGCTTGATTTAAGAAAAAAATAAGGAAGTGCGTTATGGCTGATGCCTATTTTTACCTGTGGGAGTTTGCCGTCAGCCTGACAATTATTGTTTTGGCCGCCGCATTCCTCATCAACGAGCGTCTAAACAAGGCGCTGCAGTCCCTGCCGGAGGGCGAGAGGCAGACCAAGCAAGCGCGTTTGAAGACCTATACCCTCATGGGGCTGGGAGGATACTCGATTTTGGGGGGTCTTGCCTGGCTGATTTGTGTGGCACCCCGGGACATCCTGGTAAGCCCCGCCCTGTATGGTTTTCATGTAAAGATCCCCGGGGCCGCGGCTGCGCTTGTCGGCCTCTTTCTGCTGGTGTCGGCCCGGAAAAAACAAGGATGAAAATATGGATTTTGTGCCTGTAATCGGACTGGAAGTACACGCCCAGCTGAAAACCCGGACCAAGATTTTCTGCAGTTGCTCAACGGAGTTCGGCGCCCCGCCCAATACTCATGTCTGCCCGGTTTGCCTCGGCATGCCCGGCGTACTGCCGGTGCTAAACCAGGCGGTGGTTGAATACGCCATGCGCATGGCCCTGGCGGCGAACTGCCGGATCACCCCGGAGAGCCGGTTTGCCCGGAAAAACTATTTTTATCCGGACCTGCCCAAGGGCTACCAGATATCGCAGTATGAACTGCCCATAGCTGAGAACGGGCATGTATACATCAGCCGGGCAGACGGCAGCAAAAAACGCATCGGCATTACCCGTATTCACATGGAAGAGGATGCCGGAAAGCTTATTCATGATCCGGACCGGCCGATCAGCCGGGTGGATTACAACCGCACCGGCGTGCCGCTTATTGAAATCGTAAGCGAGCCGGATATGGAATCGCCCGGGGAAGCAGGCGCCTATCTGCGCCAGCTTCGCTCGATCCTGCGCTACCTGGGCATAAGTGACGGCAATATGGAGGAGGGGAGCTTCCGCTGCGATGCCAATGTCTCGGTGCGGCCAAAAGACAGGGGGCAGATGGGTACCAGAACCGAGCTGAAGAATCTGAACTCCTTTAAGTTTGTGGAAAAAGCCCTTGGCTACGAGATCAAGCGGCAGATCGAGGTGCTCCGGGAAGAAGGCGATGTGGTGCAGGAAACCAGGCTCTGGGATACGGAAAAAAACCGCACAGTTTCCATGAGGGGAAAAGAAGAGGCCCATGATTATCGCTATTTTCCGGATCCGGATCTGGTGCCGCTGCAGGTTGACGAGCACTGGATCGCGCGCATAAAGGAGGATCTGCCGGAGCTGCCGGATGAGCGAAAAGAGCGCTTTATCGGGCAGTATGATCTGCCCGCCTATGATGCCGATGTGCTGACCGCCTCCCGCGAGCTCGCGGATTATTTCGAGGCCTGCGTCAAGCAGGTAAAAAATTCCAAGCTTGTCAGCAACTGGGTGATGGGAAACCTGTTGGGGCTTTTAAACGCCGAGGGCAAGAGCATTGAAGACTCACCGGTCAACGCGGAGCAGATGGCGGAGCTTCTCGCACTGGTGGAAGAGGAGGTCATAAGCGGCAAAATCGCCAAAACCGTCTTTGATGAAATGGTGGCTACGGGCAGGGCGCCAAAGGCGATTGTCGATGAAAAGGGTTTGGTGCAGGTGACAGACGTCTCGGCTCTTGAGGCTGCCGTGGATAAAGTAATCGATCGTTGCCCGGATGAGGTGGCATCCTACCGGGCGGGGAAAAAGAAGCTTTTGGGATTTTTTGTGGGCCAGGTCATGAAAGAGACCCAGGGAAAGGCCAATCCCCGGATGGTAAACCAGCTCTTAAAGGATAAGCTGGGATAGAGGGGTTATACAATCCTGTGGAAACGTTTTTCCAGGCTGTGCAGGGGCCACTCCACCAGGGTGGGCCGGCCGTGGGGGCAGTTGTAGGGATTGTCGCAACGGTCGAGCTGCTCTAAAAGGGCCCGGATTTCCATTTCGGAAAGTGCCTGGTTAGCCCGGATTGCCCCGTGGCAGGCCATTACCGTCAGGCATGCATGAACGCCCTCTTCCACTCCGGGCGTATACCCCGCCTCTGCCGCGGTTTCGGCAAGTTCCGTGACAAGGGGAACCGCGGATTTATCGGCAAGAACGGCGGGCAGGGACTTTACGATAAATGTGTGGCCCCCGAAGGGCTCGACTGTGATGCCTATGTTTTCCAGTTCCGGGATCAGTTCGGAGAGAGCCGCGCTTTCCTTGTAATTGAGCTCAATGGTTTCCGGGACCGCAAGTGTCTGTACATGATGGGCCTCAGATTGTTTTCGATGATTGACTAGCTTTTCATAAACAATCCGCTCATGGGCCGCGTGCTGGTCGATCAGGCAGAGCGCGTCTTCGGTTTCACAGATTATATAGGTGTTGCGGAACTGCCCGATAATCCGCATCCGGGCAAAGCAGGGCTTATCCCGGAAGAGAGGCCGGCTGCTCTGCGGCGGCGGTTCCGGCCCGGGCTTCGCCTCCGGCGAAGGGCTGGCCGGGGGCGTCTGGGAAAACACCGCGGCATCCTCCGGCCCCGGTGCCGGTTTGTTCGGCTGCGGCGCAGGCTCCTGCCACAGTCCCGGCGTCTCGCGGACTTCGCTGGCCGGGGGTGCAACATGGGCTCTGTTCTGCCGGGGCCGGGAAAAGGCCGAGGCCACTGCGGATCGCACCAGTTCGTATACCTCTTTTTGCCGGGCGAAGCGGACCTCGTGCTTGGTGGGATGGACGTTTACATCGACTTCCGCGGGGGGAAGCTGCAAAAAAAGTGCGCCCACCGGAAAGCGGCCCTTCATAAGCCTTCCTTTGTAGCCGTCCAGCAGCGCATAGGTAATTCCACGGTCCCGGATAAAGCGGCCGTTTATGTATATGTAGAGCTTTTGGGGTGTGCTGCGGGTGACCTCCGGCTCTGATACCCAGCCGCTCACGGCAAGCCTCCGGCTTTCGGCTTCCACCTGGTGCAGGCTGTAGCGCAGCTCAGCGCCCAGTACGTCCACAATCCTGTCAAAGGAAGAATCCGCAGCAGCCCAGTTTTTAATCCCGCGTTCATTGTGAAAGAGCCGGAACTGGATTTTTTCCCAGGCAAGGGCGATGGCCGAGACCACATCGGCAATATGGCCCATCTCCGTGTTTACGGTTTTTAAAAATTTACGGCGGGCCGGTGTGTTGAAGAAGATGTGCCCCGCGGAAATCAGGGTGCCCGCAGGCGCGCCGGCATGCTCGACCTTTTTGATGCTGCCGCCCTCCACGTATATCCGGGTGCCGGCTTCCTCATGCTGCTCCCGGGTTATCAGCTCCAGTCTGGATACCGCAGCAATGCTTGGAAGGGCCTCCCCCCGGAATCCGAGCGTGGAGATGGCGTAAAGATCCGAGTCTTCATAGATTTTGCTGGTGGCATAACGCTCAATGGCCAGAAGGGCGTCATCGCGGCTCATGCCGCATCCGTTGTCCGAGACCCGGATAAGGGAGCGCCCGCCCTGGCCCACTTCCACGGTGATCCGGCTGCTTGCTGCATCAATGGCATTTTCCACCAGTTCCTTGACCACCGAGGCCGGCCGTTCAACAACCTCGCCGGCTGCGATTTTGTTGGAAAGGATCTCCGGAAGAACGCGGATTCTGCTCATGGCCTGTTTCGACTACTCTTCTTCATTGTCTCTGATGAACCGGTAGAGAAACTCCTGGTCTTTGGGGGCGAGGTCGAATTTGACCCCTGCCTGCTCCACGAGCCCGGACAGGGATTGTTCCGGTTCTTCCTGCCGCATCTCGGAGATCCACTTGACGGCTTTGCGAAGTTCTTCGCCTTCTGGTTGGATGCTCATAGAAAGTCCCCTTTCTGTTTTCAGGCGCCGGATATATCCGCCCGTTTTTTATGAAATTCGGTGTGCTGCTCAAAAAAGCGGCCTGCGTTGAGAATGCTTGCTTCGGCAAAGTAGTTGCCCATGAGCTGGAGGCCTATGGGAAGACCCTCACGCGAGAAGCCGCAGGGCACCGACAGTCCCGGAATGCCGGCAAGGTTGGCCGAGAGGGTGAAAACGTCGGAGAGATACATCTGCAGGGGATCATCCGTGTTCTCGCCCAGTTTAAAAGCCGGAGTGGGCGCAACAGGTGCAAGGATCACGTCGCAGGAGGCAAACGCCCCGGCAAAATCCTGCTTGACCAGAGTGCGGAGCTGGGAGGCCTTCTTGTAATATGCATCGTAGTAGCCGGCTGACAGGGCGTAAGTGCCCAGAAGAATACGGCGCTTGACCTCCGGGCCGAACCCGCTGGAGCGCGTGTTTTTGTACATGTCAGCAAGCTTCAGGCTTTCCGGATCCCGGAAGCCGTATTTCACGCCGTCATAGCGCGCGAGATTGGAGCTCGCCTCTGCGGGGGCGATAAGATAATAGGCCGCGACCGAGTAAGCGGTGTGCGGAAGCGATATGTCCACGAGCTCCGCCCCTGCATCACGGAATACGTTCATCGCACGGGAGACGGCTTTGCTTACGTCATGATCCATGCCCCCGGCCTGATGGTACTCAGCGGGAATGCCTATTTTTATACCCTTTATATCCCCCGTCAGTTCGGCCGCGTAGTCCGGAACTGCAATATCCACGGAGGTGGAATCCCGGCGATCGTGGCCTGCAATTTCCCGCAGAAGCAGTGCTGCATCGGTGACGTCCTTGGCAATCGGGCCGATCTGATCGAGCGAGGAGGCAAAGGCCACCAGCCCGTACCTGGACACCCGCCCGTAGGTAGGCTTGATGCCCACCACCCCGCAATGGGAGGCGGGCTGGCGGATTGAGCCGCCCGTGTCCGAGCCAAGGGCCCCCAGGCACAGGTCAGCAGCAACCGCTGCTGCGGAGCCTCCGCTGGAGCCTCCCGGTATACGGGACGGGTCCCAGGGGTTTTTTGTGGGTTTGAAAGCCGAGTTTTCGGTGGATGATCCCATGGCGAATTCGTCCATGTTAGCTTTTCCCGCCATCACCGCGCCTGCGGCCTCGAGTTTTTCCATCACGCAGGCGCTGTAGGGAGGGATAAAGTTTTCCAGCATGCGGGAGGCGCAGGATGTCCGGATCCCCCGGGTGCAGATAAGATCCTTGATGGCAAGGGGGATGCCGGCCAGGGGGCCCGCCTCTGCCTTGTTGATCTCCTGCTGCACCGCCTCTGCCCTGGTCTCTGCCTGCTCTTTTGTCACTGTGATATAGGCATCTACCTGCGGCTCCACCTTTTCGATGCGCTCGAAAACCGCCCGGCAGAGCTCAGGTGCGGAAATTTTCTTTTTCGCAAGCAGCTCAGCGGCTTTGTGAATGGTCAGTTCATGAAGATTCATTCTCTGGGGCTCCTTTATTCAATGACTTTGGGTACAATGAAATAGCCCGCTTCTGTATCCGGCCCGTTGGCAAGGGCCTGCCCGTTTTCCAGGTGCCGCCCTGTCTCATCTTTTCTGAAGGCATTGGCCATTTCCATGGCATGGGTTGTGGGCGCCACCCCGGAGGTGTCAATCCCGCTTAACTTCTCCACGTATTCCAGGATGCTGCCGAGGTGGCCGCAAAGGGGGTCGATTTCGTCATCACCGATGTGGAGGCGCGCCAGATGAGCCACGTGCAGCACCTCTTCCCCGGAAATTTTCATTGTCCGCTCCTTTTCCGCTACGTGCCGGTTCGCTTTAATCCGAGCCGTCAATTAAAAAGACCATGGCGTCTACCCCGGCATCCGCCAGGTTCCTGCGGTCCTCTCCGGCCTTTTCCCTGCTGGGATAGGGACCGATCCGTACGCGGTGGTACGTGATGCCGTTTACTTCTGCCTTACGGCAGTAGGCGGGATAGCCTTTTGCCAGAAACCGCTTTCTTACCTTGCCGGCGCTTTCCGGATCTTTTAAGGAGGCAACCTGAATGGCGTAGCCGCTCTTTTTGGCCGGCCCGCCCGAATCCGCTTTTCCGCTGCTGCTTTGCGCAGAGGGGCGGGATTGTTCCGGCGCTTTCTCAGGCTTTTGCTTGCCAGCAGCCGGCCCGGCAGAGTCCTGTCCGGCGGCTTTCTTGGGTGGAGCTGTTTTTTCAGCCCGCGCCTGTGTCCGCCCGGAGCCTTCAGAGGTTTTTTCCTCCTTTGCCTTCGGTGCCTGCGCTTTTTGTATGCCCTCCGGCTTGCCGTGTTTCGGGCTCAGGGTCCGTGAGGGCTGCGGCCTCGACTCAGGCAGCCTGTTTTTTTTCAGGTTCTCCATTACATCAATGTGTTCTACCTTTTTTGCGGATAACACGCTGCGTTTCAAATTGGCCAGCTTCGCATCCAGACTGTCCATGTCAAAACGCAGCGGCATGGTGTTTCGTCCCACCATTACGCCGCAGACAAACATCAGGCCGCAGCTGAAAACTAAAAACAGAAGCCATCCGGCAAGATTTTTCCGGTGGATAACAAGAATCGGCAGAGGTCCTGATGCCTTTTTGGGCGCCCTTTTTTTTTGCGCGGGAGTGGCTGCCATTGGGTTTCCTACATGCTGTCCGGAGCGGAAACCCCCAGGAGGTTTAAGCCGTTTCGGATGATTTTGCGCACCGCTCCGACGAGATAGAGTCTGGCCCCGGCAATTTCCGGATCCCGGCTGATCACCCGGTGCTTATTGTAATAGGCATGAAAGGAGGCTGCAAGATCCATCAGGAAAAAAGCCACCCGGTGCGGCTCCATCTCCCGGGCCGCGGTTTGGATCACCTCCGGATAGCGGGCCATGTCCTTTATCAGCGCAATTTCCTCCGGCTCTGTAAGCCGGCTTAATGCCTGTTTGTCAGCGTTTTTCGGCACAACTCCTTTTTCTTCTTCTGCTTTTTTGTAAATGCTCGATATCCGGGCATGCACGTACTGCACATAATAGACAGGATTGTCGTTGGTTTTCTGCTTGGCCACTTCCAGATCAAAATCGAGCTGGCTCTCATAATGGCGTGTCAGAAAGATAAAGCGCACCGCATCACTGCCCACTTCCTCGACAACCTCCCGCAGGGTTACAAACTGGCCTGCCCGCGTGGACATGGCTGCCGGCGAGCCCCCGCGAAGGAGGTTGACCAGCTGGGTAAGAATCACGCGGAACTGGGAGTCGTCCTTTCCGGAGGCCTTGATAGCCGCCGCAATGCGCGGAATGTAGCCGTGATGGTCCGCGCCCCATACATCAATAATCTGGTCAAAGCCACGGTCGAATTTGTCCCGGTGATAGGCAATATCGGAGGCGAAATAGGTGGTCTGCCCGTTCTGGCGCACCACGACCCGGTCTTTTTCATCCCCGAAGGCCTCGGTGCGGAACCAGAGCGCCCCTTCCATTTCATACACCAGGCCTTGCTGCTGCAGCTCCCGGATGGCTGCACTCACCTTGCCCTCATCATAGAGGCTCTGCTCGGAGAACCAGTTGTCAAAGCGGACCCCCAGAAGGCCCAGGTCCTCCCGGATACCCCCCAGGATTTTTTCGCCTGCTGATTTTGCACAGTATGCAACAGCCTCCTCCGGATCCGCGGAAAGTACCCAATCGCCGCAGGCAGCGCTTATGTCCCCGGCTATGGTTTTTATGTAATCGCCCTGGTAGCATTCCCCGGGAAAGTCGGCATCCCGGCCCGCCTGCTGCAGACAGCGGAGGTAGACCGAGCGGCCCAGGGTTTGGATCTGTTTGCCGGAGTCATTGATGTAGTATTCCCTGTGGATGCTGTATCCGCAGAAACCGAGGATGGAGGCAACTGCATCGCCGACAACCGCCCCGCGGCCGTGGCCCACGTGAAGAGGGCCAGTGGGGTTTGCGCTGACAAATTCCACCTGTACCGTGCTGCCGGCCCCTATGTTGGAGGACCCATAGGCCGCGTCCTGGTCGTGGATTTCGTAAAGTAGCGGATGCCAGGCGGTTGGACGGATAAAGAAGTTGATAAAGCCCGGGCCGGCAATTTCGCTGTCCTCAATAATCCCCTCCGGATCAGTGATGTGGGCGGCAACAGCCTCGGCGATTTTTCGGGGCGCCATTTTCTGGGCTGAAGCGTTTGTCATGGCAAAATTGGTGGCCAGGTCCCCGTGGGCCCCGTGTTTGGGCTCTTCTATGGAAAAGGGCGCGAGATCGCCTGAATTGAGAGACCCTTTTTGAAAGGCCGCCTCTGCAGCATTACGGACTATCTGTTTGAGTTTTGTTTTCATCGGTGTCAGCTGTTGGTAAAAGTTTTCGGGAAATTGCTGCCGCAAATGCGTAGTTCATAAATTATTTTGGCCGGCGAAGTCAAGCGGGCTTTAGGGCAGGTGCCACGATGGCGTGCAGGTCATTGACAAGAGAGCAGATATCGGTCTGCTGCTCCGGCGGGACGAGCAGCACGGGGATGGGTTGGTTGGCAGGCAGGCGGCTGCCCGCGGCTTGCCCGGAAAGCGGCGGATACAAAGCGCCGGTCCCTGCAGCGGAGGCGGCCGGCCCGCAAGCTGCGAGAACATCGGAGAAATTGCCGAATACGCCCCCCTGGTCCAGGTGCTCGATAAATTGTAAAAACACGGTACTTACGGTGATGGTATAGTCGTCGATTTCCGCACAGCCGCTTTGTCCGCAGTCACAGGTGGAAAGCATGCATCGGCAGCCGAAGGGCCGGCATTCATAGATCGGGCAGGCGGCATTGTCCAGAAGCGGGCAGGCCCCCCAGTTTGGATCCGGGTCCTCTTCCGGCGGTTCTTTTCCCTCCGCGCACATTTTTGCCATTTGGTTCCAGGTAAGTTCCGGTATATAGCGTTTTCCCGAGGCTGCGCGGGCGGCGGATTCGCGGATATCCGCCTGTTTGCGGGGTTCCAGGTTGCGATAAATATAAAAGGCCTCCAGGCTGGTCATGCTTAGGTTGCAGGTGCAGCAATGGGCGCAGTATTTTTTGCAGGCCACATTGAGTGCACGGCTGTATTTGTCGAAGCGCAGATAGATCCGTTCGAGTGCATCCAGTTTTATCTGCAGGTTCATGGCGAATGCTTTCTTTGCAGCGGGCTGCGGCCGGCTTTTCCGCCGGGGCTTGATCAGTTTTCCATGCGCCGGAAGCGGCGGTAGTGCTTCATAACCCGCTTGATGTAGTTTTGCGTCTCCCGGTAAGGGGGTACACCCTGGTAACGCTCCACTACCCCCGGGCCTGCGTTGTATGCGGCCAGACTGAGCCGGAGGTCGTTGTTGAAGCGCTCGAGCAGGCTTTTGAGATATCCTGCCCCTGCCATTATATTGGCTCTGGGATTATAGGGATCGCTTAGCTGCAGTTCGTTCAGGTTGGCCGGCATGATCTGCATAAGGCCTATGGCCCCGGCCCTGGAAACCGCTGCCGGCTTGAAGCGGGATTCCGTGCATACGACAGCTTTTACCAGTGCGAAGTTCAGGCCGTAGCGGTTTGCCGCCTCCCGTATGTAAGGGTCAAACCTGCCGGTATCGGGCGTTGCGGAAATATCGGCGCCTGCCTCCGGACTGTGATACTGGTAGCGGGCTGTGGTGGGCGTGTTGCTGAAGTGCAGCACGCCGTTTTCATCAACATAGGAATAAATATCGGCTTTTGCACCCACTGCCATAAAACCTGCAAGGATAAGGCAGGCCAGTATTGCGTATTTCAGCTTGTCCATAGAGCTTCGCACACGGCATGGAAAAGTTTTCTCAGAAGCATTGACGGATTCAGCAGCTTATTGTTTATGTACCGCTTAACACCTGACCGACTTTGGCGGCAAGGTTTTTTACGGCAAAGGGCTTTTGAATAAAATGGATGTCCGGCTCGAGTATACCGTGATGGGCGATCACGTTGTCCGTATAGCCGGACATGTAAAGGACCCGTATTTGAGGATGGTATGCAGTGATCAGCCGGCAGAGCTCCGGTCCCTTCATCTCCGGCATGATCACGTCGGTAAGCAGCAGATGGATCGTTTCCTCGTGGGTTTGTGCCATCTCTATAGCCTTTGTCGGCTGTTCAGCGCTTATTGTGCGGTGTCCGGCCTTCTGCAGCACTTCGCAGGTCATCTTCCGCACGGTGGGGTCATCTTCAACGACCAGTATGGTGGCCGCTGCACCGGCATCTGAATCGGCACCCGCTTCTGCATCTGTCCCGGCCGGGAGCTGTTCGGTGGCGCAGGGGATATAGATTTTAAAGGTTGTGCCTTCCCCCTGTTCGCTGTAAACCCAGATATATCCGCTGTGCTGCCTGATAATGCCGTAGCATGTGGCCAGTCCCAGGCCGCTGCCGCGTTCGGTTTCCTTGGTGGTGAAAAAGGGCTCGAAAATGCGCTGGCGGGTCTTTTCGTCCATGCCGTGGCCGTTGTCGGTGATGGATATCATCACGTAGGGGCCGGGCGTGACCTCAGGCTGCCGGGATGCATAAACCGCATCGAGTTCCGTGGCCGCGGTTTCAATGGACAGAACACCGCCGGCCGGCATCGCGTCGCGGGCATTGATCGCCAGATTCATCAAAACCTGCTCCAGCTGGGTAACGTCAGCCTTGAGGTAGAGGGGCTTTGGGGACAGTTTCAATTGGAGCTCGATGTCCTCACCGATCACCCTCTGCATCAGCCCTTTAAAGCCGGAAACTACGTTATTGGCATCCAAGGACTGAATTTCCAGCACCTGCTTACGGCTGAAAGCAAGCAGCTGGCGTGTGAGGCTTCTGGCCCGCTCGCCCGCATCATGGATATGCTGCAGCCCCTCGCGGTGGGGATGGTCATTTTCGGCGGAGTCCAGAAGTAATTCGGAGTAGCCGAGCACGATGGAGAGCAGATTGTTAAAATCATGGGATATACCGCCTGCCAGGCGTCCCACGGCTTCCATTTTCTGGGCCTGCTGGAGCTGGTTCTCAAGTTTCAGGCGCTCTTTTTCGGCTTCTTTCTGCCCGCTAATGTCCATGATATTGCCCACGAGGCGGACAACGCGGCCCCCGCGGTACTCGGCCGTTGCTGTTGTGCGGACCCAGATGCTTCTGCCTGCGGCTGTGATCAGGCGCACCTCGAGGTCATAGGCCTTGCCTTCGTGCAGGGCCCGGTAAAAGGCCTCCTTCATCGCCTCCCGGTGCTCCGGGGCATAAAAGTCCAGGTTGCCGCGGATATCATTGGGATCGTGGGCCTCCCGGGAGACCTCGTAGATGCGAAAGACCTCGTCTGTCCAGAACAGGCGCCCGGTATCCACATCATATTCCCAGCCGCCAACTTTTGTAAGCTGCTGGGTCTCTTCCAGGAGCTGTTCGTTTTTGCGCAGCGTATCCTCGATCTGCCGCCGCTCGCTGATGTCCTGAGCGAAAGAGAAAGAAAAGGAATTGCCCTCGTATTGCACGTAGGTGACGGTGACCTCCACAGGGAAGGTCTGCCCGTCCTTGCGCCGGTGCATGCTTTCAATGGTGCCGGAGCCTTTTTTGCGGATTCTCTGCCGGTGCAGTTTCCATGAGTCTGCTGTAAAGGCGGGATCAATATCAAAGATTGTCAGCCGGCAGAGCTCTTCCCGGCTGTAGCCGAGATTGCGGCAGGCATAGTTGTTGGCATACATGATGCGGCCGTCTTCTTCGATCATGAAAATGCCGATGGCCGCGCTGTCAAGGCCGAACTGCAACAACCGGTAATTTTTCTCCGCCTGTTTCAGGCGGGTAATGTCTGTGAACAAAAACTTTTCCGTATTCGCCAGCTCGCCGGCTACCATCAGGCCCAAATGGGGATTGACAAAGTTTGCCCGTCCGTCGGAGGTAGTCTGGAAGATACCGATCGGCGCTTTTTTATACAGCTCCCGATAGCGGGCCCGGCAGTCTTTCAGGGCAGTTTCGGTTTCTTTTTTTTCTGCGGCGATCTGCTGCCAGCGCCTTTTGTAGTCCCTTAATTCGGCAACCTCTTCCTCGAGGGCCGCGATTCTCTCCTGCAGTTTGGCATACGTAGGCTGCTGGGCCATTTTTTGTCTCCGGAGGGCCTGTGGTTTCATACGGGGCAAAACGGATCCCTTTTATAAATTATACCTGAGGACGAAAAAGATTTCAATACGCATCTGCTGGAGCACAGGAAATGTGAGGGGTTTGCCGGGTGATCGCCGGAAGTAACCCCCCGGGGCGCAGCCCGGGACCGAACCGGTCAGTAACTCCCAGGGTCAGCTGAAGGCACTAAGGCACTAAGGCACTAAGGCACTAAGGCACTAAGGCACTAAGGCACTAAGGCACTAAGGCACTAAGTTATTGATATCGGGGAAAGCCGGTTTCCGGTTCTACGGCGGCTCCGGCGGAAACGCCACCACTTCATCGATTTCCGCGGAATCTGTCAAGAGCATGACCAGCCGGTCGATGCCCAGGGCACAACCGGCTGCCTCGGGCATCGCCTCCAGCGCTTCCAGAAAGCGTGTGGGGGGTGGTGTGAGCGGAAGGTCAGCCTTCCTTCGTCGTTCGAGTTCCTCTTCCAGGCGCTTTTTCTGCAGCTCTGCATCCGCAAGCTCCGTGCATCCGTTGCATATCTCAAGGCCCGCCATATAGAGTTCAAAACGCTGGGCAAGTTCGGGCTCCCGGGGCTTCGGGCTGGCCAGCAGGGAGGTCTTTGCAGGGTAGTCGCAGAGAAATACCGGCCGGGCAAATCCGAGCTGCGGCTCAATGGCAAGGCCCATGATCTCGTCAAAGGTTCCCTCCGCAAGGGCGCTTTCCATGCTTTGTCCCCCAAAGCGGGAGAACGCTTCGGCAACCCGCATACGGGGCCAGGGCGGGGCCGTTTGGATGGTTTGCGACTGCCAGGTGCACTCAGCCGGCAGGGATAGATCCGTGCGGATCTGCTCCATTAAGGCTTCGCAGTTATGCATCAGCCCCGTATAGGTCTGGCCTGCCGCATACCACTCCAGCATGGTGAACTCTGGAAGATGCCGGCGGCCGCGTTCGGAGGCTCGAAAACACCTGCAGATCTGGAAAATTTTTTCAAATCCCGCGGAGAGAAGCTGTTTCATGCATATCTCGGGCGAGGTCTGCAAATAGCCACAGGCAGCCGGCAAGGCATGGATGTGGGGCTCGGGTATGGGCGCGGTAAGGCATACCGGCGTCTCCACTTCCATATAGCCCTTTTTTCGGAAAAAATCCCTTGTGCTCGATAAAATGGCCGAGCGCAGGGGAAGAGTTTTGTGATGCCGCTGCTGCAATTTTCTTTTGCGCCTTGGACGGGAAGCCTTTTTTGGCTCTTGCTTATGGGGTCTTTACCAGGTAGCTGTCCGCTATTCTGTCCTGGATGCAGATCATGTCGTAGGAAGACGATTTTGCCGATTCATACCACCGGTAGGCAAGGTTATGGCATTGGCTGCAGGCCTTTCTGGGAATATGGATAGCCAGCAGATGGCCGCCCCTGTCAGAGCTGGAGTCGATTTTTACGGCTCCGCTGCAGTCCGGGCAAATCCGGAGGGTCTCTTTCTGGGTCTCATATATGCCATCTGTATCATAGAATACATTGCGCCGGCGCTCCGCGTATTCCTGATTGCCCCGCATGCGTTCTCCGAGTGACTCGCGCTGCTTCCAGGAAGCAAGCACTGTCTCGCAGGTCTGCTCAACAGTCCGGGTCACGTTGTCGGTCTGCTTAAGTTTTTCATGATCGTAGCCGGGCTCGATTACATGGCTGTAGTCAAGGCCGGCAAGCGCCAGGATGATGCCGATATTGACATAGGGCAGCGCGCCTTCAATTGAATAGCCGCCTTCGAGTACAACAATATCGGGTTTCAAAAGACTGGTCAGGTCGGCATAGCCTTTGGCGGTAAACAGCATGTTGGTAAGAGGATCGCTGAAATGATTGTCCTGTCCGGCTGAGTTAATGATGATTTCCGGCTGGAACTCCTCGAGAACCGGCAGCACCACTTCGTTTAATGCGTGAAGAAAGCCCTGCTCTCCTGTATAAGGGGGAAGGGGGATGTTCAGGGTGGTGCCGGCCGCAGTTGGACCTCCCAGTTCCTGTGTAAAGCCGGAGCCGGGAAATATTGTCCGGCCGTCCTGGTGCAGGGATATGTATAAGGTGTCCGGATCATGCCAGTATATGTCCTGGGTGCCGTCGCCGTGGTGGCAGTCGGTGTCTACTATGGCAACACGGCCCACCCCGTGTTTCTGCCTCAGGTGTTCCACCATGATGGCCTCATTGTTGACATTGCAGAAACCCCTGCCGCCATGCACAACCCGCATGGCATGGTGGCCCGGCGGCCTCACCAGGGCAAAGCCGTTGTCCACGGACCTGTCCATTACAGCATTGGCAATGGTTTTGGCGCCGCCTGCGGATATAAAATGCGATTCCGTCATAACTCGCCAGGCATCCGGGTAGGAAAAGTGCACCCGCTGCACGTCTTTTATGTCAACGATCTCAGCCTTGAACTCGCTTATGCCCGCGATATCAAAAAGCCCTTCCTCAAGCACCTGGTCCTGGGTGTAAAGGAGGCGCTCTTCGCGCTCAGGATGGGTGGCGCTGATGGCCCAGTCAAAGGCCGGGAAAAAGACAAGGCCGGTTTTTCGGGGTGCTTTCAGCATATATGCTCCGATTCTTTCCAGTTTGGCGGTATTTTTGCGTATACCGCTTGTTTTGCAACTGCTGCCGCCCGGGAAAGGATCTGTCACAGGCTGCTGCTGTCACAGGCTGCCGCAATTTTTCTGGAGATGGCCTGGAATTCATGGATCAGGCCGGGCTTGATCTGCTGTTTTATCCGGATGTTTTTGCCCATCATGCGAAACCCCCGCACGATGTTGAATTCCAGATCTTCAAGGATTTCCGCCTCAATGTCCTCGGCGTTGGCGCCGAGCCGCACCGCCTTCTGGCGGAGAAGTTCACCGACCATGCGGTGTGCATCCTCCCGCGAAAAGCCGGAGTTTACAGTCTGCGAAAAGGACTCTTCCGGGGCTGTGGCAAGTCCCTTCTGGGTGTCGACAAACAGCGTGGCCTCGCAAGTGGTCCGGGAAAGTGCGGTGCCGATGGCGTTGGCTACCTGGCACTCGGGTATGGTCTCCACGTTATAGCCGCTGATGTTCTGGAAATGCTCGGCAAAATAGGGTGCCGGACCCCCGAGAACCAGGATGTGGTGAGGGCTGACCTGATAGCGCTGCAGCGCTTCCCGTACGGTATAGACGGGTTTGCTGTTGATATCTTCAATCATCTGTTCGGCCCCGGCAAGGATTTGCCGGCAGGTGGTGTCAAAGATCTCGTAAGCGGCCTCTTCCAGGGAAAGCCCGAGTTCCCGGGCAATCGGCTCCAGTCCCTGCATGGCAAGCGCCTTGTCCCCGCCCTGGGAGCGGTCGAGCACAAACAGGGCGTCCGTAGGGGTCGGCGCCGGGCCGCCATAGCCCATTGCCGCTCCGCAGCGGTCAGGACCGATTTTGATCCGCCCGTTTTCGACGCGCACGCAGGAGTCGCCGCCAATGCCTATAGATTGAGTATTTAATGCCCGGATCAGGGTCTTGTAACCGCCGAGGTCTACTCCGTAGGGAGCAAGCAGGGGTACTCCGTTGATCAGGATTGCCATGTCCGTTGAGGTTCCGCCGATGTCCAGAACAAGCGTTTCTATGTTGTCCGAGGCAAAGGCCACGGAACCCATAATGCTTGCAGCAGGCCCGGACAGTATGGTCTGGCCGGGGAAGTCAATGGAGGTTTCCAGCCCCATGGTGCCGCCGTCAGCCTTGAGCACATGGATGGGAGCGGAGATGCCTTTCTGCTGCAGGGATTTTTTTACAGCCTCGAAAAAGGCGCGGTGCACCGGGTATACGGATGCGTTGAGAAATGTGGTGTTGATGCGGCGGGGAAAACCGAAGTTGCCCGATATTCGGTGTCCCATGAAGACCCGCTCAAAGCGGTCGCTGATCAGTTCCCCGATTTCCCGTTCATGCGCGGGGTTTCTGGAAGAGAATTTGCCGACCACGCCCACCTGTTGTATACCGTCCGCGGCGATTTTATCGGCCGCGGCTTTTACGCTGTCCCGGTCGATTTTTTTGATTTCGCGGCCGCTGTGGTCTATCGCGCCCTCGATGACATAGTAGTGCGGACAGGTGCGGAAAAGCTCCGGGTCTATGCCCGGCCCGCTGGAGACGATCATGGCCGCAGGCGAGAGCTTCTCCTGGACGATGGCGTTTGTGGTAAGCGTGGTGCTCAGCACTGCATGGGTGATTTGGTCGATGGAGATGTTTTCCGTGATTTTCTCCAGACCGGCCAAAACCGTTTCAAAAAGTGCAGAAGTATCGGTGGCAACCTTGATCTGCCGCTGCAGCCCTTCGTCACCAATGAGAACAACATCGGTATGGGTGCCTCCGACATCCAGCCCGATAATCATAGGCTTTCCTTTCCCGCTTGTTTTTGATGGCATCGGCCGCGGATCGGTAGAAGCCGCTGCAAGCCTTATTTTTTCCTTAACCAAAAAGCCTGACAATGTCAATATGATCGCTTCTGTGCTATGTTTTATTTCAGGACATGCTGAAAGAAAACTCTGCCGTATGGCAGCACTGCGCGGGAAAAGCGCAGGGGCCGCCGGGAAAGGTAAGATCATGACAGATGAGGATTTTATGGAGCTGGCCCTGGAGCAGGCACGCGCGGCCCTTGATGCGGGAGAATTTCCCGTGGGCTGCGTGATTGCGGGCGACTGCGGGGTGCTTGCCGCGGGTGCGCGCCGGGGTTCGGCAGGCGAGGCGCCAAGCGAGCTGGATCACGCGGAGATTTTGGCTTTAAAGGCGCTGGAGGAAAAAGCCGGTGCGGCCGGGAGAAGCCGTCTTAGTCTGTATGTTACCATGGAGCCCTGCCTCATGTGTTTCGGCGCCATCATTTTAAACCGTATTCCGCGCATCGTGTATGCCTATGAAGACGTAATGGGCGGGGCCGCAGGCTGCCGGCTGCCGGATCTGCCGGAGTTGTATGCCGGCTCCGGGGTACGCATCGCAGGCGGCGTGCTGCGGCAGAAAAGCCTGGAGCTTTTTAAGGCCCATTTTTCCGATCCGCGCCAGGGGTATTGGCAAAACAGCCTGTTGGCGCGTTACACGCTTTCCCAGGAGTAGTCTATGCCGGAAGCCTCCCGAATTATCCCGGGACCGGAAGCTCTTTCCGAGCCCTTATATACCAACGCTTCGCAAGGATGGGAGAAGTTTTGTGCATCCTGTGAAAAAGCCGGACAGAAGGCGCCGCAGGACCCGGAAACGGCTTCTGCCCTCAAGCTGGCCTTTGCGTTCAGCGGCTTTGTCGGCAAGCAGGCGGAGCGGGATCCTGATTTAGCCTGTGATCTGGCGGCTTCCGGGGATATAGTCCGCTCCTGTCCGCCCGGCTGTTATCCTGAAAAACTCGGGGATCTCTGCGAAAAAGCCGGAACAGAGGAGGAGTTGATGGCCCTGCTGAGGCGCTTTCGAAACCGGGAGATGCTGCGCATTGCGGTCCGGGACCTCGCCGGCCGGGCGGATCTTTTTGAAACCATGCAGGATCTTTCCGCACTTGCCGAAGCCTGCATTGATTTTGCCGCGGACTGGCTGTACCAGTGCATGGCCGCCTCCTTCGGATACCCGGAAGATGCCACCGGGGCGCTGATACGACCCGTGGTGCTCGGGGTGGGCAAGCTGGGCGGCCGGGAGCTCAATTTCTCCTCTGATGTGGATTTGCTGTTTGCCTTTTCCGAGGCAGGCCGTACAAAGGGGAAAGGCCGCCGTCCTATAAGCCATGAGGAGTTTTTTTCCAAGCTGTACCGGCGGCTTGTCAATGTTTTGTCCAAAAACAGCCCCGAGGGCTTTGTCTTTCGCGTCGATGTCCGCCTTCGGCCGTACGGGGATTCGGGCCCCATCGCCATGAGCTTTGATGCCTATGAAACCTATTACCAGGAGCAGGGCCGGCAGTGGGAGCGCTATGCCCTGATCAAGGCGCGCCCCGTGGCAGGCGACACCGCTGCGGGAGAGCGGCTTATCCAGCGGCTGCGCCCCTTTGTCTACCGCAGGTACCTGGATTACGGCACATTCGAAGACCTGCGCGATATGAAGCGAAAAATTGTACGGGAGCTCGATCGCAAAGGCCTTTTCGGCAATATCAAGCTGGGAGCCGGCGGCATTCGGGAGATTGAATTTTTCGGCCAGGTATTCCAGCTTATCCGCGGCGGGGTAAACCCCGATTATCAGGGCCGCCGGATTTTGCCCACTCTAAAGCGGCTGCTTGACGAGGAATGCATAGACGCAACGGTCTACCATCAATTGCGGGATGCCTATGTGTTCCTGCGCGATACCGAACACCGCCTGCAGATGGCCGGGGACCGCCAGACACATACGCTGCCCGGCGACGAATGCAAACAGCTCAGGCTGGCCCAATCCATGGGATATGCTGACTGGCAGGGGTTTTATGAAGTGCTTGCAGCGCATATGGAACGTGTGCATGCGCATTTTACAGACCTCCTGGCAGAAGCAGCCGAAGAGGGGGGGCGGAACCCGGAATCCGGGCATCCGGCAGATGAACTGTGGCACTGCCTCCGGGAGCCGGGGCGTGCCTGCGGTATTCTGGCGGAGCTGGGCTTTGCACAGCCTGAGGCCGTACGGAAGGTTCTGCAGCAGTTTCAGGAGCTGACCCTGGATAAAGACGTGAGCCAGCGGGGCAGAGAGCGGATTCGCCGGCTGTTTCCGCAGATTCTGCAGAAGGCTGAAAAGATGCAGTCCCCTGAAACTGTGCTGGAGCGCGTATTCGAGCTGATTCGTTCCATCCGCCGCCGCTCATGCTATATGGCCCTTCTCCTGGAGAACCCGGAGGCGCTTACCCACCTGATGCGCCTGGCTGCGGCAAGTCCCTGGATAATCGCTTTTCTCTCCTGCCATCCCCTGCTCCTCGATGAACTGTTAGACCCCAGAAGCCTGTATGTGCCTCTTGGCAAAACCGAACTTGACGAAGAAATCCGCGCCCGCCTTGAACGGGTGGCCTCCGGGGATCTGGAACAGCAGATGGATGAGCTGCGAATATTCAAGCAGAGCCATACACTGCGCATTGCTGCGGCTGATGTCGCAGGCCAGCTTCCGCTGATGAAGGTGAGCGACCGGCTTACCTATCTGGCAGAGACCGTCATTGACGTGGTGCTGGAGCTTTCCTGGCAGCACCTGGTGGCAAAATACGGCCATCCCGGCGGTATTGCGGAAGACGGCGGCAGGGCGTTTGTCGTGGTTGCCTATGGCAAGCTGGGCGGCTACGAACTGGGCTATGGATCGGACCTGGATCTTGTGTTTCTCCATGCCGCCTCCGGGGGCTATACGCGGGGTGGCCGTCTCTCGGCCATTGACAATCATCAGTTTTATGTTCGCCTGGGGCAGAGGATCATTCATTTTTTGAGCACCATGACAAGTACGGGCAAACTCTACGAGGCAGATCTGCGGCTGCGCCCCAGCGGCAATGCGGGTGTTTTGGTAAGCCATATGGATGCCTTTGAACGATATGAGCAGCAGGAGGCCTGGACGTGGGAGCATCAGGCCCTGATAAAGGCACGGCCCATAAGCGGGGATCCGGAGTTGGGCAGACGTTTTTCAGAGGTCCGCAGACAGGTGCTCACCTCTGCGCCCGCCGCAGATCTTGCCGGCCGGGTGCGCGATATGCGCGAGCGGATGCGCAAAAGCAGGGGGGAGGCAAAAGGCGCTTCCTGTTTTGACATCAAAAACGACCGGGGCGGCATTGTTGATATCGAGTTTCTTGTGCAGTACCTGATCCTGCAGAACGCCGGCGAGCATCCCGGGCTTGTGCAGTGGACGGACGTGGTCCGGCAGTTAAACAGCCTGGCCCTTGCCGGCGTGATCGGCGATCGCCGGGCTCATATGCTGAAACAGACTTACCTTGTGTTTCGCTACCTGGTCCATCGCCTGAGCCTGGAGCAAAAGCCAGCCAGGATCGAAAAAGACAGGCTCGCGGAGCACCGCCGCCGGGTGATGCGCACATGGCGGCAGGTTTTAAAAATTTGAAACGCCCCCGGTTTAGGTCTTAGTTGAGCATGTAAAAGCCCAAAGCACTGTCCAGAGACGGGATTGACGCAAATTCTACACCGATTTCGTCTTTTTTTATGTTGCGCACATAGACATCCCGCTCGATAAGGGTGTTCTTGCCGTCATCCAGGCGGAATTCCACGGTGATCAGATCGCCCGGCTGAAACCGGGGCCTGGAGAAAAGTTTCAGCCGCAGGCCGGTTTTGGAAATATCAAGCACCTGAATGCGCCCCTGGGTTTCGCTTTCGCCCGGCCCGGATTCCGGTATGCGGTAGATGCCGTCCAGGCAGGTTTCTTTGCGGAAATTTTTGCGTTTTTCCAGGGACACCACGAACTGGTATTTGCATGGGCACCGTACCTTCAGGCGGTTGGAGGTGTCGGTGCGGATGTATCTGGAGACATCCACCATACGGGTTTTCCGGCATTTCGGGCATTGCAGTGTGGCTGTGTTGTCACTGTTGACAAAAACTTTCTCTGCCATCTCCTCTCTCCTGTGCAAGGCGGTCAAATAGGCTGGCTTGCGGACGGGCATTTGTACTAATTAATGAAATATCTATAGAAAAATTGCACGGCTTATGTCAAGCTTGGGATGTGCTGGCCGCGCTTTTTCCGGCTGCCGGATTCTGCGGGTCGGCCCTTTTTCTGCTGGACCTGTATAGAAAATCGGATCAGGGAGTTTTTGCTATGAAAAAAATTGAGGCGGTGATTAAGCCATTTAAACTCGATGATGTGAAGGAGGCGTTAAACGATATCGGCATCCAGGGCATGACGGTGGCCGAGGTCAAGGGCTACGGCCGCCAGAAAGGCCATACCGAGATTTATCGGGGAGCTGAATATGCCGTGGATTTTATTCCGAAAGTAAAAATAGAAATCGTGGTGGAAGCAGATCAGGCGCAAAAGGCTGCGGAGACGATTCAACAGGCGGCGATGACCGGCAAGATCGGGGATGGCAAAATATTTATCATGCCCATGGATGAAGTGATCCGGGTGCGCACCGGAGAGAGAGGTCCGGATGCCCTTTAAAAGGCTTTTGCAGGCAAAGGGTGCATTGGCCGCCACTTTATTCCCTAACTGAGAGATTTTCAGTTTTGCCGCAGATATAAGGAAGATGAAGGCTCGGTTTAGCTTATTGGTACTGCCGGGGATCAATGCCGTATTTTTTCGTCTTGTACCCCAGCTTGCGGACCGTAGTGTAAAGTGATTTTGCGGCCTGGGAAATGTTTCCACGGGTGTGCTTTAAGGCATCAATAATCATTTCCTTCTCCAGCCGCTCCACTGCGTCTTCTATCGATTGGCTGGGAAGGGTATCGGAGGTCTGCCCGGTCTGGAGGGTCGGGGGTAGGTGGAAACTGTGGATTACCTTGTCCTCGCATAAAAGCACGGCCCGTTCAATACAGTTTTCCAGCTCCCGCACGTTGCCCGGCCAGTGATAATTCATCAGCATATCGATGGCGGGCGTGGAAAAGCGGATGATGGATTTGCTGTTCTTCCGGGCATATTTCTCCAGGAAGTGTTCGGCCAGCACCAGGATGTCGGTCTTGCGCTCGCGCAGGGGCGGCAGATAAATGGGAAACACATTGATCCGGTAGTACAGATCGCTCCGGAATCCGCCCTCTTCAACCGCCTGCTCCAGGTTCCGGTTGGTTGCAGCGATAATGCGTACATCCACGGCAATGGGAGCGGCGCCCCCCACCCGCTCGATTTCGCGCTCCTGCAGGACCCGCAGCAGTTTGACCTGCAGCTCCGGGTCAAGGGAGCCGATCTCATCCAGAAACAGGCTGCCCTTGTCCGCCAGTTCGAATTTTCCGGTCTTCCGGCGGAGCGCTCCGGTAAAAGCCCCCTTTTCATGGCCGAAGAGTTCGGATTCAATCAAATTGGCCGGAATTGCCGCGCAGTTGAGCTTGATAAAGGGATTCTTGGAACGGCGGCTGTTGTAGTGGATTGCATTGGCCACAAGCTCCTTGCCGGTGCCGCTCTCGCCCCTGATTAAAACCGTGGCATTGCTTTCCGCCACCTGGGAGATCATTTGAAACACCTCCCGCATCTTGTTGCTGTTGCCGATTATGTTTTTGACGCGGTATTTTTTATGCAGCTCTGCCTGCAAACGTTCGTTTTCGGCCCTGAGCTTTTCCTTCTCCACGCGGATGCGCTCCAGGTGGATCACCTGGGTGGCGATCATGGCCGCGATGACAGACAAAAGCCTCTCGCCCTTTTCCAGCGGATAGCCGGGATCATAGGGGCGGTCCACGCTCAGGGCCCCTATTATCTGGGTCTCTTTTTTGATAGGCACGCAGATGAAAGAGAGCTCATGGGCTTTTTCTTTTTTGCGGGTGGCGGTTCGGTTTAGAAAACGCGGGTCTTCACTGATTTTTGGCACTGTTACGGCTTTGCCGCTTTGGATTACCTGGCCGGTAATGCCCTCGCCCAGCTTGTATTTGCCTCTGCTGAGCGCGCTCTGGGAAATGCCGTGGGCCACCTCGATGCCGATTTCCTCGCTTAGGGGGTTTAATATGGTAATAGTGCCCCGGACCATGTTCAAGGTCTTGGAAAGCAGCTCCAGCACTTCATACAAGGATTGCCTGAGCTCCGGCGGCTGATTGAGCACCCGGCTTATCTGATACAGGAGCCCCAGCTCATCCTGCGAATTTTCTTGTGTCTGCTGATTGGGCATGTTTCGTTCGGTTTTTCAGGGGGTTTTGCTTCATGGCCAGCGTTCTGCCGGTTTTGTCCGGTGCCGATTACTCCGTATGCCAGACAATAGCAGATGGCGGCAAAAGAATCAATTTTTCGGGATCATGGATCTGGTATGTACCGGGAAAGTGCGGCTGCCAGATCATCAAAAAAGCCGAAGAGGAAGTGGTCTGCTCCCTCTGTGACATGGAGTGCGGCCCCGCTGGCCAGCCGGCCTTCCAGTGCGAGGCCTTCGCTTGCAATGCTTACAGCGGTCTCATTCATGGGGCCTGCCTTTATGGATTACTTCAACAAGTTTTTCTCCGTATTCTTTGATCTGCCATTTTTTCATGCCGGTAACAGCATTCAGATCATTGGCGGAGGAGGGGGCTTTTT
This sequence comes from Desulfosalsimonadaceae bacterium, assembly GCA_046482325.1. Classification (GTDB taxonomy): domain Bacteria; phylum Desulfobacterota; class Desulfobacteria; order Desulfobacterales; family Desulfosalsimonadaceae; genus M55B175. Next base: position 73,176 of record JAWOFF010000162.1, read on the forward strand.
CGGCAATGGCCTTTATCTGGGCATTGCTTAAAAAAGTGCCGGGGTCCATGGCAAGCCTTCTCGCCTCTTTTTCACGCCAGCGTTTTATGCGGCGCACGTATTTCGTGGCCTCTGCCGAACAGGCCGGGCGGGGTGCGCGGGGATAGCGCGGCAACTCGGCCGGGGAAAGAGATGCTCCCTCCTGTATGGCGGAGAGGATCTCGTCGCCATACATCTGTAGCTGTTTTTTGCTTAAAATGTTTGCAGACTGGAGCTTTTTCATGCTCTTTGGCCGGGTCTGGGCCAGTTTTATCAGGGCTGCGTTGGCAAGGATCTTAAACTGGGGCCGGTCTTTTTTCCGGGCTTTTTCCATCCGCATCCGCAGAAGCGCCTCCAGAACCGCAAGACTTCGCGGATCCAGGCGCCCCGCACCTTTGCAGCGGGTAAAAAGCGGAGCCTCATCCTTTTGCTCCGGCCTGGAGGCTGCGATGTGGGAGCATTCCTCCAGCACCCAGCACAGGCGGTTTTTTTCTTCAAGCTTTTTTTCAAGCAGGCTATAGAGGGCTTCTAGGTAGCGGACGTCATCTGCGGCGTAATTTATCATCTCCCCGGGCAGCGGACGCTGCGACCAGTCCCGTTTCTGGATTTTTTTCTCCAGGCAGATGCCGAACTGTTTCCTGATGAGCGCCTCCAGGCCGGTTTCTGCATACCCCAGAAAGCGGCCGGCCATTTCCGTGTCAAACAGGTTGCTGATGCTTATGCCGTAGTCGCGGAACAGGCAGCGCACGTCGTAGTCTGCTCCGTGGAAGACCTTCCGGATGGCGTCATTTTCCATAATCTTTCCGATCGGGCTCATATCGGATACGGCAAGCGGGTCGATAACGTAGATATGTTCACCTGCGGCAAGCTGGAGCAGGCATATGCGTTCATTGAAGTGAAACATGGAGTCAGCCTCCAGGTCTCCTGCGACCACGGCATGCGCGGAGAGCCGGCGTGCCGCATCCGCAAGGCCGGGCTGGGAGGCTACAAAGCGAACCTCTGCGCGGCTTTGCTCTGGGATTTTGGCTTCTGCATCCATTGCAGCCAGTTTGTCCTTGACCCGGGTATTGGAATTGCTTACAAAATCAGTTTAATCCAAAGAAACGCACTCACTTATCCAAAGGCGTATAAAAATGATTAGTATCACGTTTCCTGACGGAAGTGTCAAACAGTTTGAAAACCATCCTGATGGTTTTACCATAGCCCGCTCCATTTCCGAAGGGCTGGCGAGAAATTGCGTGGCCATGGAGGTCGACGGCGTACAGAAGGATATGCATACAACCCTGGAAAGGGATGCAAGCATACGCTTTATCACCACAAAGGATCCCGAGGCCCTGGATATTCTGCGTCACAGCGCCGCCCACGTCATGGCCCAGGCCATCCTCCGGCTCTACCCGGAGGCTATGCTCACCATAGGCCCGGTGGTGGAAAACGGTTTCTACTATGATATTGACATGCCGCCGATTTCCGAGGAGGAATTCCCGAAAATCGAAGCGGAGATGAAAAAAATCATCAAGGAAAAACTTCCTGTCAGGCGTGAGGAGGTATCCAGGCAGAGGGCCCTGGAATTTTACGCAAACGAGCCCTACAAGCAGGAGCTGATCTCCGAGCTGGAGGAGGGCACCATTTCCTTCTACAGCCAGGGCGAGTTTACCGATCTGTGCCGCGGCCCCCACATTCCCCATACCGGATTTATAAAGGCGTTTAAGCTGCTCAAGGTCTCGGGCGCATACTGGCGGGCGGATCCGAACCGGCCCCAGCTCCAGCGGATTTACGGTACCGCTTTTTTCTCCAAAAAAGAGCTGGATGACTACCTCAATTTTCTGGAAGAAGCCAGAAAGCGGGACCACCGGAAAATCGGGGCGGAGCTGGGCCTGTTCTCCTTCCACGACGAGGCGCCGGGCATGCCCTTTTTCCACGCAGACGGCATGGAGCTGTGGAATACCCTGCTTGATTACTGGCGGAGCGAACACCGGGCTGCAGGCTACGTGGAGACCAAAACGCCGATTATTTTAAATCGCAGCCTTTGGGAGAGAAGCGGCCACTGGGAGAACTACCGGGAAAACATGTATACGACGGTCATTGACGACACGGAGGTGGCCATAAAGCCCATGAACTGTCCCGGGGGTATGCTCTTGTATAAAACCCGGAGGCATTCCTACAAGGACCTGCCGGTCCGGGCCGCGGAAATCGGCCTGGTGCACCGCCATGAATTAAGCGGCGTACTCTCGGGGCTGTTTCGGGTGCGCGCATTTCACCAGGATGACGCCCATATCTTTATGACTCCGGAGCAGATCGAGGACGAGATCCTTGGGGTCCTGCGGCTGGTGGAGCGGATCTACAGCACTTTCGGCCTGGGCTTTCACCTGGAGCTTTCCACGCGGCCGGAGAAATCCATCGGAACAGATGCGCAGTGGGAGAATGCAACAAACGGCCTGCAGGCCGCCCTGGAGCGATACGGCAAGGATTATGCCTTAAACGAGGGGGACGGAGCCTTTTACGGACCGAAAATCGACATACACATAAAGGATGCCATCGGCCGGACCTGGCAGTGCGGCACGATTCAGCTGGACATGTCTCTTCCGGAGCGCTTTGATCTCTCCTACATCGGTCAGGACAATGCCAAGCACCAGCCGGTGATGATCCACCGCGTGGTCTACGGCTCAATCGAGCGTTTTCTGGGTATTCTGATTGAGCATTTTGCCGGAAGGTTTCCCTTGTGGCTGGCCCCGGTGCAGGCAGTGATCCTTCCGATAAACGACTCTCTGGCCCCTTTTGCCGAAGAGACCAACGCCTCCTTTCAGCAGTCGGGGCTGCGTTCCAGGGTGGACAAGCGCACGGAGAGCCTGAACAAGAAGGTGCGCGAGGCCCAGCTTGCCCGAATTCCATTGATTATTACTGTGGGGGAGAAGGAAAAAAGCGCGGGCACCCTCTCAGTGCGAACACTGGACGGGCAGGTGCACTACGGCGTCTCCGCCGGCCACTTTATCCAGGCCGCACGCGCCAATGTAGACGAACGTGCGCTTGCCCTCAATATTTTCGACAACTAAACCCGCCTCCCGATTTATTGCAGCCCCCGGGATGCCGGGGGAGTTTGCCGGCCCTGTTTGATTTTTTCCCGTCCCGATAATATATTATGTACAGAGAGCGCCTCTTCATTTTCTGCTGCTTCACTTCTGCGCTGTAACAGAGAAAGTTTGTCCGGATTTTCCATTTACACGCTTTTTTTTCTGCAGTTAGTTCCTGCCTCGGAAGGGGTTTTCCCCGGCGACAGCCAGACAGGCGCTCTGTCTGTCAGCAGTTGTGTTTTCCCGGCTCTGTCAGTGCGGGTGCCGGCAAGTCCGCCCTCCCGGACTGCAGAAGCTTCACAATGCTTCATAAGGAGGTATGGTTATGAAAAAGCAACTGGTAAATTATGAAACCCTGCTCAAAATCACCAACTCCATCTCCCACAGCCGTGATCCGGAGGAGGTGGTGGTAATGACCGTGGAAAGCGTCGCCCATGCGCTTGATGTCAAGGGCTGCAGTATCTTTCTGGTCAACAGAAAGAGCAATGAGCTGGAAATTGCCGGATCCTATGGATTGAGCCAGGAATATCTGAACAAGGGGCCGGTCAGCGCACTGCATTCGATCGCGGAATCGCTGGATGAAGGGCCGGTGGCTATTGCCGACGTCCAGGATGATCCCAGGATTCAGTACCCGGATGCGGCCGGAAAAGAAGGCATCGCCTCCATCCTGTCCGTGCCCATGTCCGTGGGCGGCAAGACCATCGGGGCGCTTCGGGTGTATACCCTGGAGCCCACCGAGTTTGACATGGATGATGTCAACTTCGTGCAGGCAGTGGCCCACATGGCCGGCATGGCCATTGACATGGGCAGGCTCTATAAAGGGATGAAGGATAGCATTGAAATCCTGAAAACCATGCGGGATCCGAGAACCAGAAAGTCCACCAAGCGGACCCCCTATGAAGGCGTTCCCCGCAGCTTTTCCAGGGCGGAGCTATAGGGCATCTCTGGTATTGCAGTTTCTTCCTCTTTTTGGCAGACAGGGTAAGGTGTTTGATATCAATCCTTGGAGAAAAAGGGGCTGTATAAGTTGCTGCTGCTGATCCATCCGCCGGTGGTAAAGCCGGGCGAGCCTCCTGCAGGCCCGGCCAGACTGGCATATGCGCTGAAATCAAGGGGCGCCGGCTGCCGCGTATGGGATGCGAACCTGGAAGGGCTCCTGGATCTGCTGGAGCGGCCTGCCGGTGCTTCTGATACCTGGTCGCGCCGGGCTGCAGCCGGCCTTCGGGAGAACCTGGCAGCGCTTCGCACACCGCGGATCTGCAGCAATTTTGAGCGATACAAGCAGGCGGTGCTGGACGTAAACCGCCTGCTATGCATGGCGGGGGCGCGGGCGGGATGCAGGATCAGCCTGAGTGATTACACGGACCCTCTCCTTAGTCCGGTGCGCAGCCGGGATTTGCTGGATGCATCCCGCCGATTTGCGGAGAATCCCTTTTTCCCCTTTTTTCAAAAACGGCTGCCAGGACTGCTTAAAGAATCGCGGCCCCGGCTTATCGGCCTTTCCATAAACTTTATGAGCCAGGCCCTGTGCGGATTTGCCATGGCCGGCTTTATCAGGGCGATCCGTCCGGATATCCCGATTGTATGCGGCGGCGGCCTTATTACGTCCTGGATGTCTATGCCGGGGTTTTCCAATCCCTTTTTTCCGCTCCTTGATGACCTGGCTGCCGGCCCCGGTGAGGAGACGCTGCTGTCCATGATGGGAAAAGACGGCTCCGGCATGCTTGATGAAGCGGGGATGGACTACGCGGATTTTGATCTGGACAGCTACCTCTCGCCTGCGCGGGTTATGCCGTATACAGCCGCCAGGGGCTGCTATTGGCAGAAATGCCGTTTCTGCCCCGAAAAGTTTGAAAATTCCAGCTACCGGCCATTTGACAAAGAGGATCTCTGCACAGCGGCGGCCCGGGATGCGGCAGAGACCGGTGCGCAGCTGATCCATTTTACCGATAACGCCATCCCCCCGGCCTTTCTGCGCCGCCTTATCCGGTGCCCTCCGGGGGCCGCCTGGTACGGTTTCGTCCGCGTTACCCCGCACCTTACGGATCCGGATTTTGTCCGCGGGCTTAAGGCGTCCGGTTGTGTTATGCTCAAGCTGGGTGTCGAATCCGGGGACCAACAGGTGCTGGATGCGCTCAATAAGGGAGTCCGCGTTGAAACCGTATCCCGCGCCCTCCAAACGATACACGCCGCGGGCATCGGGGTTTATGCCTACCTTCTGTTCGGTACCCCGGCGGAAACCCCTGCAAGTGCGCGCAAGACGCTTTCCTTTACCCTGGCCCATGCAGAGTGTATTGATTTTTTAAACCTGGCCGTTTTCAATCTGCCGGCTTTGAGCGGGGACGGCCGGGGGCTGGAAACAGCGGATTTCTACCCGGGAGATCTTTCGCTTTACCGCGATTTTGTGCACCCCGAGGGCTGGCACCGCCGCCGCGTGCGGCGGTTTCTGGAAAAGGAATTTAAGCAGCCTGCTGCGATACGGGCCATCATCAGGGAGGACCCCCCGTTTTTCACCTCCAATCATGCCCCCTTTATCGTAAACACCGGATTATTCCGCTAATCCAGCCCTCAGTCTAAGGAAGCCGACTATTGACCCGTGAGTCTCCTGCGCAACGCACGGCCTGGACGGCCGTGTTGCAATTGCGCTCAGTATCAGGGATGCTGACGGCCACGTGATCAGGACGATGAAAAACTGAATTTGCATTTTTCTTTGTTGACAGATCGCAATATGCTCTTGACAAGGGAAAAAAAGATGATACTATATAATTAATCTGTAAGGGCTTTGTTTTAAGTGCAGGCCGGTTTCTTCGAAAGGGAGCATTATTTTCAGATAGTGACGACCCTGAAGGTAGAAACTTAGAGAATTTTTGAAAGAAAGGAGGGGCGTCACAATGGCTGAAGGTACAGTTAAATGGTTTAATGAAAAAAAGGGCTATGGTTTTATTGAAAGAGAAGATGGCTCGGATGTATTTGTCCATTACTCAGGAATCAATGCGACCGGCTTTAAGACCCTGAACGAGGGCGACAAGGTATCCTTTACGGTTGAACAGGGACAAAAAGGTCCCGCAGCAGTCGATGTAACAGTACAATAAGAGCTGAATACAGAGCTTAGCCCAACGCCCCTGCGGCAGCATATGCTGCCGCAGGGGCGTTTTTTTTCTGCCGCCTACCCGCTCCGCCAGGTGCCGGAGAAACTGAAAGCGCCGGGGATCATTTTGATAAAGCGCCCCTTGTCAATGCCCACCGCGTTGCCGCATTTGCAGCAGACCCTGCCGGAGAAATCTACCGGCTGATACATTTTGTCGATCCGGGACTTGTGGCAGCGCAGCAGCTCGCCCGGACCGATCTTATCATATCGCCACAGCTTTTTTTTGCATGCTCCGCATTTGATCACCAGCATAAGCTTTCCGGCTCAGAGCCTTTCGGCCGCGAACCCCAGCTTTTCGCGCTGGCTCTCGATGTGGCGCCGCATAAGGACTCCGAGGTTTTAAAGCCCGCCTTGGCGTTTGCCACCCCCGCGCATCCGGTGTCCACCACCAGCACATCGTTTTCAATCAAGCGCCTGGTCAGGGTGATATGGCCGTAATCATGCTTTATTTTGGGATTGTTGCAGCCAACGATTCCGGCGGCGCCTCGGATTTTGCCGCTCTTTACGGCATCGAGCAGCGGATCCGCCGATCCGCCCAGGGCCTGCAGCACAGCCTCCACCGAAAAACCGCCGAGCGCATCCTTGGGCTCCACCGGGATATAGACTTCACCGCGGTTGGAGAAATTGTCAATGGCCAATCGTACGATCTGGTAGGCCTTCTCCCGGGCGTTTTCCGGATGAAATTCTATGTGCTCCATGCCGGGGAAACGCGCCTTGTCGCTGGTGCTGATCATTTTAGTGTGGTAGCAGTCCGCCACCTTGCCGAGCGAGGGCATGATGCACTGGTAGTCCACGATCATCATGTCCACCGCGCCGGTGGCGATCACCAGCTCGTTCATCAGGGGCGCCCACCCTGACGGAAAGCCCGTGCTCTTCCAGGACGTCCCGGATCATGCGGCCGGCGGCCGCATCCACCTGCATGGAAAGCGGATGCTGCGAGCGGATCAGCATAGTGACATCCAGCCCCCGGCGCAGAAGGCCGTATGCCGCCTTAAAACCCACAAGCCCGCCGCCTGTCACCAGGGCCTTTTTGGCTTCAGGCAGGGCTGCAAGCATATCCTTTACCTGTGAGCGGGTGCGCATGAAGAATATGTTTTTAAGTCCCCGGTTATCGGCTTTTACCGGGCGGGGATCGGCGCCGCTTGCAATCAGCAGCCGGTCGTAGGCAAACTCCCGGCCGTCCCTTGCAACGATTTGTTTTGAGCGTGAATCAAGACGGCTTACACGGCTGGTGAGCACGGCATCGATCCGGTGCTCTTCGAAGAAATCCTCGGATTTTATGGGAAGCGCTCGTTCGGATATGCTGCCTCCCAGCAGCAGGCTGATCATGGGGCGGCAGTAGGGGGGTCCTGATTCATCACCGATCATGCGAATCCGGCTTTGCGGATCCAGTCTGCGAAGAGTTTCTGCGGCAGTAGCACCGGCTACTCCGCTTCCGATGACCATGTATTGCATGCGGCCTCCCTTGTCCGGTCAAGGAGAGGTAGGTGTTGCCGGATGGAATACAGACTTGTCAGGCAAACAGCTATATGAAACAATAACCCTGTTTTTTTTGCCGGTCAAGACTGTTATGACCTTGTAAAAAGCTCCCTTTTCCGCTGCGGCGGTATTTTTGCAGAAAGCGAGCCGGCAATCAGAAACCAAAAAAGAGCAGGAAAAGGACATGACAGACATAAGTTTTGCAAAGGGACTGCACAGGCTTGCGGGCTAAGGCGATGCGCGAAGGCAAAGATCCGGCAAATAAGGATCCGGCAAATAAGGATCCGGGTCTTTTTCTGCTGCTCGGTGTGGTCATGTTTGCTGTAACCGGCGGCAGCCTTGTGGGGCCCATCCTTCCGGAGATGCTTTCCCTTTCCGGGGCAACGCCCAAAAATATCGGCCTGGCTCTTAGCAGCTACACTTTCTGCGCCATGGTGGCAACCCCGCTTCTGGGGCCGGTGGCGGACCGCTTCGGCAGAAAAAGCGTGATCGTGCCTTCTGTAATGCTCTTTGGCGCGGCAGGCCTGGTGATCGTCTTTACCCGTTCCTTCTGGCTGCTGCTGCTTTGGCGGGGCCTTCAGGGAATCGCGGTGGGCGGCATGATGAATACCGTGGTGGCCGCCCTGGGGGATATGTACGAGGAGCCCGACAGGACCCGGGTAATGGGCTACCGCATGACGGTGCAGGGCCTTACCAATTCCGCGGTGCCTTTTGTCTCGGGGGCAATAGCCACTTTAGCCTGGTTTTTACCCTTCTGCATTCATGCGCTCGCCCTGATTCTGGGTCTTCTGGCCTTCTTTAAGCTCAGGGAGCCTGCATCGAGCGGCAAAAAACCCCGCTACATCGCCAGGGCACTTGCCGCCCTTGCCAATGTACGGGCCATATGGCTTTTTTTCTCCAATTTTGCCGGATTCCTCATGCTATACGACATTATTGTCTACATGCCGATCCTGGTGGTGCGGCACTTTGGTTTTTCCACCCTGCACTCCGGGCTTGCAATATCGACGGGGGCCGGGGTCGCAGCCCTTACGGCATCCCAGAGCGGCAGGCTGAGCACGCTGGTCTCCGAGGAGCTGCGGGTATTGTGTGGCTTTCTCTTGTGCGGCTTAAGCCACCTGCTGATAGGTTTTGCCGGCAGCTACCCCGTGCTGCTGGGCTTTATGCTCCTCTGGGGATTCGGCTTCGGAACCCTGATGCCTACCCTCAACGCAGCCGCGGCCGGCCTTGTCGGTACCGAACTGCGGGCCGGCGTGCTCTCCGTGTTCACCCTTCTGATCTACCTGGGCCAGACCGTGTCCCCGCCTTTTTTCGCCTTGTTTGTCCAGGATTCCGCTGTTCGCGGGGCATTTTATGCGGGCGCTGCGGTATCGCTGCTGCCGCTTGGCTTTACGCTCTATGTCCTTTTGTACAGGGCTGCATGCCGGCAGGAGGGCTAAAAAAGGTTTAGGTCAGGGGATCGGAAGTACTGCAAAAATAATTGTGCTCCAGATGCAGTGGGAGGCGATCACGGGCGAGAGATCCCCCAGGCGCCAGTACATGAGCCCCCAGAAGGCGCCGGCAACCGCCGCTGCGCAGATCAGCATGAAGTTGCCGGACCAGAGATGGACTAGCGCATAGCACAGGGTGGCTAAAATCCAGCCCCATAGCCCGCCTAAATGCTCCATTAGCTTCTTCTGCAGATATCCCCGCCAGTAGATCTCCTCACATGGACTTGTGACAAAGAACAGAAAGAGACCAATCACCCAAATCGGGCTTTGACAGCCCTTTTCGTAGACTGCACCGATCTGATCGCCGGCAAAAGGGAAAATGGCTGTGGATAAGGCCTTTCCCGCCCGGAATATCAGGTAGAGAACTCCGGCGGAGAAAAGGCCCAGGCAGATTGTTTTAAGGTTAAGCCGAAGGCGGAGCCCGCCTGCCGGAAGCAGAAGAAGCGAAAGCCCTGCCAGTGTCAGTGCGGATACGGCAATTTTAAACCAGAACACGCCCCAGTTCAGGTAAAAGGTAAAGCCCCATAAAAGAGCAGCCAGCAAAAGACTTGCAGCGACGGGCGGGAGGTCTGAGGAGGCCGGTTTCACAGCAGCGCCTCAAGTACGAGCGAGGCAAGCAGCAGAAGCCCAAAGGCCGTATCCAGTTGGGCGGTGTGCGCGTCCGCGTTGTCCGGGATTTTCTCGGCCATCAGGCGCAGCAGCCTGGCGGCGATCGGAGCGGAAGCAAACACCAGAAGCGACCAGGGGGGGAGCACGCCGAGAACAATCATCAGCATTACGGACAGGTAGGCAAGCCCGATCAGTGCGGCATACAGAAAAAAACCTTTCTGCAGGCCCAGGGCAATGGCAATTGTGTGTATGTTTCGGCTTTTGTCGTGGGCGATGTCGCGCAGGTTGTTGGCAAGCAGCACCAGGGCTACTATAATGCCGAAGGGAAGGCTGATCCAGAATACGTCGGCGCTGAAAGCCTGGCGCTGCACGTAGTAGGTGCCTTCCATCATTAAGGGGCCCCACATGAGAAATACGGAGAATTCGCCCAGGCCGGCGTATTTGTAGGCAACAGGAGGGGCTGTGTAGCTGATGCCCGCGAAGACGCCGACAGCGCCTATTGCAAGAACCGGCCAGCCTCTTGCCGCGGCAAGCCAGAGGCCAACGGCGGCGCCGGCAAAGAACAGGAGGTAGGCGGCAATATAGACGCTTTGCGGGGAGAGCTTGTCTTCCACCAGTGGATGGGGCCGGTAGAGGGCGGTTGATACCGCGGTTCTGTCTACGCCGCTTTTCACGTCATGGTAGTCGTTTATCAGGTTGGTGGCCGCGTGCAGAAAAACCGCCCCGATCAGGGTAAGAGCGAAAAGCCATGGAATAAAGGCCCCTTCGGTGGCAGCGGCGGCGCCGCCCACCCCGACGGAGATGGCGGTCATGAGAAAGGACCAGGGTCTGCTGGCCAGAAACCAGTTTCGGTAGAGCACGTTCATTTCCGCTACCATAGGCAAAAGGCAAAACAAGGTCAAGAACAGTCCGCCGGGCTGCTCCGGAGAAATCCGCACGGGCCGGGCCGGCAGCAGGGCGGCACTATCGACATCTCCAGCCGGCCCGGCCGGGGCACCGTGGTGACCGTATGCCTCCCCGATTCCTGAAAATATCAGTCCTCCAGCTTGTAGCGTTTGATTTTGCGCCAGAGAGAGACCCGGTCTATATTCATGGTTTTGGCGGCCTGGGTTTTATTGCCGCCGCATTTGTCCAGCACCCATTTAATATAGCGTTTTTCCTGCTCCTCGAGCGTGGGCGTACTGCCGGCGCTGTGCCGGTAGGTTTCAATGGAGAGGTTGCGGATATCGTCCGGGAGGTTGTCCACGGTAAGGCGGGGGCCGTTCTGGAAGGCCAGGGCCCGTTCGATGACGTTTTCCAGCTCGCGCACATTGCCCGGCCAGCTGTATTGGCTTAAAAGCTGCATGGCCTCGGAGTCGATGTTTTTCACCTGTTTTTTCATCATTTTGCATTTCTGCTCCAGAAAATGGTGGGCCAGAAGGGGGATGTCGTTTTTCCGCTGGTAAAGCGCCGGGAGGTGGATGGAAATGACATTGAGCCGGTAGTAAAGATCCTGCCGGAAGTGCCCTTCTGCAACGTCTTTGGAAAGGTCCCGGTGGGTGGCGGCGATAAAGCGCACATCGGTTTTTATGGGATCCACGCCGCCAACCCGGTAAAAAATCTGTTCCTGGATGGCGCGAAGCATCCTGACCTGCATGGAAAAAGGCATGTCGCCGACTTCATCAAGAAAAACGGTGCCTCCGTTTGCGGTTTCCAAAAGCCCGGCTTTTTTTTGGCCGGCCCCGGTAAAGGCGCCGGCTTCGTGGCCGAAGAGTTCATTCGCCATGAGTTCCTCGGTAAAGGAGCCGCAGTTGAAGGCCATAAACCGGTTCTTCTCCCGGCCGCTCATATGGTGAATGGCTTTTGCCGCAAGTTCTTTGCCTGTGCCGCTCTCCCCGAATATCAGTATATTGGTGTCTGATGGCGCTACCTGCCGGATGGTTTTTTTTACCTCGATAATGGCGTCGCTTTTGCCGACAATTAAGGGAACCTCTCCCGGACTTTTCAGGGATTCTTTCAGGCTGCGGTTTTCCAGCAGCAGGTCTCGTTTCAGAAGCGCTTCGGCAATAATCTTGCGCAGTTCGTCAATCTTGTAGGGCTTGGCGATATAATGGTAGGCACCTTTTTTTAATGCCTCCACAGCAGAGTTAACGGTGGCATAGCCGGTTATCAGTATGACTTCGGTGTCCGGCAGCAGCTCTTTTGTTTTCTCAAGCACCTCCATGCCGTCAATATGCTGCATTTTCAGGTCCGTTATGACCAGGTCCACCGTCCCGGTCTTCATCAGTTCGATGGCGCTTGCTCCATCGGCGAAGCAGAGCGTATTATAGCCAGCCTTTTTCAGAATATGGTCCAGGTTTTTGAGTGCAATTTTCTCATCTTCAACAATCAGGATTGTCGGGGCATCTGATGAAGACCCGGAGAAATTTCCTTTTTCGGGATTCTGATCATCCACTGGTTTACGCCTCTGCTATTCCCGGTTTTTATCCGGGCTCATTTTATCAGAACTCAGCGGCAGATAAATAGAGAAAGTTGTGCCCTCTCCCTCCCGGCTGTCCACTTCAATGCGCCCGTTGTGGCTCTGAATAATCCCGTGGGAGACCGAGAGCCCGAGGCCGGTTCCCTTGCCGATACCCTTGGTGCTGAAGAAGGGATCGAAAATTTTATCCAGGTGCTCGCCGGCAATTCCCTTGCCGATGTCCCGGACCTGCAGGCAGATTTCGCCTTTTTTAGTGTTTTCCGAGGCTTTTAAGGTGAGTATGCCTTGCCCGTCCATGGCCTGCACCGCATTTAAGATAAAATTGATCAGGACCTGCTGCATTCTGCGAAAGTCCATGACCGTATGCAGATCTTCTGCGATTTCTATCCTGATTTCCACGGAAGCCGGCAGCTCTCCCTTGATCAGCTTTATGCTCTCCTCCGCCAGGTGTTTGATGTTTACGTCTCTGGGTTTAAACGTGCGCTCCCTGGAGAACTCCAGCAGGGCTCTGACAATGTCCCTGGCGCGTTCAATCTGTGTCTCGGCGTCCTTCAGGATTTCCTTGTTGTAGACGGGGTCGCCGTTATCTATTTCCTCCAGGGCGATCTGCAGCGAGGTGGAAATATTGTTTAAGGGGTTGTTGAGTTCATGGGCCACCCCTGATGTCAGTGTGCCCAGAGATGCCATTTTCCGGCTCTGCACCAGCTGCTCGTTGCGTTTGTTCACCTCGCTGATCATTGTATTCAGGCTTTGCACGAATTCATCAAATTCGTCGTTGGTGTTTAGCGCCGGGATCTTTTCGTAATCGCCTTCAGCAATTTTCTGCACCGCGTGCCCGATTCGGCGAAGCGGACGATTGACTTTGAAAATGAGAAACGCGGCGATCGACACGGAGATCAAAAAGGCCACGAAAGCCCCGAGAAAGGTATAGATCCTGGATTCGCGGACAATCCGGTTGACGCTCAGGCGTTCTTGCCTGACCATTTTTTCGAGCTCGGCGGTAATTTTCTGACCCAGCGTGCGGATGGTTTTCAGCGTCTTTGCGCATGGATCAGTCGCGCTGCAGGGCTCTCCGGGCGGCACCATTTTATTGCGGTTTTCCTGCAGGGCCAGAAGGGAGTTTTTGTAGCGGGCTAAATCCTGCCGGTAGGAATTAAGGTTGCGGCTTTTCGTATATTCGCTGTAGTCGCGGATGATTTTGGAAATCTTTGCCTCAGCGTCCTTTGTATAAACAACCGCCTCCTTCAGGTCCTTTTCATTGAAATAAAGAAAATAGTTCTTCTCATAGCGCCTGGCCTCCAGGATGGTGTTTAAAAGTTGATTTTTCTCAGTTATGATATCAAATTTCAATTCCAGGATATGGTTGCGGTAGTCGCTTATCATCCAGATAACCCCGCCCAACAGCACAAGCATGATAAAGGCGATGGAAATGCCTTTTTGGACGCTGACTCTCATATTTTTCATCTTCCTTGCATCTGCGGCGGACTTGAAAATCGCTCAATTTGGAATCTACATATATTCCGGCGGGATGATATCATAAACAACGTTTTTGATATCCTCAATCCCGGAAATTGCGGATGTGATTTGATTGCGGATTTCCCGCTGCATTGTTTCCTTTACATACTGATCGGTCTTTGGATGCGCATAGCCGGTTTTTCGGATATTGGGCGCTTGCGCACGTATATGCACGCTGCCGCTGCTTGCTGTTACCTCAACCGAAAGCTCCGGCTTGCTGCTGCTTTCAACAGCGGCTTTTACCCGGCTGCTAAGAGCCAGGTCGGCAACCGCCTGACGGGACTGCCGCGTTGCACGGAAAGACTCCATCTGCGATCCATTGCAGATTAGTTGAGAGGCTTCTGCAATACCCAGGTTTTTTATATTGATCACCATATCATACATGCAGGGATCTGTAATATCGGCTTTATAAAGGTAGTGCGCCCACCTGGCCCGGTTGGCATCCTCAGCGTTAATACGCTGCATGGCTTCTTTATAGCTGATATTCTGATTCTGCTGCATAAAGGCTATGCGGTCCGCCATTTCCGCAATGATGCGGACGTTGAAGACATGGGAGATCTCGGGCAGCAGAAGATGAGAGGCATGCCCGTGATAAATCAGCTTATCATCTTTTGCGTACTCCAGAAGTCTGGCCTGGATATAGGACAGGTATTTCTCTCTTCCGCGCACAAGACGTCCCAGCACGGAGGGGGCGTCGTGAATTGACTTGATTAATTCTTTCTCAGGCACGTGGTAGAACTGGTTGGCCTCTTCGATCAGGGTTTCGCGGCTCAGGATTTTATAACCGAGCATCTCCGCTACCCGTTCTGCTACTTCTTTTCCGTGGCTGAAGCATCCCCGCGAGATCGTAATTATGGCCATGCTGTAATCCTCCCTTTCTTCCTCTGTCCTCTGTCTTCTGTCCTCTGTCCTCTGTCCTCTGTCCTCTGTCTTCTGTCTTCTGTCTTCTGTCCTATGGGCCCTGTTTTCTTTTCCATTTCACCATATCTTTATATCCCGTAGAAGAAGTAAATCACCGTAAGCTCAACAGTCAGAAACAGCACCGTCATGACAGCCCCGGCCTTGGCGTAGTCAATGGTTCGATATCCGCCGGGCCTCATGATCAGGGCGTTTACCTGGTGTGTGGGCAGCACGAATGTGTTGGAGGCGGAAAGGCCCACCACCAGCGCCGCCATTCGCGGATCGCCTCCGGCCATTATTGCCATGTTCATGCAGAGCGGCACCAGCAGGACGGTTGCCCCGACATTGGAAATTACCAGCGTGAAAAACGAGGTCATGATACCCACTACGGCCAGCAGGACGATGGGCGAGGGCTCTCCCAGAAATGCCAGTACGCCTTCGGCGATAAAAGCGGCTGTGCCTGTTTTTTCAAAAGCAATGCCGAGTGGTATCAGGCCGGCGAGCAGAAACACCGTCATCCAGTCAACCGCCCGGTAGGCCTCGTCGATTTTCAATACGCCGGTGATGATCATGCCCAGGGCACCGGACATGAGGGCCACGGAAAGCTGCATTTCTGTAAAAATTACCTGGCAGATGGCCACCGCAAGCCAGGTGACGGCCAGCTTTGCTTTTTCCGGCCTGAGGATTTCGCCTTCAAGAGGTGTGGAAAATGTCAGGGCGCGTGGCTGGGGATAGTTCTTCAGGATGTGGAAGCGGTCCCAGGGGCCCTGCAAAAGGAGGGTGTCGCCCATTTGGAGCCGGATATGGGTGAGTCCGGCATAATAGATGCGGTTTCCCTTAAAAAGGGCGAGGGGGTTGACGCCGTAGATTTTTTTAAAGTCGACTTCACTCATGGTTTTGCCGATGAGCTCGGAGCGGGGCGATACAATGGTTTCCGCCATGCCTGCGGCGGTCCGCGACAGCGTCTCGGCAAAGACGTCAAGAGCGGGCTTGATCTGCCAGCCGAGATCTTCGGCCATCCTCTGCACATGCCTTTGCCTGCCTGCAACCGCTATGTCATCGCCCGGGGATATGGTGTTCGAACTGCGCGGGACAAAGGTTTTTTCCCTTTTTTCCGCAAAATTAATGGCCACCACGGTGACAAGGTAGCTGGAGCGTATGTCTATCTCGTCAAGACGGCCATTCTGTCCGGAGTCTTCCGGGACGTGGATCTCGTAGATATTGTCAAGCG
Source organism: Desulfosalsimonadaceae bacterium (assembly GCA_046482325.1). Lineage (GTDB taxonomy): Bacteria > Desulfobacterota > Desulfobacteria > Desulfobacterales > Desulfosalsimonadaceae > M55B175. The sequence continues at coordinate 89,089 of JAWOFF010000162.1, forward strand.
CCTCGTAGGCGTCCATTATGGAGGAAGTAACGCCTTCCTCTGTTTTTCCTTCCCCTGATGGAAGAATGAAACGGCCGAATACCGCGAAATAGGCAATAGCTGTCAGCAGCAGGCAGATGCCTATCGGGGTCTGGGTAAAAAGGCCAAACGGCTCCAGTGCTTTGCCGTCGATTTTCATGAGATCATTTAACAAAATTGTGGGGCTCGCCCCTACCAGGGTGAGGGTGCCGCCGATAATGGCACAGAAACCCATCGGCATAAGCACCCGCGAGACCGGCAGGCCGATTCGTTTGGAGATCCGCTGGGCCGCCGGCAGAAAAAGCGCGGCCGCGCCGATATTCTGCAGCATGCTGGAGATCACTCCCACTGTTGCGCCTATAAGGGCAATGATGCGGCTTTCGCTTTCGCCGGCCATTTTGATGATGGGCCTTGCTATCTGGTTCATGACGCCGGTTTTGTCCAGGCCGGCGCCTATGATTATAACTGCTATGATAGAAACCACGGCATTGCTGCTCAGGCCGACGAAGGCCTCCTGCGGGGAGATCAATCCTGCAAGCGGCAGAAGCACCATCATGAGTATGCCAACCACATCCACGCGGACCCATTCAAAAACGAAAAGGACAATCGTGAACACCAGAACGATCATCGTCAGTATCATCTCCGGAGTCATATCCGTTCATTCCTTTCTTTTATGTGTTTGCCTGACACCCCCCCTCCGGCCGCCTGCAGCAATCCGGGGCCCCGCGGAAAGGCGGCCCCGGAGCGTTATTTTTTCCCCTCGTTGCGAAACCAGTAACAAAGGGCTGCCGCAAAGAGCACAAGGCCCAGCCCCAGCCAGAAATTCGCATCCATTTTGCAGCCTCCTGTTTCGGCCTCTACAGCCGCGGATAAAAAATTTGAAACGCTCAGTTTAGGTAAAAAAAATGCGGCAACATCCCATATCGCCGCATAACTGCATTTGCTTCTGCCCCTGCATCAGGTAAACGGCAGAATCAATGCAGGGAATACACAAACATGCGTTTTTCAGGACGATTTTCTTTTTCCGGACGCTCCTCGGCGCTTTCATTTCCGGGCTCGGAAATCACGAATTCAACCCCGCCGTATTCTTTCTCTGTTTCCTTTATAGCGGAATCCTGCTCCCCGAATTTTACGGCATGGGAAAAGGAAATGCCTTTTTCTGCCGCCTTTTCTTTAAATTCCTGCGCGTTTTGCTCGGCTGTTGCTTCAAACTCCCGGAGTTTTTCCCGGGAGGGGGCAAACAGCCTGCTGGTCTCCCGGGGAAGGGGGGCCAGGTTTAAGGCAAGGATGTTGTAGGACAGGCGCTGCGCCATTTCTATTGCGTAGTCAATCATCTCTTTGGAAAAAGTGTCTCCGTTGCCGATAACCAGCAGGATGGCCGGATCCTTCCGGTGCTGCGCCTTTTTTTCCGCGGCCCCGGAAGGAGTTGCCTCCCCACCTTCTGCGAATGTTATGGATTCCTGGTACCTGTCTACTTTGCTGCGAAGCTTGCTGCTTTTTCTTTGCAGGCTTTTTAAGAGATTTTTCATTTATCTCTCCAGGTTTTTTATGGATTTTCCTGATTAAAACCCTGCCGCCGCGGAATCACCAGTGGAACAGAGAGCTTTTGGGACAGCTCTGCAGGGACTGGCCCGTGATAGACAGTCAGAATAATATCGCGGTGTCGCCTGACAAACCTGAGAATTTCTCTGTGAGTCTCGCCGCATGTAATCCGCAGACGGCAGTTAATGCTTTCCGTTCCGGACTCTGCAAGGGCCTCCCGGACCAGGCAGGAGGATTTTTCCAGAACGCCCAGGGCCGTGTCGTGCTCGCCGTTTTCCGCGAATGCCGCGGCGGCCATGGAGCTTTCAAACACGTTTTTGCCGAGTTTGATCTGTTTGTGCAGCTTTTTTATATGGCTGCCGCAAAACCGGGGATCAAGAATGTGCAGAATGTGCAGCTCCGCTGTAATGCGGCGGCAGAGACCGAGCGCATAACCCAGAATTTCCCTCTCGGGTACTGTCCCCTCAACTGCCAGCAGAACTGTCTTCATGATGCGGCTCCTTGTTTTTCCCCTGCTTTATACCTGCAAAATTCCTCTGCAGTTCTACATCTGCAGGCGGGTCCTGTTATCTTCGCGGCTCTCCGGCGTTTTCCGCACATCCCGCCGTTTTCTCTGCTTTTTGTTTTCTTCCAGGATGGCACGGGCTGTTTCGCTTTCGTTGCTCTCGGCAAAAGAAATGGCCGCCATAATTTGCTGGAATCGGTTTAATTTTTCAAAAAGTCTCATTTGCTGTCTCCTTGTTGCATAAATGGCAAAGGGATTGTTGTTTGTTTATAAATTATGCAAGTGATGTGCCAGCAATCGGATTTGTCTATAATATCTTGATTTTTAAACTTATTTAAATAAGAGGGGTGGAAAAAAGGAGGGCTGTTGCTGTTGCATTATGCAATAGGTATTGGGCAATGCTGAAATTATGTTAAAAATCAAAAGCTTATAAATGTTACAAAGGTCAGCCTGTATGTTGCAGAATGCAACGCGGATATCAGCTTGCAAAAGCAAGGATATTGATTTTATATTGAACTAAATATCTGTCAGTCCGAAAAAACTGATTCAGGAGAGCTTTTATGGCGATTTTCCGAAAGGACGATAAAGACCGGCACAATGAGGAGACAACAGAGATAGCGGATTTGCGCGAGAAGGCAGAGGCCTCGGATATGCCGGAGCAGGTGGTGAAAATCGCCATGAAAGAGCTCGACAAAATGGCCAAGACAAGCTCTTCTTCCGCGGAATATACCATCGCCCACAACTATATCGACTATTTGCTCTCCCTTCCCTGGAACACCTCCACAGCCGACAAGCTCGATATCAGGCGTGCGGAGGCCGTATTAAACGAGGAGCATTACGGCCTTGAGGCGGTAAAGGACCGGATTATTGAGTACCTGGCCGTTCGCATCATCAAGATGACCCGCAAGTTTACTGTGATGGTGGTAGATGACGAGGAACGGACCCGCAAGAACCTGGAGCATGTGCTGAGCCGTGAAGGCTATGAGGTGATTACCGCGGAAAACGGCGTTGTCGCCCTTGAGATTCTTGAGAAAAAGGGAGTGGACATTATTATCACGGATCTCAAGATGGACAGGGTGGACGGCCTTGAGGTCCTTGAGAAGGCAAGGATTAAGGATCCTCAGGTTAAGGTCATCATGATCACGGGCTATGCCACCGTGTCCAATGCGGTGGAGGCCATGAAAAAGGGGTCGTTCAGCTATATCTCCAAACCCTTCAAGCTCGATGAGATCCGCTCCACTGTCGGCCAGGCGCTTGAAGACAAGGCCCGCAAACTCCGGTCCAAGGGGCCTGTGCTTTGTTTTGCCGGTCCTCCGGGCACCGGCAAGACCTCGCTTGGCATGTCAATCGCCCACAGCCTGGACAAGGAGTTTATCCGTATCTCGCTGGCCGGCATGAAGGACGAGGCGGAGATACGGGGCCACAGAAGAAGCTATGTGGGCGCTATGCCCGGGCGCATAATACAGGAGATTCGGCGTGCAGGCACGAACAACCCGGTTTTCATGCTTGATGAGCTGGACAAGCTGGGCCAGGACTTTAAAGGCGATCCAGCCTCAGCCCTGCTCGAGGTGCTGGACCCGCAGCAGAACGCCGCTTTTGTGGATCACTACCTGGATGCCCCCTTTGATCTGTCCGGGGTCATGTTTATTGCCACCGCAAATATTGTGGACCACATTCCGGAACCCCTGCTGGACCGGCTGGAGGTGCTCTATTTGTCCGGCTACACTGAGGAGGAAAAAGAGGAGATCGCTTTCCGGCACCTGATTTTCCAGGCGGTAAAAGACAACGGCCTGGAGGCCAGTCCTCCTGAATTCAGCAGGGAGGCGGTTCGCTCCATCATCGCCCACTATACCCGGGAGGCCGGGCTGCGGGATCTGCAGCGCCGTATTGATGCGATCTGCCGAAAATGCGCCCGCGAGATCCTGACAGGCGATGAAAAACACCCCTCCTTAAGGATAGAGGAGCAGAGCCTCGGCGAGTTTCTCGGCCCTCCCCGATACCTTGTGCACCTTGCCGAGGCGGCGGACCGGGTGGGGGTTGCAACCGCGCTTGCCTGGACCGAGGCAGGAGGGGAGGTCATCTTTATTGAAGCAACGAAAATGAAAGGCAGGAGCCAGCTTCTGCTTACCGGCTCGCTCGGGGATGTGATGAAGGAGTCCGCCCAGGCGGCTTTAAGCTATATAAGGAGCAACGCGGAGCTGCTTCGCATAAAGGATGATTTCTTCGACGCACAGGATTTGCATATCCATATTCCCGCAGGGGCGATTCCAAAGGACGGCCCTTCAGCGGGACTTACCATAGCCGTGGCTCTTTATTCCCTGTTGACCGGCCGTCCCGCCAGGCGGGAGATGGCCTTTACAGGCGAGATTACGCTGAGCGGACGCATCCTTCCGGTAAGCGGGATCAAGGAGAAGCTTCTGGCCGCGCGCCGGGCAGGGGTAAAAACCGTGGTCCTGCCGGCAAAGAACGAAGCAGATGTCCGCCATGTGCCGGAGCAGATCACCCGGGAGCTAAGCATCATAAAGGTCGGACAGTTTGATGAGATAGCCGGCTCAGTGCTGGACTGAGCCGGCAGCGCAATACATGCCCCCTTGAAACGCGCTTGACAGCGGCAACACCTGACGCTCTGAGCCAAAAACCCCGGGCATCCGAAATGAGAGGTTAAACCATGACAGAGCTTTCCTCCTTTGAAAAAAACGTTGTCAGAAGGGCCAGCATGAAAGATATGCTGGTGCGAACCGCTGCACGGAATCCGGGCAAAACAGCCTGATAAGCCGGAGCAGACAAGAAAGGCCCGGCGCCGCGCCGGGTCTTTGGATAAGGAGCAGACATGACGATCCGAGCGCTTGTGTTCGATCTGGGCGGTGTGATTCTGGACTCGCCCATGGGCATACTCGAAGAGTTTGAACGAAAAAACGGGCTTTCTCCGGGTTTTATAAACCGCCTGATTGTCAGCAGGGGCGAGCAGGGGGCCTGGGCGCGCCTTGAACGCGGAGGGCTGAACCTGGGATCCTTTTACGAGGCATTTGACAAAGAACTCCTCGCTGCCGGTGCCGATATCTCCAGCCGGGAGCTCATGGAGGCCATAAACGGGTTTGCTTCCCTGCGTCCCCGAATGATCGGGGCGGTAAGAAAAATCCGCCGGGCGGGCTATCTTGCGGCCGCGCTGACCAATAACTGGCTCCGCGGCGACGGCAGCACCTCCACCGGTATGGAGGATCTGCAAAAGGAGTTTGATGTTTTTGTGGAGTCAAGCCGGGCGGGCCTTGCCAAGCCGGATCCCCGTATCTACGGGATGGTCCTGGCCGAGCTCGGCGTCAGCGCACATGAGGCGGTGTTTCTCGACGATATCGGGCGCAATCTGAAACCTGCCAGGCAGCTGGGCATGGAAACGGTCAGGGTGGACAGCGAGGAAGGCGCCCTCTCCAGCCTTGAGGAGCTGCTGGGACTGGATTTTGGCTCAGGCGGATCGGTTCAGGCTCTGGCGCCTTTTTGATGCCCGGAGCACGGCTTTCCGGATGCGGATGGCGCTGGGCGTTATTTCCACCAGCTCGTCGGCCCGGATGAAATTGATGGCCGTTTCAATGGTTATCTGCTTTGCGGGAGACAGCACAATGGCCTCATCCTTGCCCGCCGCCCGCACGTTGGAGAGTTTTTTCTCCTTGCCGGGATTGACGTTGACATCAACCTCGCGGTTGTGCTCGCCGATCACCATGCCTTCGTAGAAGGGCTCGCCCGGGGAGATAAACAGCTCGCCGCGCGGTTCCAGGTTAAACAGGGCATAGGCAACAGCCCGGCCCTGCCTGTCGGCAACAAGGGAGCCGGTAAAGCGGCCCGGGAAATCGCCCCGGTAGGGCCCGTAGCCGGCAAAGCTCGAATTCATGATGCCGGTGCCCCGGGTGTCCGTCAGGAACTCGTCGCGATAGCCGATAAGCGCTCTTGCGGGAACGGAAAATTCCATCCGGATGCGGCCGAAGCCGTTGTTGACCAGGTTGGTCATCTTGCCTTTGCGCATGGAGAGTTTTTCCGTGATAATGCCCATGTACTCCTCGCGGCAGTCGATGTAGAGGTTTTCAATGGGCTCGAGTTTCCGGCCGTTCTCGTAGCTGTAGATCACCTCCGGGCGGCCCGCGCAGAATTCAAAGCCTTCCCTCCGCATGGTCTCAATGAGTATGGCCAGCTGGAACTCGCCGCGGCCCTTGACCATGAAACGGTCCCTGGTCCCGGTCTCCTCTATCTGGATGGCCACGTTCATAAGGGTTTCCTTTACGAGCCGCTCGCGGATTTTGCCGCCCTGAACGTATTTCCCCTCCGTGCCGGAAAACGGCGAATCGCTGGTGGTAAACAGCATGGAGATGGTGGGCTCTTCCACGTGAATGCGCGGAAGCGCCTGAGGAGCTTCCGCGGTGCAGATAGTGTCCCCGATTTCCGCGTCTTCAATGCCGGAGAGGATGATTATATCGCCCGGCTCGGCCGCCTCCACAGCCTGCAGTCCGGTGCCCTGATACACCTGGAGCCTGGTGACCTTGAGGGGCACCTGGCAATCCTTTCCTTTCATACAGACAAGCTGGTCTTTTGCCCGCACGCGCCCGTTTCGAACCCGGCCCACCGCAAGCCGGCCCAGGTAGTCGTTGTAGCCCAGGTCCGCAACCAGCATCTGAAAGGGAGCATCCGGGTCGTATGCGGGCGGCGGGATCTGTTCCAGTATGGAGTCAAACAGGATATGCAGGTTATCCGCGGGCTCGTCAGGTTCGGTTTTGACAATCCCCTGCCTGCCTATGGCGTAGAAGAGGGCAAATTCGAGCTGCTCGTCGCTGGCATCAAGATCGATAAAAAGATCACAGAGCTCGTCCAGGACCTCTGCGGGCCTCGCATCTTTGCGGTCGATCTTGTTTATTATGACAATGATCCTGAGGCCGGCATCGAGCGTTTTTTTCAGCACGAAACGGGTCTGCGGCAGCGGCCCCTCCGAGGCATCGACCAGCAGAAGCGCGCCGTCGGCCATTAGGAGGCCGCGTTCTACTTCGCCGCCGAAATCCACGTGGCCGGGGGTGTCGATAATGTTGATGCGCACCCCCTTCCAGATCACGGAGCAGTTCTTGGCTGTAATGGTAATGCCTCTTTCCCGTTCCAGGTCGGTGTTGTCCATGATACGCTCGTCAACTTCCTGGCCTTCCCGGAACAGGCCGCTCTGGCGGAACATGGCATCCACCAGCGTGGTTTTGCCGTGGTCAACGTGGGATATGATTGCAATATTTCGTATATTCCGGTTTTGTGCGCGTTGCTGCAAGGCAGTTCCTTAAGTTGTTAAGTATTGGGTGTTTAGTGAGCTCAGAAAGTTTTATCTGAATTGAACGATTTTTAAATTTGCACTTTTAGACAAAAGGCCAATATAGTAATCTTATCAGCAAATACAAGGGGGGCCTGCGCAAAAAGCTCCGCTTACCCCTGTGCACCAAAAACCATGAACCAAAAACCATGAACCAACCTGGAGAGATCCGAAAAAAAGCCGTACAAGGGCTGCGGGCGGGTGACAGGTTTTCTGTGTCCCGGGAGTTTACCCGGGAGGATGTCGAGCGCTTTGGCGCTGTCACCAGGGACTATAACCCGGTCCATTCCGAGCGGCGTTTTGTAGAGGCAAAGGGCTTTTCCGGGCCCATCTGCCACGGCCTGCTGGTTGCCTCCATGATATCCGAGATAGGAGGACAGATCGGGTGGCTGGCCTCGCAGATGCAGTTTCGCTTTAAAAAGCCCGTATATCCCGGCGACTGCATTGTTTGCGATTTTGTCATCACGGAGGTCGATGACAGGGGCCGGGCAGTGGCATCCGCAGAATACCGCAACCAGGAGGGCGTCCTTGTCATGGAAGGCACCCTGCACGGCATTCTGCCCGGCGAAGAAGAGCGGCAGGTGATGGCGGATATGCAAACCGGGGCGGACAGCTAGGCCGGGTCAGCCGCTTTTTGCTCTGCAGCGGCAGCCCTGGCGGATATCGCGCTCCACGAGGGTGCTGCGGATAAGCTCCAGCGTTTTCGCCTTCTCCAGCGACCATATCGGGGCGACCAGCTCTTCCGGATGGGGGTCCCCGGTCAGGCGCTGGATGACCACGCTATGCGGCAGCCGCGCCAGGAAACCGCAGACAATGTCCACGTATTCGTCCCGGCTGAGGCACCGGTACCTGCCGGCTGCATAGAGCTCTTCCATGGCCGTTTTTTTTACCACGTAGAGCAGGTGGATTTTTACCCCGTCAACGCCCAGATCCGCCAGATAATCCGCGGTCTCCATCATCTGCTCCCTGCTTTCTCCGGGCAGGCCGAGGATTACGTGCGCACACACCGGAATTCCCAGGCTGCGCGTTTTTTTTACCGCATCTGCGAAACTCTGGACGTTATGGCCCCGGTTGATGGCGGCAAGAGTAGTGTCATGGGCGGACTGGAGGCCGTATTCCACCCAGACAAGGCAGTTTCGGCCATATTCAGCAAGAAGCTCCAGTACCTCGCTGTCCACGCAGTCCGGCCGGGTGCCGATGGAGAGCCCGACAACGCCCTCGATGCCGAGGGCTTCGTCGTAGAGGCGGCGGAGCGTGGAAACAGGTGCATAGGTGTTGGTAAAAGACTGGAAATAGGCAAGGAATTTTTTGGCCTTGTAGCGGCGCGCAAGGGCGCGCTTGCTCTGCACCACCTGCTCGGCCACCGAGAGCCCGCGTTCGTGGGCACCTGTACCGGACCCCCGTGGATTGCAGAAAATACAGCCCTGCCGCGAGATGGTGCCGTCGCGGTTGGGGCAGGACAGCCCCGCGTCTATGGAGATTTTCTGTACCCGGCAGCCGAAGATGCCGCGCAGGTAGCTGTTGAGATCCCGGTAGCGTTGATCCATTGCAAAATCCCTGAATACCATCTATGATAGTTTTTTCCCATAGCACGGCAGGGAGCAAAACAGCAAGGAGTTCGGCAGCGTTGGAGAGAAGCGATGAGTGCAGCATATCCCCGCAATTATGATGTTATTGTTGTCGGCGGCGGCCATGCCGGATGCGAGGCCGCCCTGGCAGCCGCCCGCATGGGATGCCGGGTGCTGCTGCTCGCCATTGATCTGGACAAGATCGCGGCAATGCCCTGCAGCCCGTCCATCGGGGGCATGGCCAAGGGCCAGCTCGTGCGCGAGATCGATGCGCTGGGGGGGGAAATGGGCCGGGTGACCGATCAGACGGCGATTCACTTCCGCAAGTTAAATACCCGCAAAGGCCCGGCGGTCCAATCCTCGCGCACCCAGAACGACAAGGTCCGCTACCACATGGCCATGAAGGCGGCCCTGGAGCAAACCCGGGGTCTGGATGTCAAGCAGGCGCTCGTGGAGCGGCTCGTCGTGGAGGACGGCCGGGTGGCGGGCGTTGTGGACAACACCGGCTACGGCTTCACCGGGCAGACGGTGGTGCTGGCAACCGGGACCTTTCTGGGCGGCCTGGTCCATATCGGGGCCAATGCCTTCTCCGCGGGGCGTGCCGGCGAGTTTGCCGCCTGCGGGCTGGCCGGGGACTTAAAGCGCTGCGGCTTCAGCCTGGGGCGCATGAAGACCGGCACCCCGCCCCGGCTGCATCGGCAGAGCATTGATTTCAGCCGGATGACGCGCCAGGACGGCGACCCCCATCCGGAGCCCTTTTCCTGTTTTTCCGGGGGCTTTGTCCTGCCCCAGCAGCCCAGCTATATCGGGCATGCGGACCGGCGCACCATCGCCATTGTGGCCGACAACATCACGGCCTCCTCGCTTTACGGGGGACGGATTTCGGGGATTTCCGCCCGTTACTGCCCCTCTTTCGAGGACAAGGTGGTCAAGTTCCCGGAGCGCACGAGCCACCAGCTCATCTTTGAGCCCGAGGGACTCGACACGGAGGAGATCTATGTGAGCGGCCTGGGCAACAGCCTGCCCATGGAAGTGCAGCTTGAAATGGTGCGCTCAGTGGACGGGCTGGAAGAGGCCGAGATCATGCGGCCGGGCTACGCCATTGAATACGACTATATCAACCCCGAACAGCTTATGCCCACCCTGGAGACAAAGCAGGTGGGAAGGCTGTATCTGGCCGGCCAGATCAACGGGACCTCGGGGTATGAAGAAGCCGCGGCCCAGGGGCTGTGGGCAGGCATCAACGCGGCCTGCCGCGTCCAGGGACGCCCCCCTTTCCTTCTGGATCGCTCGCAGGCCTATATGGCCGTTATGGTCGATGACCTGGTCACCCGGGGCACATCCGAGCCCTACCGGATGTTTACCTCCCGGGCCGAATACCGGCTCATGCTTCGCGAGGACAATGCGGACCTGCGTTTAATGGAGATCGGTCACGAACTGGGGCTGATCGACCGGGATGCCGTGGCGGATGCGGCAGGCCGCAGGCGCCAGATCCAGGAGGAAATCCGCCGCATCAAAAAGACCGTGGTAAAGCCCGCGCCGGCTGTGAACGAGTATCTTGAGGGTCGCGGATCCGCAACGATAGATAATGGCGTGCCGCTGGATCAGCTTTTGAAAAGAAGCGAGCTGGACTATGACGTGGTGCGCCGCTTCGGCGGGGGAGATCCGCCCTGGGACAGCCGCGTCGTCCGGCAGGCTGAAATCGAGATCAAGTATGAAGGCTATATCAACAAGCAGCTGCGCTCCATAGAGGAATTCCGCTCCCTGGAGGACCGCAGAATCCCGGAGGATTTTGATTACCAGGGGCTGCAGGGACTTTCCAATGAATTGCGCGAGAAGCTGACCCGAATAAGGCCGCTCTCCCTGGGTCAGGCCTCACGGATAGACGGCATGACGCCCGCTGCAATTTCCATTCTCATGGTGGCCTTGAAATCCCGCGCAGGCTCCGGGGGGCGGTCTTGACAAAACCCAAATGGGCATTACATTAAAAACTAACTGAATTATTTGATTTTTTATAAAAATTCGCACAAAGGGGTAAATATATATGGCCCAGAAGGACTATTATGACATATTAGGGGTAAGCAAAAATGCTACTCAGGACGAGATCAAAAAGGCGTACCGCAAGCTTGCCCGGAAGTATCATCCGGACCACTCCGACGGCAGCAAGGAAAACGAGGAGCGGTTCAAGGAGATCAGCGAAGCCTATGCCGTGCTAAGCGATGAGGAAAAGCGCAAGCAGTACGATACATACGGCTCCGAGGATTTTCAGCAGCGCTATTCGCAGGAGGATATATTCCGGGGCTCCAACGTGGAGGATATTCTGCGGGAATTCGGCTTTGGCGGCGGTTCCTTCTTTAGCGGTTTCGGCCGTGGCGGCCGCAAGTCCGCAGGCATGGGAGGCTCGGCGTTTTCCTTTGATCCTGAGTCGATTTTCGGTTTCGGAGGCGGCGGAGGCGGCCGGCAGCAGGCCGCTCAGATGAAGGGCCAGGACGTGGAAAGCGAACTGCCGGTGACCCTGCAGGATATTTTTTCCGGCACCACGAAAACGGTATCCCTGAAAAACGCTTCGGGCAAAACGGAGCAGCTTACGGTCAAAATTCCAAAGGGAATGATTAGTGGGAAAAAGCTGCGGCTCTCCGGCCGAGGCGAGGCCAGCCCTTACGGCGGCCCGGCAGGAGACCTTTATATCCGCAGCCGGCTGGTCCAGGACCCGTTCTACAGGGCCGACGGCTATGATCTCTACATGGACCGTGAGATCAAGCTCACCGAGGCGCTGCTGGGAACGAAAATATCTGTGCCCACGGTGGACGGCAAACAGCTTTCCTTAACCATACCGCCGGGAACGCAGCACAAAAAGAAAATGCGGTTGTCCGGCCATGGTATTCCCCATATGAAGGGAAACGGCGCCGGAAACCTCTATGTAGTCGTCAATGTGAAAATGCCGGCAAAGCTGAACAAAAAACAGAAAGAACTGGTGGAGGAGCTGGCGGAGACCGGAGTGTAAGACGCCGGGTGCACCAAGGGAAGATGTTAAATTTATTGACAAAATTAAGGGACAGGAGTATGCTGAACCAGACTGTGTGCAGATAGACAAAATACTGAATAATATTCAGGGATTGTTTGCTCCGTGCCAATATCCGCCCCTGCGGGCCGGGCCGGGCAGGGATGCATGCGCCGGTGAAAGCCGGGTGAGATACTGCGGAATATTTAATGAATGACTACTTGCAAGAGCTCACAACTGCGAAGGCGCCGGAACTTATTCCGGTGTTGAGCGAGGAAGCGATCCAACGGAAAGTAGCCCGCCTGGCCCGCCGGATTTCAGTGGATTATCAAACTCAGAGCCTTCTTTTAATTGGTGTGTTAAAAGGAGCTTTTGTTTTTTTAAGCGATTTGATCCGCCGCTTGACTATTCCCGTAGAAATCGATTTCATCCAGCTTTCCAGCTATGGCCGCAGCAACATATCCTGCGGCGAAGTCTCCTTCCAAAGCAGCATTTCCGCGGATCTGCAGGGCAAATCCCTGTTAATCGTTGAGGATATCATAGATACCGGCCTTACCATGACGCACCTGGTCAAACATTTGAAACAATGCAGCCCCGAAAGCATCGGGGTGTGTACATTGATTGATAAATACGAGCGGCGGGAAGTCGCATTTGAAGCCGATTATGTTTGTCATGGGGTAAAAAGGGCACAGCGAGTGGAACGAACGCGTAACCGCAGCCCTGGAAACCTGCACTGATCTGTTCTGTGGTCAAAGCTACCAGGTGGCTCCGGAAGAAACCGGCGCGCAGAGTGTGTGTGAGCTGGAACGCCTGATCCGTGCTACAACGCCAGCGCAGCTGCAAAACATCTGTGACACCAATACTCATCCCCATACTATAGATGCTCTGTCCCAGCGCGGCACCAGCCATCTGCACGACTTGCTCCAGCTCTTTGCCACGATCGAGCATGAACTTCCTGCTGATCTTGAGGTCGTATCCCAGATTCTGAACATTCCAGCCTCCGAGGCATTGCGCGTGTTTGCCGTCCAGGTAAGCCCTGCAGCAACACCTCTAGATCCCTGGGCGCAGGCTCTGGTGAATAAGCTCAATCAGGACAGCGCTGCGCATGCTCCCACCCAGGCCCAAACCACGCAGGTATTTGAACATATCGCCCCAGCTCCATCCCAAGGCAACAGCGCTCTTGCACATCTGCAGCAGTATCTGTTTGATCCCGATGCGGAAGTCTATGCTGCTCCCGAAGATGAAGCAGGGGCACCCAGGGGAGTAGAGTGGATAGGCGCGCGCGACTATCTCGAAGAGACCGAAGTTGCGGTCGGGATGATCCAGGCGCAGATGGAGGCTGACCCGCAGCTCGAATATCGGGATATCGCCATTCTGCTCCCTAACGATCCGGCGCGCAGCCGAGCTCTTGCCGATCTGTGCGCAGGGGCGGGGATTCCGCTCTCCGGGATAAACCTGCGCTCCCATGTGCGCGATCTCGGCGCCGAGGTGGTGTATCACTTTCTGCAGATTATGCGCAAACCCGCCCCGACCATGGCGCTGGCCGCGTTCGTCACCTCACCGCTTTTGCTCTGGAGCCGCACTGAAGGGTTCAACCTTGCGGCTACCTTTATGGACGGCACCTATAAACTCAAAGAGGAGTGGGTGAGCAGTAAGGCGGGTAAACAGATCCTGAAGCTCATCAACAGCGGCGCTTCTGAAACCGATGAACTCCTTGCCGCTCTGGATGTGTTAATTGATGCCCTCAAGCATCAGGAGTTTAACAGCGATTCAACCCTGCAGGAGGCTGCAACCCGAGCCCTGGATCTGTGCGAAGAGATCCAGGAAAGCCTGAAGGCAGGCAAGGGGAAGGGGATG
>JAWOFF010000176.1:0-11204 GCA_046482325.1 Desulfosalsimonadaceae bacterium
TTTTCCTTGTATCTGCGGCAAACTTGAAAATCGCTCAATTTAGGTTTATGATATACAAACAGATAAATACAGATAAAGGGGAAATTTGGCATATGTCGCAAAAATATCCGGAATGCCCGCTCTATAATCCGTTAAACTGCAAGGAATACTACAATCCCAAATTATGCGCCTGTGTGCGCAAGGATAAAAAATGCCTGAAAAAACAAAAACCCGCTTCCAATAAAAAGGAAATGGCCGAGCACAATGCTTACCCCCCAATTACGGCGGGATGCAGCTGCAATATTTCAGGCGGCTCTTGAAGCGGTCAATGCTGAAAAGGCGGTTGCCGCCGCCCTGAGCATCCGCGGCAGCAGTCTTTGCATACATCAGCACTGCTTTGATTTATCAGCCGTAGAAAATATTTACGTAGTCGGCGCGGGCAAGGCTTCCGCCGATATGGCCGCCGCCCTGGAGAACCTGATGGGAGAGCGCATCACGGCCGGGGCTGTCACCGTAAAATACGGTCACACCCGCAGCCTGAAGCGCATCCGGCTGACCGAAGCGGGCCATCCCATCCCGGATGCAAACGGGGTGCGCGGCGCTGAAGAAATCCTCGCGCTCGCAGATGCAGCCACCGCCACCGATCTTATTATCTGCCTGATCTCCGGCGGAGGCTCCGCCCTTGCCACCCTCCCGGAGCCTCCCCTTAGTCTTGCGGACAAGCAGAATACCATTCAAACGCTCCTCGCCTGCGGGGCGAACATCAATGAAATCAATGCCCTGCGCAAACACATGTCCGGCATTAAAGGCGGCCGCCTGGCCGGGCACGCCTATCCGGCGGCAGTGGCAGCGCTGATAGTTTCCGACGTGGTAGGCGACAAACTCGACGTCATCGCCTCCGGCCCCACAGTGGCGGATACCAGCACTTTTGCCGACTGCACACGGATCATCGAGTCCTATGGGCTACAGGACCGCCTGCCCCGGGCGGTTCTCGATTATATGAAAAACGGGCTCGCGGAGGGAAAAGAGGAGACCCCGAAACAGGATGCGGGGGCCTTTGCCAAAACCCGCACATGCATAGTTGCAAATAACCAAAAAGCCCTTGAGCAGGCGCGGCATACCGCCCTTGCGCTGGGCTACAACAGCCTGATTCTCTCCTCCCGGATTCAGGGCGAGACCAGGGAAGCCGCCCGGTTCCACACCGCCGTGGCCAAAGAAATCCGCCACAGCGGCCATCCGCTTGCGCCCCCCGCCTGCGTACTCTCCGGCGGAGAGACCACGGTCACTTTATCCGGATCAGGAAAAGGGGGAAGAAACCAGGACTTTGCCCTCGCCGCCGCCCTTGAGATTGCCGGGGAAAGAGCCATGCTCGTTTTCAGCGCCGGCACCGACGGCAGCGACGGGCCTACGGATGCAGCCGGCGCCGCAGTGGACCCGGAAACTGTCGCAAACGGCCGGGCCATGGGTCTTGAGCCGGCTGCTTACCTGCGGTCAAACGACTCCTACAATTTTTTCAGGCAAAGCGGAGAGCTTTTCACCACCGGCCCCACAGGCACCAACGTAATGGACCTGCGCATCCTCCTGGTCGACCGGTGATATGCATTGGACTGTCTTATATCGTCAACTTATTCTGCAGTTACATATCCCATATCATACATAACTGATTCGACCACCTGATTGATGGATTTTGGAAACATATACCCTTTCGGCAGGATATCATCTGAATCTGCGGGCTTCCAGTTGGTATTGTTGAACAGTTTAAACATTTTCTGGACCTGACTGACGGAACAGTTATACTTGTTCGCAATTGTCTGCTGCGGTTTGTCAGGGTATTTTTCCACTATTTCTTTCACTTCCTCTTTTGTAAGCTGATGCTTCCGTACCGGTGCCGCCTTTTTCTTTTTTGTCTGCTTAGCTGTCTGCGCTTCCGCCATTATCTTTCTCCTTTACTTTTTTTCCTGTCCTTACATTCTATAGATTTTACCAGCTCTCGGATTTTAATTTTTTTATCTCTTTCTGTAAATTTTTTATAAGTTCCTTAAGTTTTTCAATCTCTTTTTCCATCTGATAAACTGAATCCTCCAAAATTTCCACCCTGTCACTTAGCTCAGCCATAATATCTCTCCATCAAAGCCTGGTATTCTTTATTCACAAACATTAAAAATATACAGATCCAATAGAATAGTTTCAAGTCAAAATTAGAAATCTACTTTATTGTTGTCTTATTCTCACTTAAACTGAAGGTTTAAAATTTTTACCCACGTATTTGTAGCCAGGCTGCCGGATCCATGTTACAAAAAATCAATGGCCGTCTGACGTCCCGGGATAAAGCGCAACGAATATCTATGGGTCTATGCGCTGCATAAGCCGGTTTGAAAGGCGACGGGGGAGTCGCCGTCCATGGAATAATGGCTGATATCACCTATCGCCAGAAAAAGGAAAAAGACCAAGAGGGCAGTCATGTATCGGGCACACTTCGGCTTTACGATCAAGCCTTTTCAAATTAACGCAGACCCCAGGTTTCTCTGGCTGGGGGAAAAGCACACAGAGGCGCTGTCCGTCCTTAAATACGGAGTTTTGGAAAACCGGGGCTTTCTGCTTTTGACAGGGGATGTGGGCACCGGCAAGACCACTCTTTTAAACGCCCTTTTGCAGGGCCTTGATAAAAATGTCCTGGTTGCCCGGCTGCCTGACCCCAGGCTCGAACTGATTGATTTTATAAACATACTTGCCGGCACCTTGAATATGAACGAGACGTTTCAATCCAGGGGGCCTTTCCTTGTTCGTTTTGGGGAGTATCTCCAAAAACAGCATTATTTGGGCAAAACTGTATTGTTGATAATTGATGAGGCTCAGCGCCTCACCTTTGAGCTCCTCGAGGAAATCCGCGCCTTGTCAAACCTGGAAAAGCCCGATGCCAAATTTTTAAATGTTTTTTTTGTCGGCCAGGACGAGTTCAACGACATGCTCCTCGATTACAGGAGCAGGGCCATACGCCAGCGAATCACGCTCAGTTATCAACTGAAGCCTTTAAGCAAAAAAGAAGTTGGCGAATATATCTGGCACCGGCAGAAGGTTGCCGGCGGCCAAAAGAACCTTTTCTCGAAAAGGGCTGTTGATCTCATATACGAATTTTCCGAGGGCTTCCCGCGGCTGATCAACATTATATGTGATCATGCGCTACTAAGCGCTTATGCCGGTGACAAAAAATTTATCTCGGATACCATAATCTACGAATGCGCCCGCGATCTGGAGGTTCGCTCGTCCCGGAAGCCGACAGAACAAATCAGGCAGCCGGGCCCTGCTACGCCCCCCGAAAATCAGAGCCAGCAAGAGCCAAAGGAGCGCAAACCCAAACCCCGGAAAGCCATGCTGACTGCCCTGATCATTCTCTTTTTTCTCCTGCTGGCCGGTTACGGGGCTTTTATCCAGACAGAACAATCCACAGCCCCGCATGCCGTCCCGCCCGAATCCGCCGGCGCACCCGAAACCCAATCGGACAGCAGGGCCGCCGAATCTGCCGCAGAAGCAGAAACAAAGGCTGCAGCCCCGGAACAGGCAGGCCGGCCAGGCCAGGCAAACACCAAACAAAGCCTCCAAACACCACAAACCGGCGTCAAGGCGGAAATACAAAACAGCATTTCTGACAACGCTGCTTCTCCAGAAGAGCCGGAGGCAGAGAAGACGCCCCCCGTAACTGCAGATACGCCTCAAGTCCCCGCGAAACCACTCCCGGCCACTGCGGAGACTTTCTTCGACGCTGCAGAGCCAAAAGCGCATGACAAACTCGTGGTGTATTTTCTCAGTAACACCTACGAACCGAACCGGCGCTCTACCGAAACCCTGGACAAGGCAAAACAACTGCTGATCAGCAATCCGGAGCTTAAGGCGAACGTGGTGGGATACACAGACTCGCTTGGAGATAAACAATACAACCTGCACCTTTCCGAAGTCCGGGCGAACATCGTAAAAAGCTACCTGAGCGGCAACGGAGTAGAAGCCGAACAGATAGAGGCAAAAGGGCTCGGCTCCCAAAATCCGATGAGATCGAATAAGACCCGTGAGGGAAGAGCTCTGAACAGGCGGGTGGAAATTGTCTTTGAATACACCTCTCAACAGCCGGAGTAAAATCATATTTCAACTACTGAAACCTAAATTGAGCGATTTTCAAGTTTGCCGCAGATACAAGGAAAAGGAATATGGCTGGCACACAAACCAAAATCCGGCCGCCTCAGAACAGCGGTCGAGATGGAAATTACTCAGATGTCATTCCGGGATGCCGCCAACTGGACATAGCCCTGCCCGGCGGCATGAAAAGAATATGAAATATGATATACAGAAAGACAAATGTGGCAGCCCAAAGAAATCATCATTCATGAAAAGGTCAAAGCGGATCACCCTGGGGACGCTGCGGTTTGAGGAAGGCTTCTACCACATGCGGGACACCCTTTTTACCACCGGTCCGGAACTGCCCCGCCTGGTCTCGGAAATGGTCCCCATGCTCCCGCCTGAATCCGGGCCCGGCGGCAGAAAACCAAAAACCGGAAAATACAGTTTCAGCGAAGAGAAACGCAGCGAACTGTTCGCTTCTGCCATAGGCGAAATCCGGAAATACCCGCACTGCCGCATTGCCCTCTGCAAGGAGTCGGCGGCGGTCTGGAAAAAGGCGGGGCTTTCGCCTTCAAGATGCAGCTGCGTCTGCCAGCTCGACAGCGTTGACATGTCGGCGAGTGAGGAGGAAAGCGACTTGCATTAAATCGCATTGCCTCTATATTGTAAATTGTAAAGGAGGCCTGGAAGGAAAAAATTCATGCACCGGACCCAAACGCAAATATGCGGCAAATCCCGGGATGAACTTCTGGAAACGATTGGCGGCTTTCATGGATTTGCAGCCCCCGGCCTCGTGCTTGGCGCCTTGATGGTGGATCTGGCCCGGACGCTTATCAGCACGGACGAAGAAGCCGGGGCAGCCACGGATGCCATTGTTGAAACCCGGCACTGCCTGCCGGACGCGGTGCAGCTCTTTACAGGGTGTACCATCGGCAACGGCCGGATCAAGATCATGGACTGGGACAAGTTTGCCCTCACCCTCTATGACCGCCAAACCCTTGCCGGCTGCCGGGTCTGGTTCGACATTGAGAAGGCCGGAACCTGGCCGGAGCTCTACAACTGGTATATGCGGCTCTTGCCCCGGGAGGCCATGCCGGCCTCGGTTCTGATCGAGGCCCTTTTTGAGGCCGATTCCGCCGTCCTCTCCTACAGGGCGGTTACGGTCACCAACTATTACAACCGGGAAAAAAAGAAAACCATCAACATCTGCGCCGGCTGCGGCGAGCCCTATCCTGCCTGGCAGGGCTCGCTTTGCCGGGCCTGCCAGGGAGAGGGCTATTACGAGGACCGGCCTGCGGCTGTAAATAATGCAGCAGACACCTCTGAGACGTCTGCCGGAGCCGCCGGCCAGACGAAAAAGCCGGGCCGCGCAGGGCTTTCCCTTAAAAAAGTGTCGGTCGAGCAAGCCGTGGGCAAACGCCTGACCCATGACATCACCGAGATCCGCAAGGGCGAATTCAAAGGCCCGGCATTTAAAAAGGGCCATGAAATCCGGAATGCGGATATTGCGCATTTCCACCGGCTGGGCAAGCAGCACGTCTACATCGAGGCCGGGGATGCCGGCTACATCCATGAAAATGAAGCTGCCGAGCTCATGGCCAACGCCTTCTGCGGCCCCGGCGTCACATGGGCGGGCGCGCCGGCCGAAGGCAAAATCCGGCTGCAGGCCGAAACCGACGGCCTGCTTAAAGTCAACACAGAGGCGCTGGCAGATGTCAACATGCTGGGCGAGGTCA
Source organism: Desulfosalsimonadaceae bacterium (assembly GCA_046482325.1). Lineage (GTDB taxonomy): Bacteria > Desulfobacterota > Desulfobacteria > Desulfobacterales > Desulfosalsimonadaceae > M55B175. The sequence goes on from JAWOFF010000176.1 coordinate 5,826, forward strand.
TGTGCGCCACCCGGCACACGGACACCCTGGTAAAGGAAAAAGCCGTCGTGGCCGCGACCCGCGCCATTCCGCTTATGATCCGCAAGGAAGTGGTGGACCGGGCGGTGGAGATTGCCGGGGCCGCCTCCGGCCTTTTCGAAGTCAAACCATTGAAAAAAGCCGACGTGGGCCTGATTATCACCGGAAATGAGGTCTATCATCAGATCATCGAGGACCAGTTTGAAGCCGTGCTCCGCTCCAAGGTGACAGAGCTTGGTTCAAACGTTGCGGAAGTTGCCTTCGCACCGGACGACGCCGAGGCCATTGCCGATATCATCCGGCGCTATGTGGATGCGGGCCTTGATCTGATCCTGTCCTCGGGCGGGATGTCGGTGGACCCGGATGATGTCACCCGCAAAGGGGTGCTCAAAGCCGGGGCCACGGACTGCATCTATGGCTCCCCTGTGCTGCCGGGCGCGATGTTCATGGCGGCCTATATCAATGATATCCCGATTCTCGGGGTGCCGGCATGCGGCATGTATCACAGGACCACGATACTGGATCTGACGCTGCCGCGCGTGCTTGCCGGCGAGCGGCTGGACCGCTCAAGCATTGCCGAACTGGGGCATTCCGGGCTTTGCCTGGACTGCAAGAGCTGCCGCTTTCCGGATTGTCCGCTGGGGAAATATTAAAGGGACGGGCCGGACTCGTCCCCGCCTTCCAGCATATCCTCAAATAATTGGTCCGAGGCGTCCACCACCAGCTGGTGGAGCTTTTCGAAGCGCTCCATCAGATCCCTGGCAAAATCCGTGAGCCGGGAGCCGCCGCCGGAGCGTCCCCCGACGTTGCGATGCAGAAGGGGCTCGCCCAGGCGCTCCTCGGTCGCATTGATCCGCCCCCACAGGCCCCGGTAACTCATGCCCAGCTCTTTTGCCGCGGCGTGAATAGAGCCGCAGCGATCGATGGCCGAAAGGATCTTTACCCGCCCCAGGCCGAACGCCACCCGGCCCTCGCTGTCAGCCAGCCATATTTTCGATCGGATGCTTATATCCTGCATTTTCTTCATAACAGCCACCAGTAAATCAGCCTAACTCAAAACAGACGCAACGGGAAGAAAATAAGCACAAAACTTGCACTATCCGCTTTCCGGGCGTATTCCGGATTAAATTGTTTTGCGCTTTTGGAAGGCCTTTCAGCCGCGGACGCAAACAAAAGAGGCCCGTATGAAAGAATCCGCGAATGGAAATACAGGGGCCGGCGCCCAATCAAGCCTGAATCAGACGGAAACGACCGGGCTGGAGCGCATCTTTGAATCCCAGCGCCGGGCTTTTGCTAAAAACCGCCTTCCCATGGCCGAGAGCGCATCCAGCACCTGAAACAGCTCAGGAAGGTCCTGGTTGAAAACCAGGAGGCCATTATCACCGCCATCAACACGGATTTCTCCTGCCGCGCCCGGGATGAAACCCTTTTTTGAGGGATACAATATCTTGAACAAAATCGAATGGATAGAATTTTTTTATTTAGAGTTATATCAATGTGTTATATCGCATTCGTCATAATTGCAAAATCGGACGATAGAAAGTGCGCAATGTAAGGTTTAGGTTTGAAACGAAAAGATAGGAATGCATAGTTTTTGTTCAAAAAAATTTGCTGCAATGGTAGTTTTTCAGAAAGAAGGTCGACTGCCAGAAATGTCGGCTCATCGGGAACCGGGGACTGCTGAACAGGAAATCCGGAAGGATATGATACCAGCGATACCCCTGCCTGCGATAAAAGGCCCGGCATGATTCTCCGTGCCCCGATTCAAGGGCTGCAAGCATTGCGGCATCCCGCTGGCAGCGGGACTTGAGCAAGGTTTTTATTATGCGAGCGTCAAAGCCGAACCGGAATAACAGATCCTTTACCCTCTTGTAGTCCTGGTAACGGCAGCGGGCGTCGAGTTGGGAGAAAACCGGGAGGCTTGTCAGGAAAATCAAAAGCCATCCTTTGCAGATATTTTTAAGCAGGCAATTGGATTCATTCGGCAGAAGTTCCGGACCGACGGCGCATAAAAGGATAAACTCCGCCAAAGTGAGGGAGTTCAGGAGCAGACCGGCGCGTAAATAGGAAACAACTGAATTCAGCATCATCGGCCCCCGAGCGGAAATAATCTGTCGCGACGGAAAACTTCTGCCATCCCGGACAGCGTTCCTGCCACTTTCAATCCCCGCTAGAGTTCTAATATTCTTCTTACAACGGATCCAGCAGACAATTTTTTTCCAAAGCGCTTCGGGCCAGCCCCGCTCCGGCTTGTCCGTAAATGTTGTATGCCGTGCATACCCCAACCGCAGCCAATTCCTCCACCTCTTCCGGGAAACGGGCGATGGCCGCCACCTGGCAGGTAAAACCCAGATTCCGGATCTGGTGGGATGCATACAGATTGCCCTGATGATTGGGCATGGCCAGAATGATTAGTTCTAGCTTGTCATCATTTTTTACCTTCAGCCAGAATTCCGTATCACAGGCATCGGCCAGTATGACGTTGCGGCCCTGTCTCCTGTTGTGATCAACGCGCTCCGCTGAATGCTCGACCCCGCATATCTCTCCATCATAAGTTTTTCGCAGTTCATCGTATGCTCCGGATCCGATTCGTCCCATTCCGAAGATTACAATCCTTGCGGGACCCAGGTCAATCGGCGCATCCTGGGGGTGACAGTAATCTCTCTCGCATCGTTTCAGCCAGCCGGACATTTTCCGGTAAACAATCTCGGAATGCGAATTCAAGGGAGCGGAAAGCGCGAAGCTGATGCTCACCGTCATGGCCATGACAAGAAGCCAGTCAGGCGGCAGAAGTCCCTGCCCCACGGCTATGGCCGTGACGATGAGCCCGAATTCGGAAAAATTTGTCAGCGAAAGCGCGGAGAAAAGACTTGTCCTCGCCCGCAATCCGAAAAGGCTCACGATGAAATGATAGATGCCCGTCTTGAAGGGGAGAAAAAAACAAAGCAAAAGCGCTGCGGCCAACATTTCCATTGTCGGAAGCCCCTTCATGCCGATTGACAGGAAGAACCCCACCAGCATAAGCTCCTTGAATCCGAACAGGGCCTTGGATAGTTCCGATGCCCGATGATGGCCCGCCACCAGAACACCGACTGCCAGAGCGCCCAGATCCGGCTTGAGACCCACCAAGGCAAACCACTCGGCACCGACGCCGAGGGCGAAAAACAATCCGCATAAAATGAACAACTCCCCCCGCCCGGAAATGTCCATCAGCCGAGAGAGCACCGGGCGAAGAAATGGCAGCGCAAGAACGCTGAGAGCCCAGATGCTTGGAATCTTTCCTTCGGAACCGCTCAGGTAAATAACCGCGAACAGATCCTGCATGATCAGGATGCCGATGGCAATTTTACCATAGAGCGCTGTCATATCACCCTTTTCTTCCAGGACTTTCACGGCAAAGACCGTGCTGGAAAAGGATAATGCAAGCCCGAGAATTATCATGGTATGCAGGGGCAGATCCAGCAGCGGCGGTGCAAACCAGTATTGGGCCAGAAGCAGAACCCCGCAAATGAACCCCGTGGTCACGGCCATCTGCGCCGTGGCACTGGCCCAGATTTCAGCCTTGAGCAAACCCCGCACATCCAGTTTCAGTCCTATGGAGAAAAGCAGAAGCGTGATCCCCAGGTCAGCTACCAGATCAAGGCCTGAAGGCGGCGAGAGCCCGACAATATTATAAACGAAACCGGCCACGAGGAATCCGACCATGGGCGGCAGACCGATCCGCGACAATACCAGACCGCATGCGTAAGCAAAGCTGACCAGAATAACAAGCATAGCGACTCTCGAAATTTGTTGAAATAAACCGGCCTAACCAGTGTAGGCGCCCGAATTGAGACAAACAACAAATATCAAATATACAGAAAAATTGAAAACCGATTTTCGATCACCCTGGATCGAACTCAGGAAGATTCAGTATAAAAGATTTTTCCCTTCCGGAGCGGGACTTTTGCTTCACCCGTATTTCTTTTGAAAAATATGGCACTGCAATAAAGGCATTCAGTACCAGTTCTTCGAGCTCGCCGGTAATTTGCTCCATTTTTTCCTCATATTGCCATTGTCTTTTATGACGCAAATCGCAGCGTTATGTCTTGTGCAAAGGGGCACAATGAAGTTTTGCATTACGGGAAATGCCGGTTTTGTTTTGTCAAGACTTCTAAGCGGTTTGATAGCGTTCAGGCCGCAGAGCAATTCCTGAATTATCTGCGGTGGACATATCAGCCTGGTGGTTACGACCCGCGCGATTACCAAGCAGATTCGCCGTTAGCGTTTAAATTTCTGGTTGAAAAATGGCTTAAGCAAAAAGCCAAGGAAAATATAAAACCCACAACTCTCAGTAATCTCAAAAAAGCAATTTACCGGGCCGTTGATTATTGGGATACCAAAAACATCAGGAAAAACCAATCCAAGAATCTGGCCCGGCATAAGCATCCTTTCGCATAACTCACACGTGTGGCCGGGCGAACTTGTCAAAGTGGCCGAGGGGGATGTGATGCTGGATTATGGCGTCATAATGGTCAAGTATCCCAAAGAGAACTCACTGGCGCAAGGAAAGCAGGCCACAATCTGGGAAGATGAAATTGAAGTTATACAGTCTTTACCTCGGGCCCTGCCTGACAGCCCCTTGTTTCCTCATACTTCTGGTCAAAGCGGAATTACAGCAGGACAGCAGTTTGGCGTTAAGGTATTTAACCGCTGATGGAAGCGCGCCTGCAAGAATTTGGGAGTTGAAGGCGTGACTTTATAACCGGGAACCAAACACTCCACAATGACAGCAGTGTCAAAGGAGCTTACCCCGGAGCAGGTCAGAAAGGGCGGCAGTCGTCATGCAAGCAAGGCAATGGAACGGTATATTATTCCGTCAAACCACGACCGGGATCTTTATCAGGACGCAGTGCGAAAAATGAGAGGAAAGGCAGAGGTTGTTGAACTAAAAAAGAAAGATAAGAGCTGAAATTATATTTATCAGATTGGCATGGAGAGATTATTACGGCAACATGCGAAGCGATTTTGAGGCGGCAAAAAACTGGCAAAGATTTTGACACCCATTGAAATAATAACTTGCTGGAATTTAGAAAAAATTTGGAGGCGGCATCCGGATTCGAACCGGAGAATATCGGCTTTGCAGGCCGTTGCCTTACCACTTGGCTATGCCGCCGGGGGGAGAAAAAGGGAAATGGAGCGGGAAACGAGATTCGAACTCGCGACTTCAACCTTGGCAAGGTTGCACTCTACCACTGAGTTATTCCCGCTCAAAAATTTTGTTCTATACCTATAAATTTTTGGCCGGCTTGTCAAGCGCAAATTTTATCAAAATTAGCGGGGGATAAAATCGCCGGGCCGCACCTTCTGCAGACTGATCGG